>CAJFOC010000008.1 GCA_904395815.1 uncultured Holdemania sp.
AATCTGAAAAATTTGGAATCCACCCGGATAAAAACCCCATACCTTCTCTTTATTGTGAAAAAGTATGGGGTTTTGTCAACACTCTGAAACCAGTCTTTTCAGACTGGTTCATAACTTACTGTTCCTGATTGGCCTTTTCAATAATTCGCTTGCACTTGCGCTCGAATTCAGAACGCGGAAACATCACCGCCGCGCCGCAGCCCTGACACTTGATCTTGATATCCGCCCCCATGCGGATTATCTTCCAGTATTTGGACTTGTGGCAGGGATGTTCTTTCTTCATTTCCACGATATCATTCAGATCATATCCCGTGATCATTTCTGTTCTCCTTCATGGCCATAATAGGCCTTCATTGTATTTTTCAGCAGCATTGCGATGGTCATCGGGCCGACGCCCTTGGGCACCGGTGTGATCCAGCCTGCTTTTTCCACTGCGGAATCAAAGTCCACATCACCCGTCAGCCGGCCCTCTTCTGTGCGGTTGATACCAACGTCAATGACCGCGGCGCCTTCCTTGATGTAATCGGAGGTAATCATCTTCGCACGCCCCACCGCCGCAATCAGAATATCCGCCTGACGGCACACCGCCGGCAGATCCGCCGTCTTCGAATGACAGATTGTGACGGTCGCGTTTTCATTCAGCAGCAGTCGGGCTACCGGTGCGCCGACCAGATTGCTTCTGCCGATCACCACAGCCCGTTTCCCCGCCGGATCCACGCCCATGCGATGCAGCAGTTCCATGCAGCCCAGCGGTGTGCAGGGCACAAACCCGTCTTCCTTCAGGTGCAGCTTGCCCACATTGACCGGATGAAAGCCATCCACATCCTTGTCCACGGCAATTTCCTGAATGACCTGCCGCTCATCCAGCCCTTCAGGCAGCGGCAGCTGACAGAGAATGCCGTCCACCGTCGCATCCTGATTCAGCTGGCGGATCTGTTCCATCAGCTGTGCCTGGGTCGTCGATGATGGCAAATGAATCATCAGCGACGCCATCCCCACTTCCGCGCAGGCTTTTTCCTTTCCCCGGACATACGAAAGCGAAGCCGGATTATCGCCAACCAGCACTACCGCCAGCCGGGGGAGCCGCCTTCCCTGCGCTTTCAATCTGTCGATCTGTTCCGCGATACCGCGGCGGAGGTCTTTCGCCACCTCCGAGCCCATCATTACCTGTGCCACCGTCTTCCTCCTTTCAAGACTTGCGTCGTTTTGTTAAAACAGTTCGCTGCTGTCCAGCACCAGCGTTACCGGACCGTCATTCATCAGTTCCACCTTCATGTGGGCCCCAAAAATTCCGGTTTCTACCGACAGACCGGTTTTCCGCAGTGCCTCATTGAAAACCTCATACAAAAGACGGGCCTGCTGCGGGCGGGCAGCCTGATCAAAGCTCGGACGGCGGCCCTTGCGGCAATTGGCATACAGCGTAAACTGCGAAATGGACAGCACGCTGCCGCCGATCTGTTCGATGGACAGGTTCATCTTTCCCTGCTCATCTTCGAAAATACGCAGATCGTGGATCTTCATCGCCATCTTTTCCACAATCTGTTCATCATCGCTTTCCGTGATGCCCACCAAAAGCACATATCCTTTTTCAATCTGGCCCTGAATCTGGCTGTCCACACTCACCGAAGCCTGTCCTGTACGCTGCAATACCACTCTCATGACTCTTCCCTGACATATGAAAGCCCGACCGCTTTGCCGGCAGACAATATGCCTTTTCCTTTCTCTTCCGCTTCTCATTTGGATTAAACTCACAGCGAAAATCCGACCTGAAGCGGTCATCTTTCATTTCCTATTTTACAATGAAATCGGGGATGATAAAATAGGAAAAAGGAGTTGATTCGACATGAAACAGCCGCTGGCATTCCGGATGAGACCGGAATCCCTGGATGAAGTCATCGGTCAGCAGCACCTGATCGGCCCGGGGCAGGTTCTGCGCCGCTGCGTTGAGGAAGGGCGTCTGTTTTCCATGATTTTCTATGGCCCTCCCGGCACCGGCAAAACGACCCTGGCTTCCGTACTGGCCCGGGAAATGAATTTGCCCTGCCGCTTTTTCAACGCGGTCACCGGCAACAAGAAAGATCTGGATACAATTTTTGAGGAATCCCGTTTCTATGAAGGACTGGTGCTGGTGATCGATGAGGTTCACCGCCTGAATAAAGACAAACAGGATCTGCTGCTGCCGCATGTGGAAAACGGACATCTGATTCTGATCGGCGCGACGACGGCCAATCCGGCCCTGGCGATCAATCCGGCGATCCGTTCCCGCTGCCATCTGTTTGAGATCAAGGCGCTGGAAACGGCGGATATCATCACCGCCCTGAACCGGGCGGCTGCCAGTGAAAAGGGGCTGCAGGGCCAGGTCACGCTGGATCCTGACGCGGCGGAGCTGATTGCCCGCTACAGCGGCGGGGATATCCGTTATGCCCTGAATGTTCTGGAATTGTGCGCCATTGCCAGCGACGAACCGGTATTGAAAAAAGAGCTGGTCGTCCGGTATGCCCAACGTCCGGTATCCGGCGTGGATAAAAATGAAGATGGACATTATGATGCCGTCAGCGCGTTTCAGAAATCCATCCGCGGCAGTGATGTCAACGCCTCGCTGTATTATCTGGCACGGCTAATCGAAGCCGGGGATATGGATTCCATCGAACGACGGCTGCTGGTCATCGCCTATGAAGATATCGGTCTGGGCAATCCGGCCGCCCTGGCCCGCACGCTTGACGCCATCGACGCGGCAAAGCGTGTCGGCTTCCCGGAGGGCATGATTCCGCTGAGCGTTGCCGTCATCGATCTGGCGCTTTCTCCCAAATCTCGTTCTGCCTGCGAAGCGATTCACAGCGCCATGGAGGAAGTCGCTGCCGGAAGCGTCCCGGTTCCCCGCTATCTGCGCTATACCCCGACCGGTCTTAGCGAACAGGACCGCTATCCCTATGACCGGCCTGATCTGTGGCATCGGATCCAGTATCTGCCTGACGCTCTGAAAACAAAAGTCTTCTATCAGCCGCAGACCAGCTCCGCGTATGAGAAACAGCTGGCAGCCAACGATCAGGCGCTGAAACAGATTCGCCGATCCAGCGATCTCGCATCGCTGAAACAGGCAAAAAAGCCACGGCAACAATAAATCTTTTCGATTTTCCATCGTCAATATTGAGAAATTGTCGTCTCTTTTCTTAACAATTTCTTAAATTCCGATGAAGAAAAGCGAAGGAAAATCCACCCATTTTTACCAAAAAGCAGCCCAAATGTGGGATTACGATGTGAAATTGGTGAAAATTCCCCCGGTCAATTTGCGCTCGGTAAGGAATTCATTATACAATGATATCGGTCGTGAACCGCAGGAGGACATATGATAAAACAACATAAAACTCTTTCCAGTTCATTGACGGTCGTTTCGCTGCTGACCTGTTTCTCAGCCGCTGCGCTGCATTCCCCGGTCAAAGCCGAGGAAACCGAAGCGGTTTCGGTCAAGCCGACGATCCAGCTGGAAATTAATGATCTGAATGCCGCGGACAAAATCAAGGCCGCGCTGCTGCAGGAAGCGGATCTCAGTCCGCTCAACGAAAGTTCCACCCTGGCCAGCGCTACCTCGGATCTGAGCAACGCGGAAATCAAAATTGACCAGGTTGATCTCAGCAAGCTGGGAAAACAGGATGTCATGGTTCATTTGACGCTGAACAACGGCGCTGAGCAGAATACGCTGCTGCAGTCGACGATGTCGCGTGAAGTAACCCTTGAAATCACCGATACCACCGCTCCGGTCATCACGCTGAAATATGATCATATCCGTCTGGAATATGAAGAAGAGTGGAATCCGCTGGACTGGGTGGAGTCTGTCAGCGACAACAGCATGGAAGCGATGAATCCTGATCTGCTGTATGTGGAAAACTATGTGGACGTCAGCGAAAGCGGCGAATACGAATGTTATTTCTCCATTGCCGACAGTTCCGGCAATGTCGGTCTGGCAACGCTGGGAGTGGAGGTCAAGGAAAAACCGCAGCCGAAATCTCAGGGAGTTGTGGCTGGCGACGCCATTACATCCATGTTGAATCTGATCAATAATGCCCGGGCGGAGGCCGGATTAAGTCCGCTGTCGCTGGGCGATGCCAACGCGCAGGCAGCCATTGGCGTCCGTGCGTCAGAAGCGGCCGGTTATGTTTCCCATACCCGTCCGGATGGCTCTCATTATAAGACGGCGTTTGATGAATATGGCGTTTCCTACAGTTCTCCGCTGGAAATTTTAACCTATGCCGGAAGTTCTGTTCAGGACAAATTCAACTGGTGGATGAATTCCACCGGACACCGCAACATCATTCTCAGCGCCAGCAGCACCAAAATTGCCATTGGTTACTCCGGCAAAATGTGGGCTGCGATCGTATACAATTAAAAACGAACTGACTATGAAAAATCCTGACGACATTGTCAGGATTTTTTCTGTCTTTGCGTTGTTTCGCTTCGTTACGGCCTTTCTGTGTTGTTGGAATCCGTCGGAAACAGAAAACGGAACACACTGCCCTGCCCTGGTTCGCTTTCCACCTGAGCCTGACCGCCATGCACCTCGACAATCCATCGGACAATGGACAGCCCCAGGCCGGAACTTTCGCCATGCCGGCTCGATTCCGCCTTATAAAAACGATCCCAGATTCTTTCCTTGTCCGCCGCGCTGATTCCCACGCCGTTATCCCGGACGCCGATGACAATCTGACGATCATCCGCAGACAGTTCCACTTCAATCTGACCGCCCTGCGGCGTATAGCGGATGGCGTTTTCCAGCACATTGCCCAATAACTGCAGCATCAGCGTTTCATCCGCTTCCATCCATATTCCGGGCTGAATGCGGCTGACAAGAGTCTGCGCCTTGTCTTTGGCGGCCAGCTCTTTGAATTCCGCGCACACCGCTCCGCACAGCTCGCTCAGATTTGTTGTTTCACGCCGTACCGGCAGCCGTCCCTGATCCGCCCGCGACAGCATCAGCAGCTTGCCGATCATCCGGGACATCAGCTCGTTTTTACGGCGAAGCATCTGCAGGTCGTCCCGCACCTCTTCGCTCAGATCATCCCGGCTCAGCAAATCTTCCAGCGCCATGTTCATCGTCGTAACCGGCGTGCGCAGCTCATGCGCCACATCGCTGGTAAACTGTTTTTCCCGCCGGATGACGCTTTCCACCTCCGCCAGCAGTTCGTCAAAAGTACGGGCCAGTTCATAGATTTCATCACGTCCGGCACCCAGACCGACCCGCTTGGACAGATCCCGGCTGGCCCGGATATCCTGAACGGCCGCGATCGTACGGGTCACCGGTCTCATTGCCCGCCGGGACAAGAGATAACCGCACAGCGCCGTCAGAAGAATCAGCAATGGAAACAGGATCATCGCCGCCCGCAGCGCAAACTGAAACTCGCTCTGCGCCTGGTCGATGGAAACGATGCCGCGCACCATGACCGACTGATCCTGCGGCAGCGGCACGGTCATATCATAAACGTAATAGCGCGTGCTGCCGGATGCGATCTGCCGCAGCGTATCTTCCGCAAAATCAAGACCGGAGTCAAAGCCATAGGGAATCCGGCCATACAGCAGTTCAGTGGAAGGCGGCTGGTAAGCGGACAGATAAATCCCGTCGCTGATCTCCAGAAAATCATTATCAAACCGCAGACTTCCGTGGACAACCTCGATATCGTCAAAGCTTTCATTGACCCGTTCTCTGAGCCGGCTTTGAACATTGGCCAGAATTTCACCGGAACTGATCGAAAACAACAATCCCAGCACCACCGCCGCCACCACCGTCATCATCAGCGTGTGCAGCAGAACCAGCCGGCTTGTGATGGACAGACGCCTCATTCCTCTTTCAGCACATAGCCCATCCCGCGTACGGTATGGATCAGTTTCCTTTCATACGGGTCGTCAATTTTCCTGCGCAGATAACGGATATAAACATCAATGACATTGGAAGAGCCGGAATAGTCAAAATCCCAGATGTGCTCTTCCAGCGTGCTGCGCGACAGCACAATGCCGCTGTTGAGCATCATGTAGCGCAGCAGACTGAATTCCCGCGAGGACAAGGTGATCTTCTGTGAACCCCGCCGGACTTCACGCGTATCCTGATCCAGCGTCAGATCCCCTACGGTAAGCACGGCGCTGCGGTTTTGCGGCGGATTGCGCAGCAGAACCCGGATCCGCGCCAGCAACTCTTCAAAAGCGAACGGCTTGATCAGATAATCGTCCGCTCCGACATCCAGCCCCGTAACCCGATCTTCGACGCTGTCTCTGGCGCTCAGAAAAATCACCGGCATGGAATTCCCCTGCTGCCGCAGCTGCCGGACCAGACTCAGTCCGTCCTGCCGGGGCATCATGATATCCGTAATCATCAGATCATAATCGGCGCTGCTCAGATAATTCAGCGCTTCCTCTCCATCAAAACACCCGTCGGCCCCATAGCCTTCCTTTTTCAGACGACGCCGGATCAGCTCGTTCAGATCAGCATCGTCTTCCACTACCAGAATCCGCATTTCTCAATCCCAGCTTTCTGCACTCCATTCTACAACATTTCCGCTGGCCGCGTCGATAGTGAACTCGTATTCCATCCCGTTGTAGCGGATTTCCCCCTCATAAACACGATATCCGTCGTCCATGTCTTCCCTGATGCGCAGATCGCTTTCCGTCGCGCCACTGACCCGGTTCAGCGCGATCGTCTTCGCCTGCTGCAGGGTGATGGCGGTTTCGGACGAGGCCGTTGCGGAAGGCCGGGCCGATTCCATGTCATAATCCCTGGATACGATGCGGCCGTCCTGCCGGGCAATTTCATAATCATACTCCGTGTTGCCGGCATAAAATTCAATCTCATAGACGGCAACGCCATCCTCCTGATCCTGTTTTACCCGCACAAACGTCGCATCCGCCTCGCTGACGCCGGCATCCTGCAACGCGATGTTCCGTGCCTGATCTTCCGTAATCGCGTCGGTCAAAACAGAATCGGCTGTCTGCGGCTGATCCTTTGCCGCTTCGGCTGCCGGAGTATTGGCGGTAGTGCCGCCGCTTTGGCTGTCAAACGAAGAGCTGAGCACCTCGCCATTATCCCGCGCGATCTCATAGCGGTAGCTGGCCTGGGCAGTCGTAAAGGACACGTCATAGACTTCCTCTCCATACGCCTGTCCCGGCGCCACTCTCAGGGAGCTGACCTCGCTTTCACTGACGCCGGCATGGTTCAGCGCCGCCGCTTTGGCCGTATCCTGCGAAATCGGCCGGTGCGTCGCGGCATTCACCCCCAACGCAATCAGAAGGACAGCTGCCAGTCCGATGATAACCCCCAGCGCAATTCTGGCTGGTTTGGAATTGATGATGTTGTTCATGTGATTCATCCTTTCCTCTTGATCTGAGCTCATTGTACCCATGCAAAATTAAAATCCGATTAAAGAAACCCAAAATCGCTCTGATATGGAAAAGATCCGTCACCCACGGTTTCTTCTTTCCCGTCCCCGATCCTGTTTCAATCCCGTCTGGCGCAGCGATCAGAAAGAAGTTCAGATAAAAAAAGCGGTCATCCGCAAAAAGCGCAGATGCTCCGCTTCCGATCAGCCGGCCGCTTTCAATAACTGCTGATAAATCCGAAGATCTTCATCCTGAAACACATTGAAAATGACCCGCAGGCTCTCGTTCTTTTCGGCCAGAAAATGCCGGACAGTGTTTACCGCGATCTGCGCTGCCTCTTTTCGCGGAAAATGAAACTCGCCGGTGGAAATACAGCAGAAAGCGATACTTCGGCAATGGCTCTCTACGGCCAGCTGCAGACACGACCGGTAGCAGCTCGCCAGCAGTTCGCCGTCCTGCCGGGTCAGCGGATGATCGATGATCGGCCCCACAGTATGCAGGATGTATTTGCTGGGCAGATTGAAGGCCGGCGTCATTTTGGCTGTCCCGATCGGCTCAGGATGTCCCTGTTTTTCCATCATCTGATGACAGAACAGCCGCAACTGGATTCCGCTGCGGGAGTGAATGATGTTGTCAATGCAGGAGTGCAAAGGGTAAAAACAGCCCAGCATCCCACTGTTGGCCGCATTCACTATGGCATCCACCTTCAGCGTGGTGATATCGCCCTGCCACAGCACAAGCTGCGGTTCACCGGGGATGGGACTGAGCTGATCGCTGTCCACCACCCCGCGCTGATCCCGTTCCGCCTGCAGCAGCTGATCCTGCACCTGCAGTACCTTCGAGCTGATCGGAAGGGGCGGGCGCAGGTTCATCAGACTGCGCAGCAGATCCTGCTGCCGGCGCGGATCGTCAGGAATCGTTACCTCTTTGAACTGCGGCTGTTCTTTCAGCAGCTCGCGAATCAGAAAAATCCGCTGTTGTTGCAGATCCATCGGGATCCCTCCTTCATTTGTAGCGGCCCTGTTTCTCTGAAAAGCCCACATCCAGCCCTCATCGCCTTAATATCCATGGGAAGTATAGCTTCCTTGTATTGTAATGCCAATAGTTACAACAACACTTTTTTCAACGCGCCTGTTTCAGCGCGTTGTCGTCAGTTCACTGTTGCAGCGGCGCAGATCCCTCATCATCTGATCGAGCGTCATTCCCTTCAGTTCGTCTTCCATCGCCTGCTGCACCTGCAGCAAGCGTCCATCCAGCACCTTGTGGATATGGCGTCCTGCCGGGCACTTTGGATTGGGATGTTCATGAAAATGAAAGAGCTGTCCTTCCTCCACACAGTCCACCGCCCGGTATACATCATAAAAACGGATGTCTGAATACGGCCGGGCCGCGCTGGCTCCGCCGCTGCCGCGCCGCACGACAATCAGACCGGCCTGTTTCAGCTGTGCGAGAATCCGGCGAATGATCACCGGATTGACCTGAATGCTTTCCGCCAGAAATTCACTGGTGATTTTTTGGCGCCCGCCAAAGATCTCGATACAGGCGAAAATATGAAGCGCTATGGTAAATCGACTTGTAATCTGCATCTTTTCGCTCCTTACGATCGCTTCCAGACCCGGTTTACAGTCTGATCGCGCCCTCAGCCATTGCCTGAGGTCACTTCGCTTTCCAACGCCCGGGCCAGCGCTTCCGCCACGCTGCCGACCGACTGATGCGCCCGGCTCAGTACCTGGGCTGAAGCATGATCCATGCAGTAGCTCAGCGGCACCGCTTCAAACATCGTTACATCGTTTTCGTTGTCGCCGACAACCGCAATCTCATCCAGCGAAAGATGCAGTCCTTCCGCCAGTGCCCGTACGCCGGCTCCCTTGTTGATGCCTCGCGGGCTGATATCCTGCATATCCACATCCGAAGCCGCGATTTCAAACCGATCCGCAAAGGACTGATGCAATAGCCGCGAAGCCAGCGCATGCTGAGAAGGTTCGACAAACAGGCTGATTTTGCTGCAGCGGCCCTGATGAAAAGGCTGCATCGGTTCAAACGTAAGCCGCCACTGCTTGCGGATCTGTGGACATCCCGGAGGCAGCAGCTGCGGATACTGATCCATCCGTCCATATCCCAGCGAGGTGCCATCCTCCATCGTCGTCACCAGCGTCCCGTTCAGTCCGCTTTTTTCCATCCAGGCTGCCAGTTCCCGGAACTCCTCCACCGACATCCAATGCTGATCCAGAATTTCCCCCTGTTCATTCACAGTCGTAAATCCGTTCAGCGCAATCATGCAGACCGGAAATCCTATCTGCTGTTCAATCATCTGCCGGGCATCCAGCCCCCGCGAGCTGGCGATGGCGACATGACCGCCCTGCCGGTAAAACTCTCTGAGCGCCCGCCGGTTCTGTTCGCTGACTCCGGCTGACATCTCATTGCCTATCTTCAAAAGCGTTCCGTCCAGATCGCTGACCAGACACTTGATTCTCATCACAACTCTCCTCTCCCTGATTTTTATTCTATCGAAAATTCACAAAAAGAAAAGGACTGAATCAGTCCCTTCGCTTCTTTTTTCTGCTTGTCAGCCTGGCAGCGACCGCAGCGGCAAAGGCCGCCATTACCAGGATGAAAACGATCACGGAAATCCAGTCCAGCGCCTGCTGAATTTTCGGCCATCCTGTCGCAGCGAAACTGACGTCGTGCATCACCAGTTCCTTTTCCATCGCCTGCCGGGCAATTTCTGTTCCGTTTTTATCCAGTATGGCAAAGGCGGCCACCGTTTCCGGATCCGATTCGTTCTGGATTTCTATCCGTGCGGTGTATTGAGAAGGATCATCCTCACTCAGCGCCAGAATCATGAAATCCGCGTTCATATGAAAGGAAGCTTCTGCCCACAGATTGCCATTTTTCATGATTTCCACCGTCTTGTCTTCAAAGGAAGATGCCGGTACCGTAATCTGTTTGTAATGACTGAATCCATAGTCGAACAGCGTCTGCGTATCCACATAGCGGCTCTTTGTGCTGGGCGCTTTCATCACAACGGCGATCAGCGTAATGCCGTCTTTTTCCGCTGTCGTCACCATCGTGTACCCGGCGTCCTGAGTCCATCCGATCTTACCGCCGGTAGCATATTCATAATAGTATTCGCCCTTTTTCAGCATTTCATTGCCGCTGGCAAAATAACGGACCTCCGCCTGTTTGTTGGTCGGCGCCATTTCATAGGTCACCGCCCCGAACACTTCACGAAACGCTTCGTTTTCCAATGCCATCCGGGTGATCATCGCCATATCATAAGCTGTCGTGTAATGATCCGGATCCGGCAGCCCATGCGCGTTGGCAAAATGCGTGCTCCGGGTTCCGGCTTCCGCCGCCGCCTGATTCATCATGTCGGCAAACTGCTGTTGGGAACCGCCGATCGCCTCTGCCAGCACGTTGCTGGCATCGTTGGCACTGGCCATCATTGCCGCATAACAGGCATCCTGCAGCGTCAGCTGTTCGTCATAATCCAGCCAGATGTGGCTGGATTGCCGGTCGATGCTGTCGATGGCGCTGGCCGAAGCCGTCAGCAGCTGATCTGCGCTGCCATGAGTCAGAGCCAGATATACCGTCATGATCTTGGTAATGCTGGCCGGATACAGTATTTCATCCGCATTTTTCTCATACAGCACCGTGCCGCTGAGCGCATCCATCAGCACGACCGCTTCGCTTTGAATGGCCAGTTCCTCCTGCGTCGCAGCCTGAACCGGCGTCCAGTTCAGACACAGACAGACCGCGGCCAGGCAACGTTTCCATTTTCCTTTCTTGTTATGCATTCAACATCCCCCACTATCACCGCGGATGCTGTCTTCCGCTTCAGTCCTGTTCATTGTACACCAAGTCTGTACAAAAACGCAAAGCCAGGTGGCATTTTTCATCCCGGCTTCACATAGAATGCACTGACTTTCTCTTTCCGATGCAAATGATTTCAGAAAATTTTGATTGACTTTTATGAAATTCAGGGTACACTATTACCATAAAACAGAAACATAGAGGTAGCGGTGCAGAAGAGTATCCTGAAGGAGCCGGCGGGCGCAGAGATCAGGAGAAAGGCAATCACCGCCGAATGACCGTCTCTTTCGCCAGGGAGCTGTCATGGGGCTGCTGGAAATACCTGCAGCACTCCTTCAGAATCTGAAGAGGAGCTATTGCATGATCGGAAAGAGTTCACAGCCGCGCTTGTAATAGACCGCGGTTTTTGTTTTGTTCCATACTGTAAGGGAGGAAAGCACACATGAAAAGAGCATGGCCCATTCTGGCTACAGCCCTGATGCTGATGATCAGCGGCTGCGGCAGCCAAAGCGGCACCGCCGGATCGGACAGCGGTTCCGAAGGTCTGACCGTCGCCCTCGGCGGCCAAATCACTACCCTGGATCCGGGACTGTCTCAGGAAACCGTCAACGACTATATCCTTCGCCATACGACGGCCGGTTTGTTTCATACCGATGAAAACGGCCAGACTGTCAACGATCTGTGCCAGGATTACACGGTCAGCGAAGACGGCCTGACCTACACCTTTACGCTGCGTTCCGGCGTTCAGTGGAGCGATGGACAGCCGCTGACGTCAGATGACTTCGAATACGCGATCATCCGCAACCTGACCTATGGAGCAGACAACGCCTGGTCCATCTACTACCCATCCACTTATCTGGCAGGAGCGGCAGAGATCGCCGGCAACAGCGATCTGGATCCGACCGTCACTACCATCGAAGGAGTGGAAACGCCGGATGACAGCACTCTGGTTCTGCATCTGACCAAGCCATGCGCCTGGTTCATCCAGATGCTGACCAACGACGTCTGGCGGCCATTGCGGGCAGACTTCGCCGACGCCCATGATTCGCTGTGGTCGCTGGAAGCCGGCTACCCTTCTGTCGGTCCATACCTGCTGCAGTCCTGCAATGAAAACGAGCGGGCGGTGATCGTCAAAAACGAAAACTACTATAACGCGGATGAGGTGGTCATGCCGCAGATTACTTTCCTGGTCATGACCGACGCCGACGCTCAGGCGCTGGCTTTCCAGAACAATGAAACCGATATCGCGCTGAACATCACGGCAACCCTGGCTGAATCTTACAGCAATCCGGAAGAACTGTGGAACGTTCCGCAGATCTCCAGCTATTTCATCGCTCTGAATTCCGGCGAGTCCGGCCCTGCGTACCTGGATGACGTCAACGTCCGCCGGGCTCTGGCGCTGGCCATTGACAAGGAAGCGCTGGTCGCCGCCATCGGCAGCGAAGATTATTACCGCGTTTTGCACGGCTATGTTCCATACGGCCTGAATGGCGCCACATCTGACTTCCGTGAGGAACAGGATGCAGTCGAACGCTTTCTGGAATACGATCCGGAAACCGCCCGTCAGCTGCTGGCACAGGCCGGGTATGATGAAAGCAATCCGCTGAGCATCACCTACAAGTATTCTCAATCCGTCCTGCACGCCGATGTCGCGCAGATTCTGCAGCAGATGTGGGAAGCGGTCGGCATTCAGTGTGAATTGCAGGTCGTGGAATCCGGCGTTTTCTATAACCAGATCGATAACGGCGATTTTGAACTGGCCCGCTATGGCTACAGTTCAGGCGATGATCCGTCGCAGTTTCTGAACCTGTGGACTACCGGTCAGCAGATCGTCGCCGCCGTGGATGATCCGGTCTATGATCAGATGGTGGATGAAGCCAGCTATCTTGTCGATCATACCGAATACATGAACGCCATGCACGCAGCCGAACGCTATCTCATTCAGGAACAGGTCTATCTGATTCCGCTGTTCAACTACAACACGCCGGCGCTGAAGAAAACTTCCGTCCAGGGCGTGGAAATGTGGGGACTTGTTCCTTACTATGGCAAGGTGACTCTCACCGCCTGATTGTCTGTCTGAAACTCCGGGACTGTGTCCCGGAGTTTTTTTGCGCATTCACAACAACCGGGAACAGATGAAAAGAAAAGCCATATAAATTTGCCCCTCCATTCTGTCCATCCTGGTTTCTTTTCAAGCCAGACGAACCGTCAGAGCGTTGAACGGCTTGGGAATAAAACCTTTTCCGCAAGCCTTGTTGCGGATCATCGCTGGACAAGACGGTCTCTGTCTGTGCCGCATCGACGCGGACAACCGGGTAGTCCCTTTCTGTTTCACGGCGCGTTTTTCCCGTTATCCTGGCCATAAGAAAACCTCTGAGCTTCCTCAGAGGTTTTCTGTCTGTCTCGATTCAGTTCTTGCTGTTGCGGGCCAGAATCCGCAGCACATACAGGAAGATGTTGATGAAATCCAGATACAGATCCAGCGCCGAATAAATCGACAGCTTGCTCAGCATCATTTCATCTCCCTCAAAGCTGTAGTAAATCGCTCTCATCTTCTGCATATCATAGGCCGTCAGAGCCAGGAACAACCCTACCATGACATAGTTCAGCACCATTTCAATCGCGCTCAGATCGATAAACCAGCCGACCACCGTCATGATGATCATCGTGATCAGACCGGTCATCAGAATCGGCCCCAGACCGCTGAGATCTTTCTGCGTGGTCATGCCGATCACCGCCATGCTGCCAAACATCAGTGCGGTAAAGCCAAAAGCGATGAACATCGTGCTGATTCCATACGCCAGCGGCAATACCGAAAAGGTGATGCCGGTCAGTACGGAATAGGCCAGAAACAGAATTCGAGCTGTGGAAACCTGCATTCTGTCCAGACGGCTGGTCAGCGCGATCACCACGCCCAGTTCCGCCACCACCAGGATGATCGAGGCAAACGGGATGGAGAAGATTGTTATCCACAATCCGGAAAGCAACGTCACCGCCGCGACCAGCGCCGTTACCGCCAGGCCAGCTGTCATCCACAGA
This sequence comes from uncultured Holdemania sp., assembly GCA_904395815.1. Taxonomy (GTDB): domain Bacteria; phylum Bacillota_I; class Bacilli_A; order Erysipelotrichales; family Erysipelotrichaceae; genus Holdemania. The sequence goes on from CAJFOC010000008.1 coordinate 14,212, forward strand.
AAAGTGTGCATCATGTGCCGTGACAGGGTATAGCCACCGACACCGGAAACCGTTTCACGATTCATAAAAACCCTCCTTATTTTTCAATTTATTCCATCGAAAGGGAATCCATCTGTGTTTCGACTCCATTTTCGATTGAAAACAATAGAATCTGCCGATTGTCAATATCCAGTACCGCCCGGTAAACCGCCGTGCTTCGATCATATCCCTGGCTGCTGTCCCCGTTTTGGTACGCGGAAGAATCATTGAAGAAATAGAGAACCTGATCATGCAGAGAAGAAACCACATTGGAATAATACTCCGCCTGACAGATTTCTGTCAGCGCCGCCTCGTCAAGATCTTCGGATGGAACATAGATTTCCATCCATGAGGACTGATCATCCCAGCTGGAGCTGACTTGATAGGCCGTATAAGTTTCAGCATAACTCAGCGAATAGAAATGTCCGTCAGACAGTACATACTGATCCGGCGACCCATCCACACCACCGTCAATCAAGGTAATCTCATACGGTTTGGCCAGCACGATCGGCAGCTGTGCCAGCTCGCTTTCCTCCTCATAAACTGTCATAATGCCATAATAGAAATACGGCGTGTTGTTGACCAGGAAAAACCCTGTCTGACCGTTTTCCAGATCCGTCGTATAGAATTCCAGTTCATCTTCATCGCCATCGCTGACCGGCTGCAGTCCCTGAGCAATCCGGCGAAACTGATCGTCGCTGCTGGCGTCAATCAGCTGCTGTACCGGATCGGACTGACTGATTCCCGGCACATCCGTACCGCCGGGTCTGCCACCAGAAGAGTGCGGCGGCAACAGCGTATACAGCAGGCTGAACACCGCCACCATGACGACCACCGCCGCCATCGCCAGCAGAACCTGTTTCCCACCGGAAGAGCGTTCCTGCTGCCGCACGGCACGCTGACTGCGGGTGGAAGATTCCGTTCCCTCTTCCAGCGCGGACGGCTGCGGCGGAAACCAGCGATCCAGTCCGTCCATAATCCGATCAAAGTCTCCCCTGCGGCCGCAGACCAGCCTGATTTTTTTCTTCTGTCCGGTAACGATCAGAATGGCTGGAATCGCAACGCCTCTTTGGTAGAACGTGCTTTCCTCAATGTGATCGATCGCCTGACGGCAAAGCGCAAAATTGTTGCCGAACCCCCCGTTGATCAGCCAGTGGCTGCTCATGGAAACCTCCCGGGTCAGCATTTCAAATTCCTGCGGGTCATCCTCGCTGATGCCAAACTGTTCGCACTGACGCCGAATCTGCCGTCCGCAGCGCCAGTAAGGAATCAGCCCGACCGCCGCAATGATCAGAAACAGGACAAGAAAGATCAGTCCCATCATGATCCCTGCCAGCAATCCGTCTTCCGTAGACATCGTGGCCACGATCAGAATCAGGGCAACAATCAGGAAAACGGCGCCCAGAATCCCCATCGTTTTCAGCGTGCCTCGTAAGGCCAGTTTTTTCATCACCCATTCCCCCTCTTATGAAGCTATTATAACCCGATTGACTTCGGAAAACAGCAAAAGATTGTTAAATCTGTCCGTCAGTGCGTTCAATCAGAGCGCGGAAAACGACGGAAGCGCACAGCAGTCCGGCAGCGGCCGGCACAAAAATCACGCTGGCCGGGGGAATGCGCTGTTTGCGAATCGCCGCTTCGGCATCCACCACCTGATCCTGACGCCGGGGCAGTTCGCTGGACCAGACGACCGGAATGGCTTTCAGATCCATCTGCCGCCGGCGGGCCAGCTGCCGCAGCGCCCGAGCCAGCGGATCGCCGCTGGTCTTATCCAGCGTCGTCACCTGCAGGCAGGAAGGATCCAGCCGGTTGGCCATTCCCAACGAGCTGATTGAAGGCACTCCATGAGCAGCCGCCATGGCGATCAGATCCATCTTGCAGGTCAGCGTATCGATCGCATCGACCACATAATCCGGCCGCATGGCAAACAGAGCATCACTCTGCGCATCGAAAAAGCGCGGGATGCTGACGACCTCGCACTGCGGCGCAAATTCCGCAATCCGCCGCCGCATCGCATCCGTCTTGTTCATTCCCAGCGTCTGATGAGTCGCGATGATCTGACGGTTAAGATTGCTGGCCGCCACCTGATCGGCATCCACCAGAATCAATCGTCCGATACCGCTGCGGGCCAGCGCTTCGGCGGCATAACCGCCCACACCGCCAATCCCGACCACCATCACACACGCCTGATGCAGACGCTTCAGCGCCGCCTCTCCGATCAAAAGATGGATTCTTTCCCACATGGTTTGCTGCATGATTCCTCCTTCAGCCAGTTTTCGACTTCGCTGATCACCTGCTGTTTCTGGCTCGCATCGCTGACGTCCAGCCAGCGTACCGGCGTCTGATGGGTAAACCAGGTCATCTGCCGGCGGGCAAACTGACGGGTATGAATCAGAATCTGTTCCCGAACCTGCTCCCGCGTCTGCTGCCCTTCAAAAAAGCCACGCCATTCCTTGTATCCGATTCCCTGCATCGACTGATCCTCAAAGGTCACTCCCTGCCTCAGAAGACCCGCCACCTCATCCTGCAATCCATTGGCCAGCATCGTATCCACCCGCCGTTCAATCCGTTCCCTCAGCTGCTCACGCGGCAGCGTCAGCCCCAGAATGAAGGCGTCGTACACCATCTCATGCTTCTGCTGAGCTTCCAGCTCGCTTTTGGATTGCGAGGACAGCTCGGCGATCACCAGCGCACGGATAAGCCGGCGCCGATTGTGGGGGTGAATCTGACTGGCAGCCTGAGGATCCCGCTGCCGCAGCCGCTCCGCAAGCTGTTCGGCCGGCCATTGTTCCAGCTCACGGGTCAGCTGCTGATGACGGGGATCCTGCGGCAGAAATGTATAATCGTAAAGCACTGCCTTGATGTACAGCCCGGTCCCCCCCACCAGCATCGGCAGATGTCCCCGGCTGAGAATCTGATCGATATCCCGGCGAGCCGATTGCTGAAAATCGGCCACGCTGATCCGCTCTTTCGGATCGAGGATGTCCAGATGATGATGCGCGATCCCCGCACGCTCCGCGGCCGTCACCTTGCCGGAGCCGATATCCAGGCCACGGAATACCTGAATAGCATCGCCGCTGACAATCTCTCCCTGAAAACGCCGGGCCAGCTGCAGCGACAGCTCCGTTTTTCCCACGCCGGTCGGGCCGACAATCGTCAGTACCTTATTCATCGCTGAAACTCCCGGATCAGCTGTTTTTCCGTGATCGTGATGAACGTCGGCCGGCCATGAGGACAATGATAGGGCTGACGGCAGCGCGCCAGCTGTTCGATCACCTGCTGCATTTCTTCCAGCGACAGAACCCGGTTGAAGCGAATCGAATGGTGACAGGCGATGGTCGCCAATCGATGCCGCTGCAGATCCTGCGCCCGTACCTCTCGTCCCTCTTTCCACAGATCGATGACATCCTGCAGAAAAGCCTGTTCGTCAATCTCGCTCATCCAGGATGGCAGCTGACGGCAGATCAGCGTATCCTGACCAAAGCTTTCCAGCTGAATGGACATCGGCGCCAGCACTTCGTTGATCTGCGGCAGACGGGAAACCACCGCTCCGCTGCCTTCCAGAACAATCGGCACCAGCAGCGTCTGCATCTGCGGATGCGGCTGGGCAAAGCGGTCTTCCACCTCTTCAAAATGAACCCGTTCCTGCGCCGCGTGCTGATCGATGATGTACAACGCCTGTTCATCCTGCGCCAGAATGTAGCGTCCGTGCATCTGCGCCAGCACCTGCATCTGCGGAAAACGCTGCGGACGAACCGGCTGCAGCGTCTGTTCCTGTTCTTCAGACAGAGAACCGGCCACGGTTGTTTGTTCTGAAACGGAAGGCAGCGGCGAAGCATGAGGCGAAGCGGATGCGATCTGCTGGCGTTGTTTCCAGTGCTGCGCCGCCACAGAATCCTCGCGAACCTGTTCTCTCTGGCTGTCCTGCGCCTCAAACAAACTCTGGATTTCCACCTTTTCCTCAGTCCGGGACAAGGTCACCTGCGGCGCCTGCATGTGCGCGCGCAGCGTTTCGCTCAGCGTCTGACGGATCAGATATTCAAGCTGCTGCTCCTTGGACAGGCGAACCTCCCACTTGGACGGATGCACGTTGACATCGCACAGATGCGAATCCATCCGGATATCCAGCACCGCCAGCGGATAACGCTCAGCGGGAATGTACTCCTGATAGGCGGCCAGAATCGCTTTCTGAATGCGATAGGAGCGGATCATCCGCTCATTGATGAACACGGTCATGTAATTGCGGGAAGCGCGCGTTTGCGAAGGCAGAGCGATCATGCCGTAAATCCGGTAATCCATATCCTCCCCCCGCACTTCGATGCACTGACGCGCCAGCTGACGGCCATACACCGCGGCAATGACCTCCTGCAGGCTGCCGTTTCCGCTGGTGCGGAACACTTCCTTGCCATCGTGAATCAAACGGAAGGCAATGGCCGGATAGCTGAGCGCGAATTTCTGCACGACATCCAGAATCAGCGAGCTCTCATAAGGAACCGACTTCAGATGCTTCAGCCGGGCCGGCGTTTTCTGAAACAGTCCGCTGACGCTTACCTGCGTTCCCCGATTGCATGGATAAGGACGGGCTGACTGCCGCTGGCCATAACGCACCTCAACCCGGGTCGATTCCTCGCCATTGTTGGTCAACAGCGTCAGATGGGATACCGACGCGATCGACGGCAGCGCTTCGCCGCGAAAACCCAGTGTTCCGATCGCCCACAGATCTTCAGCCGAATGAATTTTACTGGTGGCATGCCGCTCAAAACAAAGACAGGCATCCTCCCGATCCATCCCGATCCCGTTATCGGTAACTTCCATGCTTTCGATCCCGCCCTGCGCGATCTGAATTTCAATCCGTGTCGCCTTCGCGTCAATGGCATTCTCAACCAGTTCCTTGATGACCCCCATCGGCCGCTCCACTACCTCGCCAGCCGCGATCATGTTGGTCAGATGCGCGTCCAGCTGACGGATTCTTGCCATGTCCTCTCTCCTTTCTTCCGCTTATTTTTTCTCTTTCAGCTGCTGCTGCAGATCCATGATCATCTGCAGCGCCATCATCGGCGTCAGCTGATTGACGTCCACCTGTTCCAGCTGATCCAGAATCGCCTGCTCCTTCACCGGCGCTTTCACCATTTCAACAATGCCCAGCGACTGCTGCACAACTCGCTTTTTCGACTCCAGCTCTCTCAGCAATTCCTTGGCGCGATCCAGCACCGCTTCCGGCAAATGAGCCAGACGGGCCACGTTGATGCCATAGGAGCGGTCCGCCTTGCCTTTTTTCACCCGGTATAACAGCGTGATATCGTCATTTTCCTCATGCACCTCCACATGCACGTTGCTGACCGCCGGCAGACTCTCATCCAGCGCCGTCAGTTCATGATAATGCGTGGAAAACAGCGTTTTGGCGTGAATGCAGACGGCGATGTATTCAATCATCGCCTGGGCCAGCGCCATGCCGTCGTAGGTCGACGTCCCGCGGCCAATCTCATCGAACAGAATCAGCGAACGGTCTGTGGCCAAAGACAGCGCGTTGTTGGCCTCCGTCATTTCCACCATGAACGTGGACTGTCCGGACAGAATGTCGTCGCTGGCGCCGATGCGGGTAAAGATCTTGTCAAATACCGGCATCCGACAGCTTTTGGCCGGCACAAAACAGCCCATCTGCGCCATCAGAATGATCAGCGCCGCCTGCCGCATGTACGTGCTCTTACCGCCCATGTTGGGACCGGTAATGATCAGAATCTGGCTGTTCTTATCCATATGCAGGCTGTTAGCCACATACTGATGGCCGCTGACCCGTTCCAGAATCGGATGCCGTCCTTCCACAATCTCCAGCTCATCCTCGGTAAACTGCGGCCGCACATATCCGTAATCGCTGCACAGCGCCGCCAGCGAACGGAACACATCGAGATGTGCCAGCATCATCGACAGCTTCTGCAGCTTCGGCAGATAAGAGCGAATCTGTTCCAGCAGGTTGGCAAACAGCTCGCTTTCCAGCCGTACAGCCCGCTCCTGGGCATGCAGAATCGCATCCTCCCGTTCTTTCAGCTCCTGGGTGATGTAGCGCTCGGCGTTGGTCAGCGTCTGTTTGCGCACATAGCCATACTCTTCCTTCACCTGCGCTGCCGCGCCCTTGGACACTTCAATATAATAACCGAAAACCCGGTTGTAGCCGATTTTCAGCGTCTTGATGCCGGTACGCTCCTTTTCCTTGTTTTCCTGCTGCAAAATCCAGTTTTTGCCATCTTTCTGAATGCTGCGGTATTCGTCCAGCTGGGCGCTGAAGCCTTCGGCAAACATACCGCCCTCCTTGACGCTGACCGGTGGAGTCTCCACAAAAGCCCCTTCCAGCAAATCGTTCAGTTCCCTGCAGCAGTCGATGCCGGCATATTCCTGAAACACCGGCGCCCCCTCAAACAACGCCAGCATCTGCGGAATCTGCGCAATCGTCTTCTGCAGCCGCTGACAGTCAATCGCATTGGCCGATCCATAGGCGACGCGGGCGATCAGCCGCTCCAGGTCATAAATTCCGCCCAACAGATCTTTCAGATCTTCCCGCACCATGAAATTCTGCATCAGATATTCAATCCGGTCCTGCCGGAAAGCGATTTTCTTCCGATCCACCAATGGCCGCTCAATCCACTTTTTTAACAGCCGCGAGCCCATCGCGCTCTGGCAATGATCCAGAAACGACCACAGTGTTTCAGACTTGCTTTGAGTCCGCAGCGGCGTCACCAGTTCCAGATTCTGCTGAGTGGAAAAATCCATGTACAGCACATCGTTCTCATTTTCAATCTCTACCGGCTGTAAATGCCGCATCATCCGCTTCTGCGTTTCTGTCAGATAGTTCAGCATGATCCCGTACGCTTCCCGCTCCGGCAATTCGCGCAGCGCTTCGCACAGCGGCAGATATTCTTCCGCGATCTGATCTTCGCTGCAATAGGAAATGGCCACAGCCGACAGATCCCGTACCGCCCGGATCAGCTTTTCATCAAAGCCTTCCTTCACCACCATTTCGCGGATGTTGTTTTTCAGCAGCGTCTGCTGCAGCCTAAGAGCGTTGCGCGGAATCCGGAGCAGCTTGGTTTCCCCGGTGGACATCTCGCATACCGACAACACCAGCGCATACTGGATATCCACCACCGCCGCCAGATAGATGCTGGAACGCTCGTCAAACAGCTCGTCAATGACGGTTCCCGGCGTCACCACCTTGATCACATCCCGCCTGACCAGTCCCTTGGCCAGCGCCGGATCTTCCATCTGTTCAACAATTGCGACCTTGTATCCTTTCTGTACAAGACGCTGGATATAGCCGGTCACGGCATGAAAAGGAACTCCGCACATCGGCACCCGTTCCTTGACTCCGGCATTGCGGCCGGTCAGCACCAGATCCAGCTCACTGGACGCGATTTTCGCATCGTCAAAAAACATCTCATAAAAATCCCCCAGCCGATAAAAGACAAGGGCATCCTGATAATTCTTTTTCACCTCAAGATATTGCTGCATCATCGGTGTATATTTTTCCATTGGCTTCACTCCCAAAAAAACTGTTTTCATTATAGCATGGTTTTTCTATACCTTCATGCCGTTTTCACCTATAATAAGGGTAAGGAGGATCACGACATGAAATGCTGTACGTTGCTTGGACATGGCTTTGAAGAGCTGGAAGCGATCGGCACGCTGGCGCTGATCAAACGCAGCGGTATTGAAGCGGATCTGTACGGACTGAGCGGAGAAACGACGTCCGGAAAACATGACATTCCGATCTGCGGCCTGCTTTCCCTGAACGATCTGAATCCGGATGATTATGATCTTTTACTGCTTCCGGGCGGTCCTCATTACGTTCTGATCGAACAGAATGAAACAGCCCGTCAGCTCATCCGTACTTTTTTTGAACAGAACAAACCGGTGGCGGCGATCTGTGCCAGTCCGACTATCCTGGGACGCATGGGATATCTGAAAGGCAGAAAATACACCTGCTTCACCAGCATGGACGAAGACTTCGGCGGAACCTACCTCGATCAGTACGTGGTCACTGACGGTTCTCTGATCACCGGGCGCAGCGCGGCGGCAGCCATCGACTTCGGCTTCGCCATCATCGAACTGCTGCAGGGAACCGCGCAGAAACAACGAATTCAGAAAGAAATCTATTATTAGTTTCATGCCGGCCAGCCGCCGGCTTTTTCCTTTCTCATATGACAAAAAAAGACGGAAAATTCCGTCTTGAACTGAGCGTGTCAGGCCGCCCGTTTCATCTCTTTCATGCGCTTGCTGATCTCATTTTTAATGATCGTGCTGCCGGCGCCAAAGTTGACTGAATACCCGGCCCGGCTCTCCACAACCCGGCTGGCTCCCAGTCGCTGAATCTGCGGAAAATTGATCAGCGTGGAATCCACAACCTGAATCGTCAGCCGCATCGGCGAGGCATGCATCATTTTGATGTTCTCCAGCCCGCCAACGGCCAGAATGAAGCCTTCCACCTTGCGCTTACTGGCGCCGGTATTGAACAGATCGAGAGCCAGATGGCGGAAATAAAAGCGGGTAAAGGCCAGATACAGCACAAACACCATCACGCCGACCAGAAGAATCATCTGGATCGTATGCTGCATATCCGGATTGCGGACATACAGCAGAAAATCAAACAGCGTTCCCGGCATCGCCGTGACGGCACTGCCGGAATAACTGTACCCCAGCGCGACGCCCATCGCCTGAAAAACGCCAAACAGCACGCCGGTCACGGCCAGATGGAACACGTACAACAGCGGCGTCAGCACCAGCAAAAACAACTCCAGCGGCAGCAGTGTTCCCATCAACAACGATACCAGAACCGCAAGGATGAAGAAGAAACGGATTCGCCGCTTTTCCATCCTGTCGGTATAGATCGTATAAAAGCCGATAATCATTCCCGGCACCGCAAACAGGTTCAGCACATAATACGGTGTGATGAAGCGGCCGACTCCGCTGGGCGTCATCAGACTGCTGATCTGCGCCGTCCAGATGCCGACATCCCCGGAATAGTTGACGCCCAGATTATTGATCCAGGTCCCTCCCGCCTCACCGAACCAGAACACATTTCTTAGCAGCGCGCCCAGATTCAGATCCGCCAGAACGCGATCCGTGATCCCATAGACAAACAGATTCATCGGATTGGTGATGTCCGTCGCGATGAAATCAAAAATGATGTTCAGTACACGCAGCACCATCGGCCAGATCCAGACCAGTATAAATCCGGTCACCACACAGAAGATCAGCGTCAGAATCAGCGCCCACGTATCGCGGTCAATAAAGGAGAAGAATCCGTACAGCGATTTGGTCCGCGAACGCGAATATGCGATCCGGGTAGACAGCACCACCGCCGCGCAGGCGAAAAAGCCGGTCTGCAGCGGATAGCGGATCGTATCAAACAGCGAAGAACTGGAGCTCAAACCGAAAATGGAAGAATACGCCGAAGCGGTCAGTCCCTGCTGTCCAAACAGCATGGTGATGAGCAGAACAAGAATGTACCCGGCAATGCCGATCATGATCGGCACCGAGGAATTCGTCCGGGTCGCCAGAAATTTCAGCATGACAAAAAAAGGAAACTGAACGATAATAAAGCTGCCGGTTCTTCGCATCAGCTCCGCCACCAGCAATATATTACGATCTGTGACAGACCAGAAAACAGAGAGATTCTGATTGGCAATCAAGGTCCCCACCCCGGTCAGTATGATCGCGATAAACAGCATTTTCAATGGAAACTGGATGATTTCCAACAAAGAATGCCATCTTCTCATACCATCACCTCGTTTATTATGATAACATGGAGTCACATCAGATTCAAATGAAAGGAGTGGTTTCACAACGATGAAGCTGAAGCTTGCCCAAACCCAATCAGATTTCTTCCGGATCGTCAGAATCCGCACGGCAGTGTTTGTCGAAGAACAGCATGTCGATATTAAAATAGAACAGGACGCGCAGGATGATACCGCCCTTCACTGGCTGGTGGAGGATGACGATGGCCAGGCTATCGCCTGCTGCCGCGGGCTGGCCGAGGGCGATGTTCTTCAGATCGGCCGGGTTGCCGTTTTGAAACCGGTTCGCGGCCGGCACGTCGGTCGTTTCCTGATGCTGGGTCTGGAACAGGATCCGGCGCTGAAACCATTTTCCCGGCTGCGGGTTCATGCCCAGATTCAGGTGGAAGGCTTTTATGCCTCATTGGGATACCGTACCGTTTCCGCCCCTTTTGAGGAGGCCGGCATCCTCCACGTCACGATGGAGAAACAGCGATGAGTCAGGTTCTGGAACAGACGCGCAAGAAATTCCATATCGACCGCTCGCTGTCGCTGCTGTTGCTGCTGTTGATGGCAACCTCGCTGCTGGCGGTGTATTGCGCGGATCCGATCATGTCCTCCCAGCTGCAGGGAACGCACCTCTGGCTGAAACAGGGCGTCTGGTATGTGACCGGTTTTCTGTTATTGGCGTTTCTGACCCGGTTCGGCATCGACCGGCTGTTTACCGGCGTCAAGATTTTCTACTGGGTGCTGATGGTGCTGCTGGCTGTTCTGCTGGTTGACCGCTATCTCATCGATCTGCCCGACATCCTCGTCCGGCCTGTCAACGGAACGACGGCCTGGTATCAGATTCCGGGGCTGGGAACCTTTCAGCCCAGCGAATTCATGAAAGTGGTGCTGATCATCATGATTGCCAATATTATTCACGAGCACAATCAGCACAAAACGGAAATGAGCTTCGCCAGTGATTTTCAGCTGTTCTGGAAGGTAGGCAAGATCGCGCTGCCGCCGCTGGCGCTGATCTTTCTGGAACCGGATACGGGTGTCCCGCTGATCATCGTCATCTCCATTCTCGTCATGCTGGCCGTCTCCGGCGTTCGCCGCGAATGGGTATGGCTCGGCTGCTTCTGTCTGGTCGTCGGGTTTTTCGGCATCATTCTGTTATTCGAATTTTATCCGAATGTGCTGTCATCCCTTTTGGGCGGCGGCTATCGGATGCGCAGAATCTACGGCTGGCTGGAAACGGAGCGCTACATCAACAGCTGGGGCAATCAGCTGTACACCTCGCTTCTGACCATCGGTTCCTCCGGACTGACCGGACATGGTTTTCGCGAAGTGCTGATCCGGTTCCCGGAGCCGCAGACCGATTTCATCTTTTCCGTTATCGGTCAGAATTTCGGCTTTCTCGGCACCTCAGCCGTGGTGTTGATGATCACGGCGTTCGATCTCAAGCTGATCCGTATCGCCATGCAGTACGAACTGCCGCGGGAACGATACATGATTGCCGGAATGCTGGGCATGCTGCTGTTTCAGCAGGTCGTCAACATGGGCATGGTCATCGGTCTGTTTCCGATCACCGGCATCACGCTGCCCTTTATCTCCTATGGCGGCTCCAGTATGCTGTCCTATATGATTCCTCTGGCGATCGTTTTCTACATGAGTTCCGAAAACAAAGCCAGACTGATGCACTGAAACAGGCGCCTGCGGGCGCCTGTTTTTCTATCTGTGACAAGACGGTCTGCCTTGCAATCGAACGATTATGGATAAAGCGCAGGTTCATCCGACAAGATACTTCATTCAGGACTTTGATGAACCCCTGTAAAACAAAACAACCCCACACGAAGAGTCCTCACGGTCTGGCTGCGCATGGGGTGATTTTTGGTGTCAGTGCTGTGCTTTATGAAAAGTTTTTTACTTTTCCGCTGTCTTTTTTTCTTCTTGCTGAGCCGCAAGCCACGTTTGCCACGCCTCATTGCGCAGCATCGGCGCATAATCCGGATCCTTTCGGAATCCTTCCAGCAGATTTTCCCTCATTTCTTCCACCCATCCCGGCGGTACCGGCTTGAAAGTCATATGACGGTACAGCCAGGAGTGGCGAAATGAATCCATCTGTTTCACCCCTTCCAGCAGCGCTTCGGCAATCCGGATCATCTGTGCCTCATCCTTTTCCCAAACCGCCAGTTCCAGCTGCGCAGCCGCCTCATAGTAGGGGCCCATTTCAAAACAGCGGGCCAGCTGGCTCTGCAGTGCGCTGAGGCGGCGAACACGCTCATGATCCTGACATTCCATCGCGATCAGGCGCAAATCGTTCAACACCAGGTTCACACTCTGGTATTCGGAAAACAGAATTTCCTCCTGCAGTTTCATCGCCTCCTCCCGCTGTCCGCGCCGCTGACAGATCAAAGCCTGGCGGCGTTTTTTCTCAACCCCGGAAGGCATGCTGTTCAACAGACTCTGCGCCTGATCCAGCTGATTCTGCCGCAGATGCAGATGGAACAGGGAATCCGCTGCCTGCTGGCGAAGGCCGGGATCCTCTCCGTTCATCACCCGGGTATACAGCTGAATAAAAAACGTGTCGTCCGCTTCCGGCGGCAACGATGTCTCTTGAAACCGGTGAGCGTCAAACAGCGCCGCCAGCTGCCAGATCAGCCAGTCGCAGTTGGGATACTGAGCGACCTGCCGTTTCATCCACTGAAAAGCCTCGGCATACGAAGTTTCCTTCAGCTGTTGCTGCGCCTGCTGTACGATGTGATCAATCTGTTCCATGCTCAGCTCGCGCCTGAAGGACAGCAGCGTATCCAGCGAAATATCCAGCAGCCGGGCCAGAGGCTTCAGCATCAGAATATCCGGATAAGAGCTGCCGCTTTCCCACTTGTTGACTGCGGAAGCGCTGACGCCCAGACAGACGGCCATCTCCTGCTGCGTCATTCCTTTTTTCTTACGGTAATGACGGATCACATCCTGCATCATCATCGTGTTGTTCCCCCTTTTCCACTTCAGTATAACAGAAATCCATACGTCGACCAATCGAGCGTTATTCATGATTTTCTGCGCGATGATGAACTGCCGTTCAAGTCGTGATACAATCATCGTATACAGGAGGAGTTCCCATGAAGCATCCAACCTATCCCGCCCATCTTGTCATCCGCGGCGCCCGTGTTCACAACCTGAAAGGAATTGACCTGGATATTCCGCTGGGAAAACGGGTGGGAATCGCTGGCGTTTCCGGTTCCGGCAAATCTTCTCTGGCGTTGGGCGTGCTGTATGCCGAAGGATCACGGCGCTATCTGGAATCGTTATCCGCCTACACCCGCCGACGCATGACGCAGGCAGCCGAGGCCAGGGCCGATCTTATCGAAAATATTCCGGCGGCGCTGGCATTGCATCAGCGTCCGGCGGTTCCCGGTATCCGCAGCACCTTCGGCACATCCACCGAGCTGCTCAACAGCATGCGCCTGATGGTCTCCCGTCTGGGCTCTCACTGCTGTCCAAACGGGCACCGGCATCCGCCAACTGAACGGGTAGCCATGGGATTGCCGCTGACCTGTCCGGTCTGCCATACCGTCTTCAATCCGCCCGGCGCAGAGAGTTTCTCCTTCAACAGTGAAGGAGCCTGCCCGGATTGCGGCGGTACCGGGATGCTCAATACCATTGATCTGACGACGCTGGTCCCGGATGAATCGCTGACGATCGAACAGGGAGCGGTCGCTCCCTGGAACTCGCTGATGTGGTCGCTGATGGTGGACGTCTGTCGTGAAATGGGCGTACGGACCGATGTTCCTTTTCATCAGCTGAGCGAACAGGAGCGCGATATCGTTTTTCATGGTCCGCCAGTCAAAAAACACATCCTGTACAAAGCCAAAAATTCCAACCAGGCCGCGGAGCTGGATTTTACCTACTACAACGCTGTCTACACGGTGGAAAACGCCCTGGCTAAAGTCAAGGATGAAAAAGGCATGAAGCGGGTGGAAAAATTTCTGAAGCAGCAGCGCTGTCCTTCCTGCGGCGGTTGTCGGCTCAGCGCTCAGGCCCGCTCTTCTCTGCTGAACGGACTTACCCTGGCGGATATTTCCGCCATGCCGCTGGATGATCTGATCCGCTGGGTACAGACTCTTCCCGCCAGCCTGCCGGAAACGATGAAGGAAATGGCCGATACACTTGTTCGTCAGTTCCTGCAATCCGCGGGTCGGCTGATCGATCTGGGACTGGGATATCTGTCGCTGGATCGCTCCGGCGCCAGCCTGTCGACCGGAGAGCGGCAGCGGGTCCAGCTTGCCCGGGCTGTCCGCAGCCGGTCTACCGGCGTTCTGTATGTCCTGGATGAACCTTCCATCGGCCTGCATCCGGCCAATACGGACGGTTTGATGGCCATGATCGACGATCTGATTGCGCATGGCAATTCCGTCGTGCTGGTTGACCATGATCCGCGCGTCCTGCGGCGCATGGACTGGCTGATTGAAATGGGACCGGGTGCCGGAACCGAAGGCGGACAGGTCCTGTTTCAGGGGCCTCTGCCTACCCTGAACTCTTGTCCGCAATCCCGCATCGCTCCGTTTTTGCAGGGAAAGTCCCCGGTGATCGTTCGTCCTCAGGCGGCAGTGGAAACCTTGTTTGATCACGGAACCCTTCATCTTTCCACCGGCCCGCTGCACACCGTGCAGGCGCTGGACGTCGATCTTCCCAAAGGACGGCTGATCGCCGTTACCGGCGTATCCGGTTCAGGCAAAACGACGCTGATTCTGGAAAGTCTGGTACCGGCGCTGCAGGCGCTGTCGGAACACACTCCAATGCCTTCTCATATCCGGCAGATTCAGGCGCCGGGACTGAACCGGGTTTGCGTTATTGACGCGGCGCCGATCGGAACCCAGGTACGCTCTACCGTTGCGACTTACAGCGGGGTGCTGGATGAGCTTCGCCGCGTGTATGCCGCCGCTGCCAAAAAGCAGGGGCTGAACTACAGGGCTTCTGATTTTTCCTACAATACCGGTTCGCTGCGGTGTCCGGTCTGCGATGGAACCGGGCAGATCACCATGGATGTCCAGTTTCTGCCGGATATCGATATTCCCTGCCCTTCCTGCGGCGGAACCCGCTACAAGGAAGAAGCCCGCCGGTTTGCCTGTCCGCTGAATCCGAAACATCAAAAAACCTATTCCCTGCCAGAACTGCTGCAGCTGACGGTAGATCAGGCGCTGCAGGAAACCGCCGCCCTGAAAAAAGTCAGCGAACGACTGCAGGTTCTTTCTGATCTGGGGTTAGGCTATCTGACGCTGGCCGAAGCGACCCCGGCGTTATCCGGCGGAGAAGCGCAGCGACTCAAGCTGGCCTCTCAGATGAGCCGGTCGCAGGAAGACACGGTATTTGTCTTTGACGAACCGACGATCGGACTGCATCCGCTGGACGTCCAGGTTTTGATCGGTATCTTTCAGAAGCTGATCGACAACGGCGCCACGGTGATTGTCATCGAACACGATCTCGATTTGATTCTCAATGCCGATTATCTGATCGATATGGGCCCTGGCGGCGGGCTGCGTGGCGGACGCATCGTCGCGGCCGGATCGGTCGCGCAGGTTGCCGCCTGCCAGGACAGCCTGACCGGCCGTTATCTGCGGGAAGAACTGCAATCGCAATAAACGCACAAAACACACAGAGTTTGGGAAAAGACGGCCTTATCCCGCCGCATCCAAAAGCCTGTGTGTTTTTTCATGTCATCGCTGAAGTGCTTTCGCTGTCTTTTTTGTCTCCGCCATGGTTTCATGAGATGAAAAGATCATTCAGCCTGCCCAATCCCCGCTTTTCATTCAAAGTCCTGCTTCTCAGACAGGGGTTTCCGTTGTCTGTTCTCTTCGCAGACGCTGTCGGGCAAACTGCAGGAAGGTCTTTGCCGCGCTGCTGAACGGCTGGTTTCGCTTCCACGCCAGCACGCATCCTGTTTGTAACTGCGGGGACAGCGGCCGCCAGGTGATCTTCTTCTGATCCCAAAAGGACGTAGATCCCAGCACACTGATCAGGCACGCCAGCCGATGCTGTACCATCACTGCGCTGTTGGAGGGTAAATTGGCTGTAAACAAAACATGAAGATGATCAAATTCTTCTCCAAACCAGCTGGCCAGCTCATTGCGGACATCATCCCGATGCGGCAGAATCAGCGGTACTTCCCGCAAATCGGCAGGCGTCACGAATGGCAGCGAAGCTAATGGAGATTCCGGATGCATGACGGCTACCCACTGTTCCTGCCGGGGCATGCGGACATACTCGTACCGCTCAACACTGACCGGTTCCAATAACAGCCCGGCATCCGCCAGCCCGTGGTCCATGCGATCCTTAATGTGATCTGCCGTAGCCGTATACAGATCAAAACTGACCCGGGGATAGTACCGATGAAATTCTTCCAGCAATCCGGCAAGACGCTGCACGGCAGCCAGATCTCCACAGCCAATCGAAACTATTCCTTCAATCTTTTCCTGCTGCTCCGTCAGTTCCTTTTCCGTTTTGTCCACCAGGGTCAGAATTTCTTCCGCTCTGCGCCGCAGCAGCATTCCTTCCTGAGTCAGCGTCATTCTCCGGGTACTGCGATCAAACAGCCGCACTCCCATTTCCTCTTCCATCTGCGCAATCTGCCGGCTCAGCGTCGGTTGGGTAATATGCAGTATTTCCGCTGCCCGGGTCACGTTTTCTTCCCTGACCACCGTCAGAAAGTAGCGAAGAACCCGAATTTCCATACGGTCACCCCCTTTTTACGTTTTTTTTATTGATTTTATAGACGAAAATCGTCTTATAAGCCTTTATAAATGTTTATCCAGAAATGCTTGAAAGTGCCTAAAATCAAGGCTTTTTCGCATATCTCTGTTTATTACTTTATATCGCCGCATAAGTAGGTTTTGTAAAGTTGGGCACCATTTTAGCACCACAAGCAAATAATATAGAACCGTTTAGAACTGCCTTATTTATGCCATTATGTTACGCATTAGAGAAACAATACGCCTTTGCAGATAAAGGCTTTACGGACACAAAACCAATGGAGCAAGGTGTTTATACCCTTCCCCTCAAAAATGCCATTTAACTACGTAACATTTCAAAGAGAAATGCAATTCATTTAGAGAGTCCTCTCTCTTCCATTCCTTGGTTAAAAGTTCCATAGCAAGCATAGGAAAAGGGTACCCTTTCCGCGAAATCACTCGTTTCTGTCTATGATAGTAATAGCAATTTTCGCTTGTTGGGAATATCGCATATTCTTAAACAAACTTACATTTTTATTTTTCTTTTTATTAGCTCAAAATTTTTCGTTATCGGCATACTTCCGTCTACTAATATTAAAGGGCAAATCAGTTGTTTTTGCCAATCATCATGTTTCACTTTACTTCTCATATCTATTCCGCCATCATCATAGGAAGCAGCCCAGTTAATAAATTCTACATGATTTTCATACATATCCCCACCGATATCAATTCTGGTGCCAAACTTCTTCCGTTCTCTTGTCTTTAATCTTTCTATTCTAATATTAGTATCAGTCTCAACGCGAATTGCTAATGTAAATAGAGGTATTAATTCATCACCCCAATCTACAAGAGAGCCAGAGATTACTACATTATCATATCGTTCTATATCTTCTCTCATTAGTTTAATTCTAGTAGAAAGATTTCGCTTTTTTGTATATGGCGGATTGGTTGGTTCCCAAAAATAATCGTCTGTATCCATAAAAAAATACCCTAGTTTATCACTGATATATCTTCCGAAGGTAGATGTTCCTGAACCAGAAGCACCAAATATATGAATAACTTGTTTCATTCATACACTCCTTTCGTCGATTTGTATGCCTATATTATACCATCTATACAGTATTTCCATATAGTTACTTATATCATTTTATATTACCATAAAAAATTCGGGCACCATTTAGGTACCAAAATGGAAGAAATCCGTATTGTTTTAAGCATCTTTATTAGCAAAAAGGTTAGCATTTACTGCGGCTTTCAAGCCGCCTAAGACCTTTTGATAATACAAAATCAAATACTATTTTTTATTAGTAATAGGGATATATGAAATGACAGCCGCCAATAAATTGTAGGGTGTCCCTATCACTACTATGCTTTATATCAGTTCTGCGACGGCCGTTTCAACATGAGGACAGTCCCGTTTTAACAGACAAAAGACCTGCGAATTCAGCTTCACAGGTCTTGATTGTTTGTGGAAAGAAAGCTTATTTCAGGTTGGCCGCCGCATTTTCACCGGCAACTTTGCCAAAGACAACCGACTGAGAATATCCGCCAGACTGCCATGTTACTTCACCGGCAGCATACAGTCCGTTAACGACCGTATCGTCTTCGTACAGTACCTGAGCTTTTTCATTCGCGACAACGCCGCCCTTGGTCATGTGGTTAGCAGCTTCTACGCGTACGCCATAGTAAGGTCCTTCCGCATCCAGCGCACGGGACGGAACTTCACCGAGAACTTCGTTTTCTGTTCCGGCAGCCGCATCCGCGTTGTACTGTTCAACACTGGCAGCCAGTGTCGCCGCATCGATTCCCAGCGCTTCTGCCAGTTCTTCCAGCGTCTGGCCTTCCGCATAGTAGCCCAGTCCGACATGCTTACGGATACGATAGAAGGAATCATAACCCGTGCTGTCGGTGATATAGAACGCTGCGCCATCCGTCTGGCTCTGGATCATAGTGCCGCGCTCCAGACCGGACAGGTTGTCGTTGAGCAGTTCGCCTTCCTTGTTCACCAGCAGGTTCATATCAGCGCCGCCAGTCAGATCACGACGCGGAACGATGATGTTGGAGAAGACGCTCATCTTGCCCATGTTCTCCATCTTGAATCCGTTTTCCTCGAAGATTTTGACGAAATCGCCAGTGGTGCCCATCTGGTTGGATGTGTTCAGAACTTCATAACCCGGAGCATATTCCGCCAGCAGTTCCTTGTTGCTGCAGAATCCGCCGGTAGCGATGATAACCGCCTGCGCGTTGATATCATAGCTTTCGTTATCGTTGTTGGTTACCTTGACGCCCACAACATCCTTGCCGTCCATAATCAGGTCTTCACCCTTGGTGCCGGTACGGATATCGACGCCCAGCTCCTGCGCTGTCTTTTCCAGACCCGCCTGGATGACTTCACCCGCATACTGATCTTCTTCAGCCATGTGGTTGGTTCCGCCATAGTTGTAATTCAGCTCAACGCCCATATCACGCAGCCAGGCATCCAGTTCGTTTTCCTCGTTAGCCCAGACTTCGATTCTCTCCGCCGTCTCTCCGCTGGAAGATTTGGACTCAATGAAGTTTTCAACCTGATTGACCGTCCACTGTTCGTTTCCGGCTGCCTTCTGCGCTTCTGTGTTGATCATATCGAAGAAGTTCATATCAAATTTGCCGTTACCGCTGAGGATGTCCAGCTTTTCAACGAGGATAACGTTGGCATCCGCATTGGTCTGCTTGGCGCCGATCGCCGCTGCCAGTCCCGCAGGACCGCCGCCAACGATGACGATATCACAGGTTTCCGCTTCACGCTGAACCGCTTCTTTTTCCGGTCCCTGTGTTGTCATGGTAATTTCTTCCACTTCCATGCCGGCCTGTCTCATCGCATCCGCAACCGCACTCTTCACACCATAGGAAGAGAATGTCGCCGCCGATACGCTGTCAACAACCGGAGAGTTCGCCTCCAGGATTCTCTCCCGGATTACCGGAAAAGCCCGATCGATGACGACGTTGGTCTCATGGCTGTCTACCAGCTCGATATCGGTGATCGTCTGATTGTCAATCGTGACTTTCAGATTCATCTCTCCGCCATATCCGTTGCCGGTAACCTCATACACCTGCGCGCCCGCACCCTCCGGTGCCTGGGTCTGTTCGCCCGGTGTCTGCGTGGAGTTTGAGCAAGCAGTCATGCTTGCCGCCAATACGCCGGCGACTCCAATCTTCACAAACTTGTTTTTCATAGTTCCTCCTCTGTAAGTTTCCTTACAGCAATATATTTACCATTATGTGAAAAAGAAATCAAGTCTGGAATTTCACTAAAATTTCACACTTTTCACACTAAAGTAACAAAAAACCGTATAATCAGGCGCTTTCCTTTCCTTTTTCGTTCTCATTTTCACAAATAGAAAAGTTTTTGAAAGTGATGAAACTTTTTTGCGAAAAAGAAAATTTAGTTCATTTCCCCTTTTTCTATTCGCAACCGGTCATCGATCTGATCCAGAATACATTCAATATTTCTCATCCGGTCGATCAGCGACAGGCAACTGATCATTTCTTCCTGCAGTTCCTGCAGCGGCTCGGCATATTCATCCACCCGGCTCAGTCGACTTCGGCCATAATCCAGATCTTCCCGAATCTTCAGCAAATTGCCGCTCAGCATCCGGCTCAGCGAAATCAGCTGTTCCCGCTCCAGATATTCAAATCCAAACAGATCATTCAATATTTCAAAGCACTCCACTTCATCAGCCTGTGACAACTTCATCGCTTTCCTCCGGTCTGGTTAACATCTGAAGTCCCATTTTTGTCAGCATCGTCAAATGAATAAGATCCTCCACATCTTCTGCCAGCATTTTCCCTTCCGTCATCTTCTGAAATTCCTCTTGGCTCAGATAGGAATCCCGCAGCAGCTCCGTCAGATCCGGATCGCATTGCTCCACATAACGTTTCAGATTCCGGCCTACCGTCATGGCGAGATGATTCTGTTCCGTCAGCACGCTCTGCCGCCGGTTCAGTCTGTCGCGGACATCGCGGATATCCTGCAAAAGCTTCCGGTATACGCCGGCATTCTTTCTGTCCGTCTGGCGTACCCACTTCATTTTTCTGTTCAGATAATCCGCCTTTGCAAGCAGATAGCGATCCAGCACTGCCAGCAGTTCGGGATCCTCCAGCTGCGCAAAAAGCCGGATTACCGCCAGATCTTCTCTTTTTTCCGCCCTGTTTCTCATTGATTCTGCTTCTTTCTTCTCCGATCTGCAGCCAAAACAGCCGCTGTCTGTTCAGCCCGCACCCCGGCCGGCATCCCCTGACATCATTCTCTTTCTGAGGGAAAAAACAAAAATGGAACTTATAAATACGGTGTTTGTAAACACTCTATAAGTATAACCTCCGGCATTGTAAAATACAATCGATTATCCGGCAAAGTAAAGGGGCAGGTGATGAGATGATCGTATATGACCGGTTCTGGAAATTACTGAAAGAAAAGAACATCTCCCAGTATCATCTGCAGACCTATCATCAGATTGATCGCGGTCAGCTGCGCAGAATGAAAGAGAATTCCGTTTTGAAAACCACCACTCTGGATAAGCTCTGCAAGGCGCTGAACTGCCGTGTTGAAGACATCATGGAATACATTCCCGATTCGGAAGACCCCTGTTCCAGACGGTAACCGGTATGCCTATCTTATCATAACTCATTTGAGTTTTCAACTCAAATGAGTTATTTTTTGTTCTTTTTTCCTTCCGACCACGGTTGCCAGCTTGATCGATTCCGCAAAAAGAAAAGCCCGCCGGTCATTTCCGCAGCAAGCGAAAAGAATCTCGCACAACAAGCTGCCGAAAAACTGAACCCGCTCAGGGCTTTTCACTGTTTTCTTGTCTGTTTCTCAAAAATCATCTCGCAAGCGCCGCCTGTCCGGCTCACACGGACAAGCTTCAGCGGCAGCCTCCGGCCGCGCTCAAACAGGCGAATTCCGTTACCTAACAATACAGGAATCACGGTGATGTGAAAACGATCGATCTGTTCTGCTTCCAACAGTCTTCCGATGATCGACGCCCCTCCGCAAATCCAGATCTGCCCTCCCGCAACAGAGCGCAGCGCTCTGACCAGCTCCACCGGATCCCGATCGGTAAAGCGCACCGATTCAGAGGAAGGCAGAGGATGATGCGTGATCACATACGTCGTGAAATCCTCGTACACCCACTGCTGCGGCGACAGTTCCGTCACTATCTGATGCCAGGTTTTTCTGCCCATGATGACCGTATCAACGCTCGCAGCGAACTCATCCCATCCCGCCGCATTTTCAGCGCTGTCCTGCTGCGCCTGCAGCCAGTCAATCCGCCCCTGATCATCGGCAATGAAGCCATCCAGGCTCATCGCGATGTACAGGACTGTCTTTCTCATTGATCCTCACTCCTCCAGCGGCGGGCCGTAGCGATCAGTTTCCGATATACTGGCAGCATATCCGCTTCGCTGATCTGCCAGGGCAGATCGCTGACCGCAATCCAGGATACCGCCGTATTTTCATCTTCTTTTACCGCCAGCGTCTGATCCATCGGAGCAGTAAACAGCCACGTCGCGTTCAGATGCAGATGCTCGCTCACCAGCTGTCCGCGCCGGACATGCGCCGGCACCGGCAGCACATCCAGCGCCGCAATCGCTTTGCGCATCGGCGTCAGTCGACGAATTCCGCTTTCCTCACACGCTTCTCTGCGCGCCACCGCCATCAGATCCTCCTGCCCGTCGGCATGCCCGCCCAGCCAGGCATAGGAACGGTAAATGCGATGCCAGGCCATCAGCACATAGTTCAGCGTTTCATCCATGACAAAGGCACTGGCAGTCACATGCGCCGCCTCGCTCGAGCGGCACAGCACATCCGGCCGCTCCATCCATTTCAGAAAGAGCGCCTTATCCCGTTTTTCCTGCTCGCTGGCTGGAACATAAGTTCGAATCAGATCACGCCAGGTCGGCTTCGGCATCAGGATTCTCCGTCGGATACCAGGCGTCCACCTCCTTCAGCCATTGCTGAAGCAATTGATGGAACTGCTGAACCTGCTGCGGATAATCCGCGGAAAGATCCTGTTTTTCCGACGGATCCTGCTGCAGATCATACAGATGCGCGCTGTGATCCTCATAGAATTCAATATATTTCCATTTTCCATAGCGCAGGGCCGATCCCGGCGTTCCGCCCTGATTGCCATAATGCGGATAATGCCAGAAAATCGGTCCGCGGTCAAAGTCGGTTTCCGGATTCAGCCAGACCGGCGCCAGGCTGACGCCGTCGCAATGCTGCTGCGGCCGCAGCGGAAGTCCGCACAATTCCAGCAGTGTCGGATAGAAATCCGGGCTGGTCATCAGGGCATGACTGAGCGAATTCGGCTGAATGCTGCCTGGCCAACGTACAAACAGTGGCTCCCGGATCGCGCCTTCGTACATCCAGCCCTTGCCTTCGGACAGCGGGAAGTTGCAGGTCGGTGAATGCTCGGCCGTTGCCAAACCGCCGTTATCCGAGGTGAAAATCACAATCGTCTGTTCATCCAGCTGTTCCTCTTTCAATACGCGCATCAGCTCGCCGACGCTGTCATCCAGCGCCTTGATCATTGCGGCATAAACCGGATCCGACTGCACAATGCGGCGGGTAACCCGTTTGTCTTTTTTCTGCATGATCGGAAACGTTTCGCCCTCGACAAACGGATTGATTTTATCCAGCCCCATCCGCTTCGCTTTCTCTTCAAAATAAGCGATATCCTGCGGTTTGGCCTGCAGCGGCGTATGCACCGCATAATGCCACAGATTCAGAAAAAACGGACGCTGACGGTCACGCTGACGAATCAGTCGGCAGGCTTCCTGACCGATCCGGTTGGTCAGATATTCTCCTTGCGGGCCATCCGTCAGATTTTCCATCTGATACGGACTGAAATACCCTTTTTTCGGGTGACCCCACCAGCAGCCGCCGATGTTGACGTCAAAACCATGGTGCTGCGGATAGGTTTTTTCCTTGCCCAGATGCCACTTGCCGACATGCCAGGTCTGATAGCCGCCCTCTTTGAACGCCTGCGCCAGCGACACCTCGCTCAGCGGCAGTTCTTTGATGTATGGCGCGTCGATCAGCTTGCCCCGGCACGGATGATATCCATCATGATCAATCCAGTCGGTCACCTTCAGTCTGGCCGGATATTTGCCGCTGAGAATGCTGGCGCGGCTTGGCGAACAAACCGGGCAGGCCGCATAAGCGTTATCCATCGCCAGTCCCTCGCTGCGCAGCTGATCGATATTCGGCGTTTCATAGAACTCGCTGCCCTGACAGCTCAGATCCATCCATCCCATATCATCAATCAGCATCAGAATCACATTCGGTTTCATCGTCATTTTCCTTGTTCCTCCCTGTCAAAATAGAATCTTCAGTCGGTGCAGATAATCAATCTGCCGGTAGTGGGCAATGCGAAGGCATTGCCGGCTTTGCCGGATCCGGATTTCCTTTTCCTGATCCAGGTGGAAATACAGATGGTCGTAGCACAGCATGGCCCCCTCAAAACTCGCCGAGCTCAGACGAATCCGGCTTTCCGGATTCAGAATCAGCGACGATCCCAGCGACCGGTAAGCGCGGTGATGAATTCCGGTGATCTCGCTCAGCTGCAATAACGGCAAGCCCCTTTCCACCACTGCGCCGCCCAGCGAACGGTTATAGGCGGTGGAGCCCAGCTGCGTGCACAGGCAGATGCCGGTTCCGCGAAAGGTTTCAAACGTTATCCCGTTGATCTCAATGTCGATCAGCTGGGTTTTGATCACATTCTCCACCCGCACCTCGTTGACCGCAAACAACGGCGGCCGCGAACTGCCCGGCAGCTCGATCTCTAACAGCCGCGCCTGCTCCACCTGCGGCGTCCGGCCTGTCACATCCGCCACGCACTGATCGATTTCATCCCGTCCGTAATCGCAGAAAAAGCCCAGCGTACCGGTATGAATCCCAAGAAACTCCGTTGTTTCCAGGCGTGAAAGGTAGTGATGCACCGCGAACAGAAACGTCCCGTCGCCGCCGATCGCAAACACCGTCTGAGGCTGTTGTTCGTCTTCCATCCACCCGGCGCCGCTCAGGTTTTCACGCAGCTGCCGTTTCAGCTGAAAGGATTGTTCATCCCTGCGGCAGATGACCGCAAATCGTCGCATGGCCTCACCTTCCCCTTGTTCATCGTTTCTCTTCCGGCCGTCTTTTCTTTTTTGCGTTCTCATTATATCATACTTAACTGAGGTGATCTTCCCCATGCAGCAAAATCTGGAAATCGAATTCAAGATGCTGGTCAGCCGCGATCAGTTTGAAACGCTGAAACAGCGTTGTCAGCCTCTGCAGCTGACCGTTCAGACCAACGTCTATTATGACTGTATCCCCAGCGCCGCCCGCCGCCGCATTGCGATGCGGATTCGGGATGTGGAGGGCCGGCATTGGTTTACCTGCAAGGTGCCATCCGACAACGGCGTGATGGAATATGAGCTGCCGTTACAGGAAAACAGCGCCCAGGCATTGCGGATTCCCCCTGTCCAATCGCTGTTTGATCAGCTGGGACTGACCTTGCCAGTGCATGAAACAGGAAGGATGACGACCTGGCGTTATCATCGTCGGTATCCTCTTGGCGAGCTTTGTCTTGATTACAGTCTGATCAACGGGCATGACGACTATGAAATCGAATTTGAAGTCAGCGGCGATCCCCAGCAGGGCAAGGCGTTCTTTATGGCGCTGCTGCGGCAGGCGGGTATCTTCTATCAGGAAAACCGGCGTTCCAAATATGCCCGCTGTGTTCTGGAAAGAACAGAATAATCAGCCTGTTTCCAACTTTTCCTGTTATAATGAGGACGAGGTGATTGTCGTTGATAAAAATGCTGTTCAGTGACCTTGATGGGACACTGCTGTACATTCCGCCCCGCCTGACCAGCGGCGTCAGTCCCGAAAACAAGGCGGCCATCCGTCGCCTGCAGCAGCATCATGTCCGTTTCGCCATCGCCACCGGCCGGTCCGTGGATTTTCTTTCCCGCACCTTTGATCCGGAACTCGTACTCGATACCGTAGGCATGTGCGGCGCTTCAATCCGGCTGGATGGTGAAATGATCTACCAGACAGACTTTGATCCGGACGAAATCGAATCCCTGCTGGAGGTCTTTTCCGATGACCGCTATGAACGGCGTTTTCTGGCCGTGACCCCGGATAACGACTATGTGTTTGAGGACCCCCAAAGCGAAGCGGCGCAGGAATTCCGCCTGAACAGAAGCGGCTACATCCAGGATTACAGAAGCATTCTGGATCTGTCTCTGGCCGAATATATCCAAAACCCGGCCAATCCGCACATCAACTCCTGTTTCTGTCATTTCGATGTCGAAGAAGGGGTTGATTATTATAAGGACATGCTGAAACGACGTTTCTTCAACCGGTATCAGATTGTGCAGACCAGCCCGTACTCCATTGTGATCATGAAAGATGGCGCCAACAAAGGCACCGGCATTGCCAAAATCGCCGGACTGCTTGGAATCCAGCTGGAAGAGATTGCGGTGATCGGCGATTCGGAAAACGATTTTGAAATGTTCGCGATGATTCCCAACAGCTTCTGCATGGATCATGCCCGTCCTGACATTCAGGCCAAAGCGAAGCATATCGTCCATTCCGTCGCCGAGTGCATCGATTTCATTCTGCAGGAGAATGCCCGCCAGCGGCTGGAAGAGCTGAACCTGCTGTAAAAAGGCAAAGAACCTCTTTTGTCCGATGACCGGAGAAAAGAGGTTCTTTTTTATGCCGCAAAAGATCGATCGTTCCGGGGCAGTACAAGTTCCTGCCTTCCTGCCGGAACTGTCCGGCCCCCTTCTGTTTCCAAATCCACGCCCGATGCGTCATGCCTCCAGTTGCGAGGTGCAATGCGGACAGCGGGTCGCCTCCAGCGCGATCGCCGAGCGGCAATACGGGCAGATTTTGGTCGCTGCCGGGGCCGCCGGCTTGTTTTTGGTACGCAGTTTGTTCATCCAGCGAATGATCAGAAAGATCACAAACGCAGTCAGCAGAAAATTGATCAGTCCTGTCAGAAAGCTGCCCCAGGCAATCGTCGAGGTGTGCTGCTGCGCTTCGGCCAGCGTCTGGTAGTGATTCCCATCCAGCGCGATGAACATGTTGGTAAAATCGAGCCGGCCGGTAAACAGCGAAATGACCGGCATGACGATATCATTGACCAGCGAATTCACCAGCGCGTTGAATCCGCCGCCGATGATCACGCCGACGGCCAGATCGATCATGTTGCCCCGCAGGGCAAATTGTTTGAATTCCTTCAGCATGGTTTTCCCTCTTTTCTGTTGTTCCTATTGTACAGAACAATCCTGATTCCGGCAATAATCCGTTCCTGCCATCCTTGTACCGGCCGATACGCGAGCCCATCTCATATTCCAAAAGCGGTGTCAGCCCTGGTTTGATCTGCCATGGTGGACACCGTTCTTTTTTCTTTGATCCCGTTTGCGTTTTATTCGCCGAAAGTCTCTGCGATCTGACGCATGCGCCGCATCTGAGCGACATGGAACGGACAGCGCCGGTCACAGTGGCCGCATTGCAGACAATCAGACGCCTTTTTCGTCAGATGATGGTAATGATCTTTGGCCAGCGGGTCGCCTGCCTGACTCAGATCATAATACTTGTTGATCAGACCGATGTCCAGTCCGGCCGGACAGGGCTGGCAGTGATGGCAGTAAACGCAGACGCCCAGGGCCTGGCGGGCGGTCAGGCTGGCCAGAACGGAATAATCCGTTTCCTCATCCGATGCCTGCAGATATCCCAGTATCTGACGCAGATCTTCGCGGTCTCTTACCCCGGGTAAAACCGTCAGCACTCCTGGCCGGTCCAGCGCATAACGCAGACATTGCCAGCGGGTGAGCGCCTGAGCGAAGGGGGAGGTCTTCTCATTCAGCAACTGACCGCCGCAGAACGCTTTCATCACAGAAATGCCCACGCCCTCCGCCTCACAACGGCGATACAGTGCCGCCCGCTCCTCAACATTGCCGATGGCGTAATCACCGTGCTGATAATCATAAGCCGGATTGATGCTGAACATCAGGATGTCGATCAGCTTGCGGTCCAGCAGCTGATGGGCAATCGAAGGCGTGTGCGTGGACAGTCCGAGATGGCGGATCACGCCCTGCTTCTTCAGTTGGCACATCCAGTCGATCACACCGTTGTTCAGCGCCATCTGCAGGTCGTCGTCTTCATCCACGCAGTGAATCATCGCGAAATCAATGTAATCGGTTTTCAGCTGCTGCAATTGCCATGTTACTGAATCCCGGATCGCTGCGAGATCCTGAGTCCAGCCGTACTGACCGCTGCGGTAATCGGCGCCGAAATGAACCTGCAGATAGACCTGATGCCGGCAATCGGCCAGCGCTTCTCCATAAATACCAAAAGCAGCCGCATCGCCGGCAGCCAGATCAAAAAAGTTGACGCCGGCCTGCAGCGCCATGCGCACTGTAGCTACCGCTTCCTGCTGACCGGCGGCAGCCAGCGAACTGCTGCCCAGACCGATGATGCTGATGGATTCGTTGCCATGGGGCAATGTCCGATATTTCATTTTCATTCTCTCCCTTTTCTCAGTGTTTTGACAGGTTCCTCGTTTCAGGATCGAGCAACCGGCCATCCCTCGCGTTTTCTCTCGGATGTTTCTTTTTTCGGATTCAGTATATCCCCTTTAAAGAGAAACAGCCAATACCTTTGCTCTATTGCGATTCATAGCTGAAAAAAATGAAAAACAGAAAAAACGTGCCGGAAGCGAATCCTGCTTTCCAGCACGGCATCAGAGTGTTCATGAATGTGTTTCCGTTTGGGAATCAGCGGCCGGCTGCTGACGATGACGGTTGAAAATTTCCATGAATTCCTCACCGGTAATCGTTTCCTTCTGCAGCAGATATTCCGCTTCCTCATGCAGCAGCTGCGCATTGTCCTGCAGAATGCGGGTCGCCTGCTGATGCGCGTTCTTGATGATGTCCATAACCTCTCTGTCGATCTGCGCCGCCGTCTCGTTGGAGCAGACCAGCGAAGCATCGCCGCTGAGGTAGCGGTTGTTGATCGTTTCCAGCGCGGTCATGCCAAACTGATCGCTCATGCCCAGCTGTGCGACCATGGCCCGCGCCAGCTTGGTTGCCTGTTCAATGTCGTTGGCAGCGCCGGAGGTGCAGACATTGAAAATCAGTTCCTCCGCGGCCCGGCCACCGGTCAGCGTACAGATCTTTTCCAGGATCTCATCCTTGGTCATCAATACGCTTTCCTGCTCCGCAACCTGCATCGTGTAGCCCAATGAGCCGTTGGTATGCGGAATGATGGTAATTTTGTGTACCGGCGCTGAATTTTTGGACACTGCCGCCACCAGCGCGTGACCGATTTCATGATAGGCAATGATCCGCTTTTCCTTTTCCGAAATGACCGCGCCTTTGCGTTCTTTTCCGGCGATGACGGTATCCACCGCTTCATCGAAGTCCCGCTGCAGCACCTTGTTATGACCGTGGCGTACCGCCGCCAGCGCCGCCTCGTTGACGATATTGGCCAGCTCGGCGCCGGAAGCGCCGGAAGTCGCCAGAGCGATCGTCCGGTAATCGATCTGATCATCGACGATGATATCCCGGGCATGAACCTTCAGAATATCCTCGCGGCCCTTCATATCCGGCAGCTCTACCGGAATGCGGCGATCAAACCGGCCTGGCCGTAACAGCGCCTTATCCAGCGATTCCGGCCGGTTGGTCGCCGCCAGAATGACGACGCCCTTGCTGCCGTCAAAGCCATCCATTTCCGCCAGCAGCTGATTCAGTGTCTGTTCCCGTTCATCGTTGCCGCCGATGCCATTGGCTGAATCACGTTTCTTGCCGATCGTATCGATCTCATCGATAAAGACAATGCACGGCGCTTTTTCCTGCGCCTGCTTGAACAGATCACGGACTCGCGCAGCACCCATGCCGACAAACATTTCCACGAATTCCGAACCGGAAATCGAGAAAAACGGCACGTTGGCTTCACCGGCGACCGCCTTGGCCAGCAGCGTCTTGCCGGTACCCGGAGGCCCGACAAGCAGCGCTCCCTTCGGCATCTTCGCTCCCAGTTTCTTATATTTCTGCGGATTGTGCAGAAAGTCGACGATCTCACTGAGCGCTTCCTTGGCTTCATCCTGTCCGGCGACATCCTTGAACGTCTTGCCGGTTTCCGCCGCGACGTAAACCTTGGCGCTGGATTTGCCGAAGGTCATCGTGTTGGCGCCCATCTTTTTCGTCAGCTGACGGGAGAACAGCTGCCCGACACCGATGATGATGAAAAGCGGAATCAGCCATGTCAGAAGATCCAGCCAGAACGAATTCTGCTGCGGAATGGATGAAGTATAGTCCGCTCCGCTGTCTTCCAGCTTCTGCGACAAGGACGTGTCGTTAGGCAGAATGCCGGTAACGAAGACGTTGCGGTCGTTGTCCTTGACCGTGTACATGATCGTTCCGCTGCTGTTGTCAATTTCCACCTGATCGGCCTGCTGCTGTTCCAGTACGCTGATGAATTCGCTGTAGCTGACTTCCTGAATGCGCTGACTCTGAATCATCGGTGTGATGAACAGATTGAACGCAAACAGAATCAGCATCATGATGAAATAATAATAGATTAACGGTTTTTTCGGTTTGGTTGGGGTTGTTTTCATAAATCCTCCTTTCTCAGTATTTCCTCCAGTAATCTGAGACTTTTGATCAGCTGATCCAGCTGCTGCTCCTGCAGCTGCTGAAACAACGTCCGCGGTTCCATCTGTTCCCCGCGCTGTTCGATCTGTTCCCGGGCCTGTGGACAAAGACAGATCCGTACCACCCGCTGATCTTCGCTGGATCGCTCGCGGCGTACGAAGCCATGCCGTTCCAGACGCTGGCAGATCGCGGAGAGATTGCTGAGCGACAGCCCGGTTCGCCCTGCCAGTTCACTGAGTTTCTGGTGATCCTGACGAAACAGCTCCGTCAGAATTCTTGCCTGCTGCCCCGTCAGTCCCAAGGGTTCGTACAGCAGGCTGAGCCTGCGCTGCAGCTGCATGTCGATCTCTCTTAAAAGACGGATCAGCTCCATTTTCTGCTCATGCATAATTCCTCCTGCCGTTAATATTCAACGCATTGAATATTAACGTATGAAAACAATATGCCTGAGATGATGAACTTGGGCAAGCGTCAGCGCGGTTTTCACATAAAATTCCAAAATTCAGCGGACCGCACTCTTTTGCCCGCGGAAGCATTGTACCATTGTTGCGCCGTTTTTCCTATGCGGCAGCCCGGCTTTTATACATTCCAGCAAAATTGTTGGACAGAGCAGATTGCATTCCTGAAAAAAGGGGAGTCCCGCAATGACTCTCCTTCCGCACTTTAAAACACAGAACGCTATTCATAGCGCAGCGCATCGATCGGATTCAGCCGGGCTGCCTTGTTGGCTGGATAATATCCGAAGAAAATGCCGATGGTCATGCTGAAGCCCACCGCCAGCACCGCGGCGCCGATCACTGCCGCTTTCTTTTTGGTTACTGTGAATCGGAAGAAAGGATTTCTGACAGAAGGGATTTTCAGTTTCATCATTCCACACTCGCTTTCCGCTGTCTCTGACCTGTTCATTGTGACAGAACTGTGTGAATGAACTTTGAACGGAATTTGATCGCAAGCTGAATCTTAAGCTCTTCTTTTTTTAAGATTCAAAGACTTTTTTTTCGATGACGAATGACAAATTCTGTCTTTTATTCAGCTTTCAAATAGTGTAAACTATTTTTATAAAATCTCATCTTGAAAGGAGCCCCTTTATGAATCTGTCGCCGCGCTTTCCCGCTGACCAGCTCAGCCGTCTGATCGAGATTCTGTTTGTCCGTCAGAATCTGCAGGAAGCCGAAATCCTGTTGCAGAATCAGATCCGCTGGTGCTTTCTGCAGCCGGGAGTGTTTGCCGAAGGGCGGGATGCGGCCATACGACAAATGCAGCAGTTCTATCAGGGGCATCCGCTCTTTTTTCATCATTCCCCCATCATCGCAACGCCGTTGTCCTCACAACAGATCGTCCTGTCCTGTGAATTGTGGATGACGCCGGATCAAACTCGGGAAATTTCCTGCTGGTCTTTGATCGCGGTGATGGATCGGCCAAGCCGGCAGTTCAGCTGTGTACACATCACCATCCATTCGCCTCTGATCGGTTCACCGCGGCAGGAATTGGCGTTCATCTGCGCACAACAGGATGAATCATTGACACTTTGCCAGGTAAACGAACCGTTTCTGCAGCTGATCGGTATGAGCCGTGATGAACTGAACGACAGAGGCGGCAATCTGATCCAGCTGACGGATGCCCGCGATACGCAGCAGCTGATTTTGGAAATCCAAAAGCTGAGCGAAGGTCATCCGCGTGAGTTTCAGATTCGTCTTCTTCCCCATGATGGCAAGCCAGTTTGGGTTCTGGTACAGGCTTTTCTGCCGGTGCAAAATTCAGCGTCCTCTTTGTTCTGCTGTACGATGGTGAACATCACGGCCTCCCGTCAGAATGAAGAAGAACTGCGGCTCAGTCTGCACAATTATCAGCAGCTGATCACGCAGGGACAGGATATTCTGTTTGAATGGGACATTGTCCATGATCGCTGGTCTTTTTCCGAGCTTTTTCATAAACGGCTGGGCTATGCCCCACTCAATCAGGCCGTACCGGATGAACTGGTTAAAAATCACCGCATCACACAGGACAGTGCCGAAACACTCCGGCGTCTGCTGCAGAAAATCCGGCAGGGCGCGCTACTGGCAGAAGATGAACTGAAACTGCTGGATGCAGACAACAACCCGGTCTGGTTCCGGATGCGAGTCGCGGCTCAGCTGAGTGAGCAGGGCCAGCCCCTTCGGGCGGTTGGTGTTCTGGCCGATATCGATGAAGAAAAGAAAACCTCTCAGCGCTGGATTGAAAAAGCCTCTATGGATGCGCTGACCCGTTTCTATAATAAGGAAACCACACAGTCTCTGATTGAGCTGTGGCTCAAGGAGAACCCAAAGGCCGAGTGCGCGCTGATGATCGTGGATATCGACGATTTCAAACAGGTCAATGACAGTCTCGGACATCTGTATGGCGACGCCTTCCTGGTAGAAATAGCCTCGCGGATTCGCCGGCATTTTCGCCGCGACGACATCCTTGGGCGGGTTGGCGGCGATGAATTCGTCATCTTTATGAAGAACACCGCCTCTCAGGATCTCATTCAGCGCAAAACCGCTCAGGTGCTCGAAGCCTTCCGCACGCTGGAAACTCAAAGCGAGAAGCTGCCGTCGGTTTCCTGCAGCATCGGAGTAGCGATCAATCCCAAAGGCAACACTGCCTATTCACCGTTGTTTGAAAAGGCAGATCTCGCTCTGTATTCCGCCAAAAGTCAGGGCAAAAACCGGATGGTCCTGTATTCTTCCGTCACCGATATCGAAAAGCTGGGGATTCATTACTCACCATCGAATTCCGCCGTCAGCGCGCCGATCGAAAGCTGTCAGAATCTCGCTCAGAACCTGCGGCTGATCACGTACGCTTTTCAGACACTCTATCGCGGTACGCAAGCCGAAGAAGCGATCATGACAGTACTGGAACTGCTGGGCAGGCAGCTGGATGTGTGCCGCGTCTATGTGTTTGAAAACAGTGAGGACAACGCCAGCTGCAGCAACACCTACGAATGGTGTGCTCCCGGAATTGCGCCGCAGAAAGATCAGCTCCAGGATTTGAAATGGCTATGGGATCCGCAGCGCGATTATCAGCGTTATTTCAACGATCAGGGCATCTTCTACTGCCGCAGTACCGACGACCTTCACGATGATCTGGGGCGGTTTCTGACCCGCCTGGGGATTCAGTCCGTTCTGCAATGCGCTATTTTGGACCGGGGAGAATTCCGGGGATTCATCGGGTTTGACGAATGCCGTGAAAAACGGTTCTGGGATCAGGGAGAGATCGATCTTCTGCAGCTGATCGCCGGACTGGTCAGCGTCTTTCTGCTGAAGCAGCGAGCGGAAGAAAAGCGCCGCGGATAAAGTGGAAGATCAGAACAAAACAAAAAATGTGCGGGATAC
Organism: uncultured Holdemania sp.; assembly: GCA_904395815.1. Lineage (GTDB taxonomy): Bacteria > Bacillota_I > Bacilli_A > Erysipelotrichales > Erysipelotrichaceae > Holdemania. The sequence continues at coordinate 47,752 of CAJFOC010000008.1, forward strand.
GGAATGAATTATCCATATCCGCGCACATTTTTTTCTAGTCCAGCGCCGAGGTAAAGAAACGACGCATATCCTGAGCCAGCAGACGAGCGCTTTCCTCTCCCAGATAGGCCATATGACCGGATGGATATTCGCCAACCGTCACCCGGCTCTGATCCAGATTGGAATGCGTTGCCAGATAGCGGGCGTTGCCGGCTGTGGTCGCCAGATCATACAGACCGCTGGCAAAGAAAACCTTCAGTTTCGGATTGCGGCGCATCGCCCCGGCCAGCGCGTCTGCCGGTGACGTCTTGAATTTGCGGTTCCAGCTTTCGTTGACATCGAAGACCAGCCCCTTGCTGGTACGGTCGAAGGTGATGTTGAGTTCCTGACGAAGAAGACCAAAGGCGGCCTGAAACGCCGGGGTATAGCGGCCCATCGCCGGATCGTCCGCGATGACGTTGGCTGTTTTCAGACATGGATCATCAGGCCAGGTGTAGCGCGCGTCATAAAAGCCAACCGCCAGTCCCTGATCTTCCAAAAGACGGTGCGCGAAATCTTTCATTAAGTCGATGCGCAGCCGGTGTGAAATCCAGAAACTCTCCCGGATCCCGGTAAAGTACTCCAGCTTCCTGGCGATGTCCTGTTTTCTTTGCGCGCTCAGCGCGTCGCCCGCAAACAGCGCCGTGAGATAGTCGTGCGAGGCAAACTCATACGCCTGTTCGATAAACGTCGCCTGATCCGGCTTGTTTTGCGGATGATGGTAATGATGCGTCGCCGCCATTGTGATCAGATTCACCGCCGAGGATTCCGCCGGCAGCGGCGCATAAAACGTACTGCCCAACAGCATCACCGCGCTGACGGAAACGCCCAGAATGTCCGGCCGATGCGCTCCGGCTCCCAGCAATTCCCCCGCCAGAAGCGCTGACCGGCCTGTACCGTAGCTCTCCCCGGCCAGAAAGACCGGGCTGTTGCGGCGGCCATACCGGTTCAGCCACTGTTCGATAAACAGCGCCAGCGCCGCGACATCGCCATCCGTGTCATAGAATTCCCTGCGGGCTTTTTCCTGAAACAGCCGTGAAAGACCGGTGCCCACCAGATCCACGATCACGATGTCGCACAGATCCAGCAGACAGTGCGGATTGTCCTGCAGCTCAAAAGGCGGAACGGTCGGCAGATGGATTTCATCTTCCAGTCTGATTCGGCGCGGTCCAAACAATCCGGCGTGCAGCCACAGACTGGAACTGCCCGGGCCGCCGTTGTAGGCAAACAACACCGGCCGTGTCGAGGCGTCCTGCACATCGCTGCGGAAATAAGCATAGGAAAAGATCGTCGCCGTCGGTTCTCCCTGCTCATCCACAAAGAAATTGTCCTCGCAGACCGTATGATACGGTATGGTCTGTCCCCGCAGCTGGAAAGAACCGCTGGATTCAAAACGTGATTTTTCTCTGGATTCACTGATCCACATGAGTATTCCCCCCACTTTCTGTTTTGTTCAGTATACACCAAATCGTCCGAAAAAGAAAAGACGCCCTTCTTAAAGAACGTCTTTGTTGCTTAGCGTACGATCGTGCCGACCGGCAAATGACTGATGGTGACGACTTCGAGCTGATCTTCGCTCATGCCGGCCAGAATCATACCCTGCGACAGCACGCCGCGCAGCTTGGCTGCGGCCAGATTGGTGACGACCACGACCTTGCGGCCGATCATTTCTTCCGGCTTCACGCTGCCGGCAATCCCGCTGACGATCTGCCGCGGCTGCTGTTCGCCGACATCGATCTGCGATACCAGCAGTTTGTCCGCCTTCGGATGTTTCTCACAGGCAATGACCTGTCCAACCTTCATCTCAATGCGGGAGAAATCTTCGATCGTGATCTGCGGTTTGGCTTTTTCCGCTGGCCTGGTTTCTTCTTTTTTCGGCTGATCGGCCTCGATCTGTTCCAGCATCAGCTTTTCATCAATGCGGGCAAACAGGATCTGCGGCTTCTCAATGATGCGCAGGTTCTCTTCCAGCGAACCGAAAGCCAGGGCTGAGGCATAGCTGCGCTGACAGGTCTGCAGCTGATCGAGAATGCGCTGGGAGGTCTGCGGCAGAAAGCTCTGCAGCAGAATGGCCGCAATGCGGATCCCTTCCAGAAGATGATACAGCACGGTTGCCAGACGCTCCTGTTTCTGAGGATCCTTGCCCAGCGCCCATGGCATCGTCTCGTCGATGTATTTGTTGCACCGCCGAAGCAGCGTGAAGATCTCATCGATCGCATCCGCCACCCGCAGCTCATCCATTTTCGCGCGGACTCGCTGCGGCGTCATCTGAATGAGCTGAATCAGCTCCTCATCCACCGGCTCGCGCACCTGCGGATTGCGCACCACGCCGTTGAAATACTTGTTGGTCATCGACAGCGTCCGGTTGACGAGATTGCCGAGGATGTTGGCCAGATCGGAATTGATCCGCTCGATCATCAGTTCATAGGTTACCGTGCCATCCTGGGCAAACGGAATTTCATGCAGCATGATATAGCGCACCGCATCCACGCCGAAGTAACGGACCAGATCATCCGCATACATCACGTTGCCCTTGGATTTGGACATTTTGCCATCGCCAACCAATAGCCACGGGTGACCGAACACCTGTTTCGGTAACGGCAGATCCAGCGCCATCAGCATGATCGGCCAGTAAATCGTATGGAAACGCAGAATGTCCTTGCCGATCAGATGGACATCGGCCGGCCAGTAACGCTTGAATTTTTCGTCGTGATGACCATCGGCGTCATACCCCAGACCGGTGATGTAGTTGGTCAGCGCGTCGATCCAGACATAGACGACATGCTTCGGATCAAAATCCACCGGTACGCCCCAGGAAAAGGAAGTCCGCGAAACGCACAGATCCTGTAATCCCGGCTTGATAAAGTTGTTGATCATCTCGTTTTTGCGGGATTCCGGCTGAATGAATTCCGGATGTTCTTCGATATGCTTCAGCAGCCGGTCGGCATACTTGCTCATGCGGAAGAAATACGCTTCCTCCTTCGCCTTTTCCACCGGCGCGCCGCAATCCGGACATTTGCCGTCCACCAGCTGGCTTTCGGTGTAAAACGATTCGCACGGCTTGCAATACCAGCCCTCATATTCTGACTTGTAAATATCTCCCTGCTCATACAGGCGACGGAAAATTTTCTGCACCTGCTTTTGATGATAGGGATCCGTGGTTCTGACGAAGTTGTCGTACGAGGTGTCCATCAAATCCCAGATCTGGCGGATCTGCGAAGCGACGGTATCGACAAACTGCTGCGGCTCAACCCCGGCCGCCTTCGCCTTGTCCTCAATTTTCTGGCCGTGTTCATCCGTACCGGTCTGAAAGAACACATCGTACCCCAGCATCCGCTTGTAGCGGGCAACGCTGTCCGCCAGCACGATTTCATAGGTGTTGCCGATATGCGGCTTGCCTGAGGTATAGGCAATCGCCGTAGTAATGTAATATTTCTCGTTCATCGCTTTTCCTCCTTCTGAATGCTTCCATAAAAAAACGTCCTGTTTAAGGACGCTGATCGCGCGGTACCACCTTACTTCATATCTTCCGATATGCGCTTGCTTCTTAACGCGAAGTCACGTCTTGCCTTACTGCACTTCAGGCAACCGGTTCCAAGTCCATGTTCTCCCTGACCCTTCACTCCCGCTTGCACCTGACCGGGCTCTCTGCCGCTGAAAATCCAGGGATACTCTTCTCTTCTTTACCTTTACAGTAATTATAAGGGGTGAAAACGCCGATGTAAAGCGCAGACCGGCGCAATCTTCGCTTTTTGCCCGAAGGCGCAGGCCCTCACGGGAAAGCCGTTCAGATCAGACGACGCGGCTTTTCCATATCCCTTTCCGATAGCGGGCCAGATTCAGAAGATAGCGCAGCATGAAGTCCACCCACAGACCGATCCAGGGGCCATACACGCCCAGGCCGCCCGGATAGCAGAGAAACCATGACAGCGCCGGACGGATCAGCGTAGTGGAAATAAAGGCGAACAGCGCGACAAACCGGTTATCCCCCGCTCCCTGCAGCGCGCCGCTGTACACGTTCAGTCCGCTGAGCGCCGGGACGCTGGCGGCAAAGATCAGCATGATCAGCGAACCAGCGGCGATGATTTGCGGATCTGAGGAAAACAAGGCGATCAATGACCGACGAAACAGCACCAGCACCAGAATCATGACCGCCGCCATCGCCCAGGCCATACGCCGGCAGATACGGGTGCTCAGCTCAGACAGATCGCTGCGCCCCCGCCCCAGATTCTGTCCAACCAGTGCGGAAGCCGCCGCGGTGAAACCGTCATAACAGCTGAAACAGATATTGCAGATGTTCATGCAGATCTGATGGGTGGCAAACAATTCCGTCCCCAGGCCGGCGACAATCAGCGCATACAGAAAAAAACCCAGCCGCATGCAGGCCTGTTCCACCAGCGCGCTGAACGAAATATCCGCCAGCGGTTTCAGCGTAGCCCGCCGCGGCAGCCAGCTGCCCTTTTGCCGCAGGCAGAGCGGACTTTTCGGCGAACGCAGCGACCGGGCGCTCATGATGAACGCGACGATCGATCCCAGCGCCGTCGCCAGCGCCGCTCCGACAATTTCCAGCCGTGGAAATCCGAAATGCCCTTCGATCAGCAGATAGTTGAAAATCACGTTGACGAGGTTGGCCGTCAGGTTGGTCTGCATGGAAAGCCTGCTGTTGCCGGCACAGCGCTGAGCGGTGTTGATCGTCATGCCCAGATTGCCGAAAAACTGACCGACGATGACAATTCTGAAATAGCTCACCGCCAGATCCAGCGTATCCGCCTGCGCCCCGGCAAACTGAATGTACGGCCGGGCAAACAGAAAGGACAGTCCGCAGACAACCAGCGAAATCAGTGCCGAACAGAACAGTGACTGACGCAGGCAATCTTTGGCCTCTTCCACTCTTTCAGCTCCGATACGACGCGAGATCACCGCGGAAACGCCGACGTTCAGCGAGGTGATAAAAGCGATGGCGATGAATTTGGGCTGATTGGTCAGTCCTACCGCCGCAATCGCGGTCGTCCCCAGCACGCTGACCATCATGGAATCCACCAGCGAAGCCATGCCGACAAAGATCGATTCCACGGTCGCCGGCCAGGTCAGCGCCAGCGTTTTTTTCATCAGCGCGCGCCCCTGAGAATCGCGATGAGCTCTGGGCAGCAACCACTCTCTTGCATTCATTGATTCACCTTCCCCCTTTACATCGTGAATTATTATACCATCTTTTACCCCCTTCTCCTCCCTTTTCTCTTTCAAATCGATTCCAGGCCGAAGAACCCGGCGGTTTCCAACATAAAAAAGCGATTTTCAGAGAGCGCCGTCCGCCTGCTTCTGAAAACCGCAGAAAAACCGTTGTTGATTGATCAGAGCTGACGGACAAATTCCTCAGCCCATGTCTGCACCTGCTGCAGCTGCTGCTGCGATGGCTTGAAACGGATCTTGCAGGCTGGCTGAACTTTCAGACGCAGCTGTTTCAGCCGTTCCTCCAGATGGCCCATCGCTTCTCCGCTCCAGCCATAGCTGCCAAAGACCGCCGCGCTCTTACCGGCGCAGCCTACCGGATTCAGCAGCGACAGCACATCCCATACCGGCGGCAGCGCTTCGTTGAGGATGGTCGGCGATCCTAACAGAAAGCCTTTGGAAGCGGCGATCTGGGCGGCTGCCTCGTCGCGGCTGACCTGTTCCAGATTCAACAGCACCGCCCCGACCCCGCTCTTCTCGATGGCCTGGGCAGCGCATTCCGCCATCGCGCGGGTATAGCCATAAGCGCTCACATAGGCGATCACTACCTGATTTCTGACTTCCGGATCCTGACTCCACTGACGGTAGGTTTCCATCATTTCCTCCAGCCTGCAATCCAAAACCGGGCCATGTCCCGGGCAGATCATCTTCAGCGAAAGCGGAGCGATTTCATCCAGCGCCTTGCGCACAAACGGACGAAACGGCGCCAGAATGCAGTCATAATAATATTTCAACGCCCGCTGATATCCCTCTTCGTCGCGAACCTCACTTCTTAAAAGGCCGTCAAAGCTGTAATGGGAACCGAAGGAATCGCAGGTAAACAGAATGCCATCCTCCCGATCCAGCGTATACATCGTATCCGGCCAGTGCAGGTTCGGCAGAAACAGGAATTCCAGCGTTCTGTCTCCCAGCGACAGCGTCTGTCCGTTTTTAACGATCTGCACCGTAAAATCCCGATTGACGATTTCCTTCAGAAATCCGGCAGCCGGCGCCGTGCAGACCACAGTCAGCTGCGGATTCAGATCCAGCAGCTTTTCAATGGATCCGGCATGATCGGGCTCCGTATGATTGACGATCAGATAATCGATCTGATCCAGCGGCATGATCTGTTCAACATGCTGACGAAACTCCTCAAAAAAGTTCAGTTTGACCGTTTCCACCAGCGCGCTCTTTTCGCTGCCTTTCAGCAGGTAAGCGTTGTACGTTGTTCCGAATTCGGTCTCCATGATGATATCGAACACTTTCAGCTGAGCATCCTGAGCGCCGATCCAGCTCAGCCGGTCAGTCAGCGCTGTTGTATTTTGCATGTTTTTTCACTCCTTTTCCGGTCCCAACCGATATCAGCATCAGTCAGACCCTTCTTCTGCTTTTTTATCATAACGGGAAACCGGATGTTTTTCCAGTGAAACACTCTGAATTCGAACGAAAGAGCAGGTTTTGACGCTGCTGACGTTCGTATTTCGGATTGATTCTGTGGGTCTGTCATGATATATTAATGGCAGTGCTGATGGCTATAACTCGCATTGCGCTCCTGAAAAAAGATCCGAACCGGATCGGAAGTCACTGCCAAAGTATAGCGGCACAGGAGGTACGACTGTGGTAACAGGTAAGGTCAAATGGTTCAACGCGGAAAAAGGATACGGCTTTCTGACCACCGACGCCGGTGAAGATGTGTTCGTTCATTATTCCGCCATCCAGTGCGAAGGCTACAAAACACTGGAAGAGGGACAGGCAGTCAGCTTTGAAGTCAAGGAAGGCGACCGCGGTCCGCAGGCAGCCAACGTCTGCAAGCTCTGAAATCAGGAGAAAGCGTCCCGTATCAGGACGCTTTTTCTCTGGGATCCAGCGGATCGATCAGACAGACAAGATGATGTTCCGCCTTTTGACGGATTAACTGCATCACCACCGGCAAGTTCCGCTTTTGACGGTCATCTTCAATCCCGGGATCCTGCCGGTCGCAGACAAACAGCCAGACCTGTTCCGGCAATACCGTTCTGTCTTTCAGCGCCGCCTGCAGCAGACGGCTGAGCTGTTTCTGTTTGCCGATCTGCCGCCATTGCAGCATCAGACTGCGTTTCAGCAAAGAAGCATCCTGAGCCAGCCGGCTGATGAGGCGCACGATCATCTCTTCCTCATCAGGCCAGTGCGGACAAACCTGCCAGCAGGGGCGAAATGTCCCCGGCTGCGGACTGATCAGCAGCGTTTTCGGACCGGTGAACGGCAGATCAGTCTTTTTTTCTGATGTAAACAGGATCGTCCAGTCCCAGTTTCCCTCGTGTTCCTCACTGTGCGGATGACGGAAATAATCCACCGTCACGGTACCGTAACACTGACGCATCCGGCTGATCTGATCCTGGCGGTTTGGATCAGCCGGATCCAGCTGCAGTATTCTGATCTTCATCTTCTCCCCTCCGGTTTCGCTATCATTTTATGAATCCGCCGACCGATCATGCATAAAAAAACATGTCCGGAGCATTCCGGACATGTACAGGGGGAGAGTTTCTTCTTAATAGTTTTCCTTGTCAACCTCGAAGAACGACTTCGCATAGCCGCACAGCGGGCACAGTCCCGGGGCGTTCTTGCCGACCATCGTGTAACCGCAGATCTGGCACTTCCAGATGACTTCGTCCTCTTTCTTGAAGACCTTGTCTTCCTTCACGTTGCTCAAGAGCTTCAGATAACGCTCTTCATGGCGCTTTTCAATCTTGGCGACCATATCCATCTGGGCCGCGATCTTATTGAAGCCTTCCTCACGGGCAACCTTGGCAAATTCCGCATACATGTCAGTCCACTCGTAGTTTTCACCGTTGGCGGCATCCTGCAGGTTGACGTCCGTCGTCGGGATCATATCGCCATGCAGATGCTTGAACCACAGCATCGCGTGTTCCTGTTCGTTGCGGGCGGTTTCCTCAAAAATATCCGCGATCTGTTCCATGCCCTCTTCACGAGCCTTCATCGCGTAGAAGGTGTACTTGTTGCGCGCCTGAGATTCACCGGCAAAAGCTGTCATTAAGTTCTGTTCTGTTCTTGATCCTTTTAATTCCATTGTTCTGTACCTTCCTTCTCTTTTTCTCTTTGGTCTTTGCACTGTTTGCAGCAGCCCTCCAGGGAGATGTCCAGATCCTCTACCTCCACTCCCATTTCCTTCTGCAGCTGAACGATCAGCTGTTCCTCTGTCTGAAAGGAAACGTCGAAGTAACGGCCGCAGTATCGACAGTAAAAGTGATGATGCCTGGAAACGTTGCCGTCATACATGTAACCGCTGCCGCTGCGATCCTGAAATTTCCGGATTTCACCCATTTCCGCCAGCAGATTCAGGTTGCGGTAAACGGTGGCGATGCCGATGGAAGGATCCTGTTCCCTGACCCGGACATACACCTGTTCCGCGTTCATGTGAACGCCACGGCCCTGCATGACATCCAGAATCAGCTGCCGCTGCCTGGAATTTCTCCGTATCATTGCATCTCTCCTTTCAATATCGATAACCATTATCATTATAACATGGATATCCTCTTCGTCAACCCTGAATTCAGCAATTCCATGGTTGTTTTCCGCTTTTTCTTTTCATCGGGCACAACTTTCGTTATACTGACCTTAAATCAACTCATTTGGAAAGGAGAACGGTATCATGAACGACCTGATTCTCAGCGAAGCGGACGCCCTGCTGCTTGACGAACAGCTCCGGCCGATTCCGCCGGCCTCCCCGTTTCCCTATCTGCTGTTTCATACGCTGACCGGCTGTTTTCCTTTTGTCAAAATCGAAGAAGACCTGGCCCGGATCAACGATTATCTCTGCACCTGTGAAACCCATCTGCAGAATCAGCTGAAACAATACCGTACTCAGCAAAAACCACCAGCGGAAGACGAGGATCTTCTGGGGGAAGATCCGACGTACGATCTGACCTGGATGATTGAAACGCTGAACCGGGAAAACGCAATCCTTCTGCTGCTGTCCTTTCTGGAAGGTTCGCTGAAAGATCTGGCTGAAACGCTGGAAGAGGGCGCCGGAGTGACGGTTACCGCCGAAAAATCCCGGCTCAGCCGGATTGAACAGTGGATCAAACGGATTGAAGCCGTCTGCGGTTATGATCTGATCTGCACCCTGCAGCATCCGCTTGCGCTTCTTTCCCGCGTCCGCAAAATCCGCAATTTCGTCGTGCATGAATGGGATTGTTATATCGATGAAAAGAAACGGCTGATCCTGAGCTCGGATCTGAAATCCTTTTCGCTCAGCGAACTGGTCAGCGCCTGTTCCTGGATTTTGTATCTGTGCGAACAGGCCGGGATGCAGAGCGGATGGTTTCCGCTTTCTCACGATCCCGTTACCCGGTTTTTGAACGGCGAACGGCTGCGCCGGATTGAAAATCAGCCTTGTGATTCCGAGGACCTGCCGCTGCAGCGCATTCTTCTGCAGCAGATGCCGCTTCCCGCCTTGCGTTAAAGACAACCGCGTCCGGATATGCCCGGACGCGGTTGTTTTCTATTCCTGATGATAAGCGCGATAAACTTCGTTTTTCGATACTCCGTTTTCCTGAGCGACGGCGCGGATCGCCTGCGAAGCGCTCATGCCCAGCGCAATGCGTTCGTTGACCAGCTCCGTGATCCTGCCCATGTCGATGGCTGGCGAAGAAGCAGGCTCGGCGCCTTCCACCACAACCACAATCTCTCCCCTGAGTTCCTCTGCGGCCTGGACCAGCTCGCTGAGCGTTCCGCGGAGAAATTCTTCGTGTTTCTTGGTCATTTCCCGGGCCAGGCAGGCGCGGCGATCTCCCAGCACATGCAGGCAATGTTCCAGCATCCGCCGGATCCTGTGCGGCGCTTCATAGAAAATCAGCGTGACCGGCATCGACTTCAGCCGTTCCAGCTCCCGCACGCATTCCCGATCATTCCCCGGCAGAAATCCATGAAACAGAAACGGCTGCGCCTTCAGACCGGAAGCGACCAGCGCGTTCAAAGAAGCGCTGGAGCCGGACAGCGGCACGACATTGTAGCCCGCTTCCGTCACCTGTTCAACCAGCTTCTGACCCGGATCGGAAATCAGCGGATATCCGGCGTCTGAGACCACGGCGACCGACTGTCCCTGCTGCAACAGCTGTAACAAGCCCTTTGCGCTTTCCCGTTCGTTGTGCGCATGATGGGCGATCAGACGGGTATGGATATCGAAAACCTGCAGCAGTTTCATCGTGTTGCGGGTATCCTCCGCGGCAATCACATCCACCGATTTCAGCACTTCAATCGCCCGCGGCGTCATCTCATCGAGATTGCCGATCGGCGTGGGCACCAGATACAGCGTCGGTTTTTCATTGGAAAAGCTCTGCTGGCGGATCATTGGTTTTCTCCTGTCGGTTTGCCCGCTTCCTTTGACGGACGGCGGCGACGACGGCGATGCGCGGACCGGCTTTTTTCCTGATTTTTGGTTTCCTTCTGCTGAGCGTCCGGATTGTCCACCGGCCGCTTCTTTTCCGACCGCTGCCGGTTTTTCTGTTTTTTCTCGCTGTTCTGCTCGCCATGCTGAGCACGCCGCTCCGGTTTCTTTCGATCCGGGGAGCGGGTTTCCTTTTCCTTTTTCTCTGCTTTCTCTGCGCTCTTTTTTTCCGGCGCTTTCTTCTCTGCCGCCGGCTTTTCTTTTGGCTGCGCCGGCGCCGCTTTCTGATCCGGACGGCGGAAGACGCCTTTTTCCGCCAGATCTTTCAGCGTGATGAACTGCGCGGTTTCCCGATTTTCAATTTTGGCCGTCCCGCTGATGACATTCATCGAAGTAACCCGGTACATCACGCCTTCATATTCCACCTGCGCATTCAGCTTCGGCAAACCCGCCCGCAGCTGTTTGTAGTTCTCATCTTCAAATTTCAGACAGCACATCAGCTTGCCGCACTGTCCGGACAGTTTCTGAATGTTCAGTGCCAGCAGCTGATTTTTGGCCATGTTGATCGAAACGACATCGAAATCTTCCATGAATCGCGAACAGCAGGTTTCCATACCGCAGGTTCCCAATCCGCCGATGATCTTGGCCTTATCGCGCGGACCGATCTGACGCAGTTCAATCCGGCATTTGAACATCGCCGCCAGCTCCTTGAGCAGCTCGCGGAAATCAACCCGTTCGTCTGCGACATAGATAAAAATGATTTTGCTGCGGTCCAGCGTGTATTCACAGCTGATCAGATTCATCTGCAGGTTCAGCCGCTGAATCGCCTGCTGGCACTGCACGATCGCGCTTTTGGCCAGTTCCCGGTTCTGAGCGTAATTCTCCCGATCACGCCGGGTTGCCTTGCGCAATACCGGTTTCAGCGGAACATTCTGGGTGTGCAGCTGACGGTCGCGCAGGCTGCTGATGATCTCGCCCATCTCCATTCCCCGTATCGTTTCAACCACAACGTAATCGCCATATTCGATCGTTTCGTCACTGGTGCCAAAGGTATACGCTTTCCGCGAATTCCGAAACCGAACGGATACCACATAACGATAATCGAAAGTCGTCGGATTTTCTTCCTGCATCACAGTTTCTGTGCTTTCACTCATCTCGCAATCCCTCCTTCATCTGATAAATCAGCTGATCTGCCAGCAACGGCAGATTATAAGATCGCTGAAGCTTGTCCCGGCATTCCAGCAGCGTCAGAATCAGCTTGTCCAGCCGCAGGGACGAAGACTGAACCGCTGCGATGTGCTGCTGGAACCACGGCGGTCCCTGCGTTTGTTTCGCTGCCGCCAGCCGGTAAAAGACAAGCAGGCAATCCAGAAACCAACGGAAAGTCCGCCGGTCTTTTTCTTTCTCTTTTCCCGTCAGATATTCGCCATGGATCCACAACAGCACTTCCTGATCATGATCGGCGAATTCCTGCACAAAACGTTTCATCATCTGAACGCCGTTTTGATAGCTTTCCTCTTCCGCCGCCTGTTGAATCCTCTGCGGATCCCGGATCAAATGCGACAATAACAGGCAATCCGTCTCATCCAGTCCGGCCTGTTTCGCCATCTCCTGCGCCTGTTTCTGAGTCAGCGGCCGAAACGGCAGCTGCTGACAGCGAGAAACGACGGTCGGCAGAAGCCGGTCCGGATTTTCCACAATCAGGATCGCCTGCGTGTCGCTGCCCTGCGGTTCCTCAAGAAATTTCAGCAGGCTGTTCAGCGCTTCCGGCGTTGCGTTTTCCGCATGATCCAGAATGTAGATTTTTTTCCCGTTGCCTTCCAGCGCTGTCTTGCTGAACTGCTCCTGCAGCGACAGGATTTCATCTTTTTTGATCGATCGGTCCGCGCCGTCCAGCACGATCAGATCGGCATACTGTCCCTGCGCTATGCGCTGACAGCTTTCGCATTCCTCGCAAGCCAGGCCTTCTTCGCTGTGTTGGCATACCAGACTCTGGGCTATGAAAATCGCCGTTTCCCGGCGCTCTGTCCCGCGAGGTCCACACAACAGCAGCGCATGGGACAACTTTTGCCGGCTCAGCGCATGCCGCAGCGTCTGGTAAACGACAGGCTGGTTTTCCCGCAGGCGATCCTGCATTTTCATCATCCGACCATCTCCCGGATCCGATGGCAGCACTCGTCAATGACTTCCTCTACATCACGGGAAGCGTCGATGCGGATCATCCGCTCGGCAAACAGAGCGTAAACCTGCCGGTAACCTTCACAGACGCGCTGGTGAAAATCCAGCTTTTCCTGATCCAGCCGATCCTTGTTCTGCCGCTGGCGAATCCGGCTGAGTCCCAGTTCCGCAGTGACGTCCAGAAACAGCGTTTTATCCGGAAAATGCCCTTCGATCGCAAATTCATTGATTGCCAGCACCTGCTGAATGCCGATCCCCCGTCCTACACCCTGGTAAGCCAGCGAACTGTCCACGAAACGATCACAGAGAACGATCTTTCCCTCGCGCAGTGCCGGTTCTATCTTTTCCACCCAGTGCTGACGGCGGGATGCCGCATACAGCAGCGCTTCCGTTCTGACATCCATCGCGGTATTGGCCGGATCCAGAATGACCTGACGGATCTGTTCCGCAATCTCGATGCCTCCCGGCTCACGGGTATACACTGCGTCATATCCGTCCTGCCGCAGACGCTGAACTACCTGCGTGCTGACTGTCGTCTTGCCGCTGCCATCCGGACCCTCAAACGTAATAAACCAACCTTTTTTCATCGTTTTCACCTGTTTTGTATTATATCATGATTTTTCCCTGTTCCGCCACCCATCTCCCCTTGTCCAATCTATGGCCGGATGCAGATCAGGTTGTCATCACTCAGAAAAAGGGATATTTTCCCGAGCTGACCCGTGTATCAGTAAAAGAAGCATCATAAAAAAAGAGAAATACTTTCTAAGGACATCACACGACTCTGTCGGACAAACATATTTTCATCATCAAAAACACATAATACTTATAAAGTTTAAGATATAGTATATCATAAAAGCGCTTACATTTTGATCCTTAATATGATGGAAAAACATTGTATAATTTTAATAAAGCAGATAACATATAATGAAAAAAACTATGCCTAAAAAATCTGTCATCAAGAAAGTGCATATTTCTAAGCCTGTTGCCAAGCAGTCTAAATGCAGATATTCTCCATCCGCCAATTTTTAATAGAATCGCTTGATTTAGGAGAAACAGAATACAGATCAAATGAATCTAAAAGATCTATTTTAAGTCATGTTAATTTCGGTAGATTTATGCCTATTAGTGACAACAATATAACAAAACATGATTTTGTAGGAATTCCTGTTTACGAATCAGTCTCTTTAAACTCTTATCATAAATATGATTTTAAAAATATTCCATCGAATTACTGGAAATATGAACCTAATCTACTAGAACAGCCATTTCAAGACTCTGTATATATATTGCCTAAAGAAAATATTATTTATGGCAGAAAAACGATTTATTGTTGGCAGTTTGGAAAGTCGTTCTTAACAGCAGTTTCTACGAAAACATAAGGAGGAATTTGCGATGAAGAAAGCTTTAATTAGAAATTATATTATGTCAAATGTAATGATAGTGATAGGTACAAGTCTGTTTAATCCTGTCTTGTATTTGTTTCTGGAGCAAAGTAATTTCAGTTATACTGATATAAGTTTATATTTGTCTATATTCTGGTTGGTTACTTTTATAAGTGAACTGCCATGTGGCTTTGTATGTGATTTCATTGGCCATAGAGAGTCAATGATATGTAGTTGCTTGCTAAGGTTCATCGGGCTTATTATTTTGGTTTTATCCCGAAGTTTATATTTATTGATTATTTCAGCAATTTTAACCGGAATTGCTGAATCATTGCTATCCGGGACATTAGTAAGTTGGTTTGTAAATGAATCGCACCTTCATAATATTGATATTAATGAACAAGTTGTGTTTTCTAAAGCTTCGTTTATAAGTAGCTTTTTCTCTATGCTTGTGGGATTTTTAAGTGCTCAAATTTTATATAGTATTCATATTTCATTGCCTGTATCAATCAGTTCAATTGTTTTTTTAGCAGCAACATTTTATTTCTTGTTTCTATTTCCAAAAACTAAGAAAAAGCACAAAGAACAGAAAAATTATCTGGAAGATTTAAATCAAATGACATCAGAAGTATTGCGTTTTTTCAAAAATAACCCTGAAATTATTGTTTCTTTCTTGCTGCTTTTTATACCATCTTTATTGGATTTAGGGCCTTCAAATCAGTGGCCTTCAGTATTAAATTCCACTTCCGCAGTTTACATAAATGGATACATGTGGATTATGATAATGGGAATTTCAATGTTAGCCAATTTTGTAATTGCCAAATTTGAAAAGATAGACCTGATGCCACATTTCCGTAAGTTTATTATAATTGACATAATATCTATTTCTATTATGTCAATATCTCATTTTTTCATAATAGGATTTATTTTGCATGTTTTCTTTTTTGCTGTCTGCAGTATTATCTCTAGAGTATATATGCATAAAAAGCTAATACAAAACGATAGAATAAGAACAACAATCGTTTCCTGTTATAATACTTTCGAGTCCTTGCTGATTACTTTATTACTGCCAGTAAATGGCATCTTGTCGGATGCAATTGGAATAACGCAAACATGGATTGTTTTTTCTGTTTTAGGTATCTTCATTCTTTTTCTAAGTTCAGCAGGACATGCCGTGAATTAAATTGAAAAAGAAATTTATGTGATATCGTTAACTATAGTGCGGCAACATTGAGTTAAATTGGGAAGTCGCCCCACCCGTAAAACAGACGACTCGGGACACGGGCCCTAAGCCCGCCCTGCTTGGCCGCGCCTCAACCTCTTTCAGGCTATGAGAAGTTTGCTGCGAATCCTTCATTGCTATTGACTCGTCGCTGCCCCCCAAAGGGGGCCTTTGCACTACCCGCCTTGACCCTTAAAAAGCTCCTCATAATTCTTTTACACTGAGTTTATCATGCATGATATCCGCTTTTCCTGATCTTGTATATATTTCATCACAAACAAACGTCGCACACCCGCATCTATTTCGCACGTCTTCGTTTTTCTGTTGAGAAACTCCAACGTACTCAACTGGGTCTATCCGACCCATAATAAAAGTGAACCTCCTTCATTGTGATATCCCGTCGGGGAGGTTCACTTTCGTTTCGTCGCGATTTGTCTTTACTGCCCTGACGCTCAGCCTTCCACGGCCGCCGTCTTCGCGCTGAGATCCTCGGTCAAATTCAATTTCGCAAATTCCGGATTCTCCGGCAGAATCAGATCAAACTCATTCAGGGTATTGACCTTGTAGTCGAATTCCTCACATTCCAGTCCCAGAATGTGACCGCCGCGGGTCTTGTCGCTGGACAGGAAATGCAGATGCCAGCCCGGCAGATTGATGCCTTCAACATAGTCCGGGCAATACAGCGCGATGACCGTTCCTTCAATGTTTTCCAGATGGAATTCCTTCTGCTGGCAAGCTACCTCAGACAGTGTCGGATACGGTTTTTCGCTTGGATAACAGCTGCGGATATGCATTTTGGAAAAACGCAGCGGTTCGGATTTCAGCATGGTGAACACATTGCGGTTTGCCGGCGTGATCTGTTTTTTCAACGTCTCAAGATTCGCTTTGCCAAAGCGCTGAATCGGCACGTTTTCATCGAACCGGCAGACCGTGCCAAACGCGACGCCGTCCTCTTCTTTCATGATCCGTACATCACCATCCGCCGTTCCGTTATAGGCGATCCCGTTCATGAAAATCGCCTCGCCATCCAGGCCGGTATAGGTTCCGATTCCGGTATCCGCCTCTTTCAGAAAGTCCCGGACGCTGATCGTCCTGTCGAAGTTGCCCAGCATCAAAGCATTCAGTGTAGAAGCCTGCAGTAATTTCATCGTTATACCTTCTTTCTTTCCTTAATTCAACAGAGATTTACCGTTCTGTTTTCCCGATCGGATGACGCTGCATCTGCCAGCGAACCAGAAACGGACAGAGAATGTTGGTAATGGCCAGAACAAACGCCAGCGTCGCGACTGTCGATTCCACATAAAGCGCAAACGCGGTGTTGCTGGCGGCCGCTACAGCCGGAATCGCCAGCGCCACCCCTGCCAGCGAAGCCGAAGCCACAGACGCATAACCCGGACGCTTCAGAATCTTCCGCTCGACCAGATACGACGGGATGATGACGATGATGAAATACAGCACGCTCAGCAAGATGCCCTGCGGAATCATCTTCACCGCCGAAACCAGATTGATCGTCGAACCGAATTCAAAGCCAAGAAACGGCAGGATCATCGCATTGCCGCCGGCAAACACCTTGCGGATATCCTCATCCAGATTGCCCAGCACCATTCCCAGCACAAACGGAACGATCAGCGAGATGATCTGCATGACCTGTGCCATCCCGAAGCCGGATTCTCCGAAAAAGCCGAGAAACAACAACGGCAATAACGGCATCGAACAGATCAGCATGATCCCGAAGCTGGCCTTATCGGCATTGTCGCCAAACGGGGAAATGATCCCCATATACAGCGCTGCGTTAGCGCTGGTCACCGCACAGACAAACGCCAGAAACGAAATTCCGAAAATCCCGTCCAGGCCAAAACAGAAGAAGAAGCAGGCCGACAGAGCATAAGCGACGATCAGCCGGGTAGCAATCAGAAAGAAGCCTCTTCCCATCGCTTCCTTCAGATCGCTGATCTTCAAAGACGTTCCGGTACAGAACAACATCAAACCGATCAGCAGCATCTGTCCGCTGGAAGAAAACATATCCTTCATCGGATTGCCCAGCGTTGTCCACAGATCAAACTGGAAGAATCCCTGGCAGACGGTCGTGATCAAGGCGCCGATAATCAGCGGCACAAACATCGTTCCGGCCGGAACCTTCTGCAGTGTTTTCCACAGATTTACATTTCTCTTTTCCATAAGTTCATCCACCTTTCGAACACCGTCATTATAGTGATCCCGGCGCTTTTTTTCATTGTGCTGAGGCAACAATTCGAGTATGATTTTTGTGCTGAACAAC
Source organism: uncultured Holdemania sp. (assembly GCA_904395815.1). Lineage (GTDB taxonomy): Bacteria > Bacillota_I > Bacilli_A > Erysipelotrichales > Erysipelotrichaceae > Holdemania. The sequence continues at coordinate 65,424 of CAJFOC010000008.1, forward strand.
CAAAGGACAACGATGGAAAGGAGATTGCCTGATGTTTGTATTTGAAGACTGTCTTTCCCTGTTTCCTCATCCGCTGAAGCTCTCTTTGGCGGATGGCGGGCGCAGGCAGGAAACGGCGGAATTGCTGGAGCACGATTCTCTGATCGACAGGCCCGGCCTTTATCTTGGCTATGTATCAACCTTTCAGACCTGCACCCTCGCCGCGCCGCGCTGCGATTTCATCCTGGCGTCAGATCAGCCGATGGAATCGTTTCCCTCCGGCAGCAACGTGCTGATCATTGACAACACCGACGATCTTTTCACCTTGTTAAGGCAGCTGAACGCACTGGCCGCGTCTCATCGTGAACACAGTGAAGAGCGCATGCTGCTGGACACGCTGTTACTGAACAACGATCTGCAGCAGCTGTGCGAAAAAAGCGCAGCCTATCTGAACAATCCGATTCTGATCACCGATTCCGCCTACAACATTCTGGCCTATTCGCACCAGGACGATCTGGACGATGACGTCTGGAAAACGGGCTGGAAGCGGGGGTATCTGACTTTTGAATTCATCGCCGTGCTGACCGGGGAACAGCACCGGTATTTTCAGGAAGATCCTTCGCAACGTTGTCTGATCGTTGAAGGAATCAGTCCGCATCGCCGCAAGGTATGGAAATGTCAGATGAACGAGTCGTTTCTCGGTTATCTGATTCTTCTTGAATACAGCACGCCGCTGACTTCCCGGCAAGAGGAAAAAGAAGCGTTTGTCAACACGCTCATCGCCAAACAGCTCAGTATGGAACCGCAGTCTTTGACCCCGGCCTACCGGAAAAAGGAGCTGAGCCTGATTGCGGATCTTCTGGACAACCGCATCGGGAACCAGCAGCTGTTTCAGCAGCGGCTGGCGGCGACAAGCTTACAGGAGTTTCCCAGGTTTCAGACCTTTGTCATCAATATGACCGCCTTTCAGGGAGGGCGGCATGTCATTCAGGATCAGCTGCGGCAGGAACTGGAAAACCGTCTGCAGTACAGTTTCATGCTGCCGATCCACAACGAAATTGTCATTCTCACCGGATTTTTCAAGGATAACCACGCCAATCTGAACGCGCTGCAGGAATTTCTGAAAATCCATCGTCTGAAAGCCGGCAGCTCCGACTCTTTCTGCGATCTGATTCTGCTGCCGGATTATTACCAGCAAGCCGCCAACGCGCTGCGGTTTCAGCAATTTGACGATTCCCGGGCCCTCATTCTGGACTATGGCCGGATCCGGCTGTTTCACCTTCTGTCGCAGATTCCTGCCCGCAAGCTGCCGCAGTTCTGCGATCCGGACATCGTCCGTCTGGCCCAAAGCGACAAAGCCACCGGCACGGAATATTTCAAAACACTGATGATCTATCTGAAAACGCATGGCAGCCTGCAGAAAACGGCCGCTCAGTGCTATGTCCACCGCAACACGATTGCCTACCGTATCGAGAAGATCCGGGAACTGTTTCAGCTGGATCCGGAGAATGAAGAAAAATCCTTCCGCTATACGTTTTCCTGTCTTATTCTGGATTATCTGCAGCACAATCCCGCCGTGCAGCCGGAAGACTGATTCTTAGGGAACAAGCCGAATTGCAGGCAGAAAAAAGGATTCTGACTTTCAGGCCAGAATCCTTTTTTTCGATCCCGTTGGTTATCCGTTTTGAGAGGCACAGGCGTTTACCGCAGCCCGAAGCGGCGAGCCAGTTCCGTCCGATTCAGCACCTGAACTAACGGCAGACCCAGAATCAGACAGGCCAGCAATTCACCCAGGCCCACCTGCAGCGCGTTGATCACAAACCCGGTCAATAACTGGTCGGGAAAAAGAACGAACGCCAGTTCCCCGCCGATGATCACGGCATTGAACAGAACCGGCATCAGCGCGGAACACAACGGCAGACCGGCAACCCGAATCCGGCGCAGTTTCCATGTCATGACCGCCGCGGCGAAAGTCGCCAGCGTTCCGATCAGCACATCGGCAAAACCGAGGATATTCATCCCGGTCATCGCGCCGATCAGATTGGTCAGAAAACATCCCAGCGTCACCCCGGCAATCGCTTCCGGAAACAGCACCGGCAGCAAGGTCAGCGCTTCGGCGACCCGCACCTGCACCGCTCCGAAGGAAATCGGCGCCAGCGCCAGGGAAACGGCGGCATACAGCGCCGCAATGACAGCGCTGAGACACAGACGAAACAGAGTTTTATTCTTCATGATATGATTTTCTTCCTTTCGTGTTTTTTTTATTGTCAGGGGGATTGCGACTGACATCTTTCTCTCAAAACGGATCTATTATATCAGATTTCTGCAGGAAGAAAAGAAAAAGCCGCGATTCAGGCGGCATTACGCTGAGGGAATCTGACGATCCCATTCCGAATACAGCATCACGCTGGCCATCAGCGCGCCATAAATCAGCCGGATGGCCAGCTGGCTGAGCAGCGTTCCCCATTCCAGTCCGATAAACCAGAAAGCGGCCTCGGCCATGGAACAGAGCGCAAACGCAAACACGAAGCTTTTCATGCGCAGATCGGTCTCCATGGCCTTGTCCCGCATCCGCCGGCGGCGGAATTCCTTCCAGCAGCCTTCAAACATTTTGGCAAAGCCGAACAGTTCCATCATCCGGCACAGCAGCTGAATCACCCCGGCATATCGGTCCGGCATTCCGGCGGTAAAGGACAAAACACAGCAGATCATCGCGCCGGCCAGACCCAGACCGGCAATCAAAAAGGAACGGACGGCACAGCGGCGGTACGCCGCCAGCATACCGCCGGCACACAGACCATAGCCGGCGATATTCATTCCCCAGCGAAACGGTTCCCAGGGCAGCTCAATCATCGTCAGCGTCAACAGCATCAAGCCCCAGAAAACCGCCAGCATTCCCTTTCTCATCCGCCGCTTCCTCCTTTCTTTGTATAGGATAGAAGATTGAACACGGTAAAATCTTCCTGTCGCTGCCGCTCCGTTGTCAGCTGCAGTGCATATTCCGTCCCCTTTTCATCCTCCAGAATGATCGTCGGCGTCAGCCGCATCGTCTGCAGCTGAGGAACGCTGTCCGGCACAAAACGTCCCTGGATCACTATTTCCCCTTCCGGAACCAACAGACCACGCCACTCCTCAACCGGCTTGTCGTTGATCGTCAGCTCCAGCACCGACTGCACATCGCTCAGCACGGTGCTGCTGATGGAGGCAAAATGCAGCATCTTGGTAGCCTGCAGCCGAACCAGAAAACTGCCGTCGCTTTCCGAGGTCATCTCGGTGATCTCAAACGGGCCGCTGTTGTCCAGCGTAGGAATCAGTTTCAGATCCCCAAAGTCAATCTGCTGCGTCGTTCCGTCATCAAAAGTCAGCACCGCATCAGACACATCGATCCCGCCCTCTTCAGGCCAGTCCGTCTCCATCGGCGCAATGACCAGCTGCAGCGTCGTAACCCGGAACGGGCCGAAGGAACGGGTCGTGCTGCCGGTGATGTAAACCGGAAAATCCCGGGCTATCAGCTGCACATGGGTAACCTCTGCCTTTTGCGAAGCGTCGGTCAGATAGGAAAACGAGAAGGTCATCATATCCGTTGTCTCCGACTGATAACCGATTTCCGTCGTCTGTTGAATCACTGTCAGGCCGCGAACCTGAAACAGGCTGATCAGGGCCAGCAGGACGACCGTCATCAGCGCAAGCAGTCCGCAAGCCGTCAGCAGCAGGCGATTTCCTTTTCTCATGAAGGTCTCCTTTCTTCACTGTCAGTCACACTGAAATTATGTATTAGTATATCATGTTTTTGATATGGAAACTCTTTCAATTCCCGCTTTTCCGCCGCCATCAGATGAAAATTTGTTCATCCGGCTGTCGTTTTGTCCGGCGGGTATGCTACAATTATACCCATTCAACGGGAGGAAGCGTCATGAACATTCAGGAAGCGGCAGCACGGTTACGCGACAACGTCGGTAAAATCCTGGTCGGCAGCGACAACAGCTGCGACCTCATTCTGATGAGTTTGCTGGTCAGCGGACATATTCTGCTGGAAGATGTGCCGGGAACCGGCAAAACGACCCTGGCCAAAGCCATCGCCCAGTCGCTGGATCTGAGCTTCAAACGGATTCAGTTCACGCCGGATCTGATGCCCTCGGATCTGACCGGCATCCATTTCTATAATCAGGCAAAAGGAATCTTTGAATTCCGTCTCGGGCCGCTGTTTTCTCAGCTGGTCCTGGCCGATGAGATCAACCGGGCCGCGCCGCGGACCCAGTCCAGCCTGCTGGAAGCGATGGAAGAACGCCAGATCAGCATCGAAGGAGAAACCCATCCGCTGCCGTTTCCATTTCTGGTCATCGCTACGCAGAATCCGGTCGAAAACCAGGGAACGTTCCCGCTGCCGGAAGCGCAGATCGACCGCTTCATGATCCGGCTGCACCCAGGTTATCCGGATCACGATCAGGCCATGATCATGCTGAAGCGGCATGCCGCTGCTGATTTTGACGCTCACCTGCAGCCAATACTGGATCTGCAGACGCTGAAGGAACTTCAGCGGCAGGCGCAGAACGTGCTCATTCATGACGTCTTGCTCGATTACATCCTGCGGTTATGCGAGGCGACCCGCCAGCATGAACAGATTCTTCTGGGGATCAGTCCCCGCGGCGCATTGGCGCTGGTTCGCTGCAGCAAAGCCATGGCGGCCATCCATGGACGGGATTATGTCCTGCCGGATGATATCAAGGAATGCGCCATCCCGGTTCTGGCGCACCGGCTGGTATTGGGCGGACTGAGCCTGGGGGCGGAATTTCAGGCGGAAACGCTGATGCAGCAGATTCTGGATACCGCAGCGGTGCCAACGGAGTCGTTTCGGACTGCGTCATGATCATTCTGACGGCGCTGCTTCTGGCCATTGTGCTCATCGCCCTCTTCCATCTGCGCTTTCAGCGGCTGGGCGCGGCGGGACTGAACGCGCAGATGCGGCTGGATCACAGCCGGCTGAAGCCGGGCGAACAGCTGACGCTGACCTTTTCGCTGGACAACCGGAAATTCCGCATTCTGCCGCTTGTCGTATTTCAGCTGTCCTATCCGTCCCTGCTGCAGCTGACCGAACCGGCGCATCCGCGTGAATCCGGATCCGTTCAGACACTGACGCTGCGCACCTCGCTGCTGCCCTGGACCAAAAAGACACGGCAGCTGCATTTCACCGCCCTGCAGCGCGGAGTGGGTGAATTCCGCATGCAGAGCGAACTGAGCGACTGGCTGGGCATCATCTCTGTTGATGGTCCCGCCTGGCCTTCTCTGGCGGTAGCCGTGCATCCTCAACCGCTCGTGCTCAGCGCTGTGAATCCGCAAAACCGCAGCGATCAGGGACAGCAGCGGGTACGGCGCTGGATTCTGGAAGATCCGATTTTCTTTACCGGTGTACGTCCTTACGCTCCCGGCGACAGTCTGCGCCGCATAGACTGGAAAGCGTCCGCCCGCCTCAACGCCCTGCATGTCCGGCAGTTTGATCCTACGGCGGATCCGTCCTGGGTCATAATTCTGCTGGTCAACCCGCACAAGGCGCTGTTTATCGACGACGCTCATTTTATCGATCAGGCCGCTTCGTTTGCCGCCACGCTGATCCGCCAATGCCTGCGCAGCCAGCAGCCGGCCGCGCTGATCACCAACAGCGTGATCAAGCTCCGCGTTGCGGACACCTCCTTTTGCGACAGCAGCCAGAACCACCTGATCAGCTGCCTTGACCTGCTGGCCTGCGTAACTCCCTATCCGCTGCAGCCGCCGCTGACGCTGTTCAGCCGGGCGGCATCACAGCTGAATTACCGTCATCATTGCGTCCTCTTTTCCAGTGAAGTCCCCACCTCGCTGCAGCAGAATCTGTATGCGCTGAGCCAGCGGGGTGTGGCGGTGACGCTGGTGACCCGTGACGATCAGGCCGTCTGTTTGCCGCATTGCGAAGTTCTTACGCTGAAGGCAGGTGAACGCGAATGAAAAAACTGACCGCTGCCGCATTGATTTTCAATCGTACGCTGCCCGGGTTCTGGCTGTCGATGTGTCTGATATCGGCGCTTTCGCTGCCGGTTTCCCTGCCGCTGGTTGCCGTCTTTTTTCTGCTTCAGAATGTCCTGATCCACGCCGCGCCGCAGACGATGCGCTATCCGCTGATCATCACGCTCATCGTGCTTTGCGCTCTGGTTACCGCCGAATTCCCCGTTTCCTTTTCCATGTTAGGGATGCTGTTGCTGTTTGGCGTCATGACGCTGGCGATGCTGTGGCTGAACCAGGAGCCGGCGATTCCGCTGGCAGCCATTGTCCTTAGCGCTTTCCTTTTGGCCGTGCTGGTACAGATCCGCCAGCAAGCCACGCTGACAGGGGCGGCGCTGCTGTTTCTGTTCAGCCTGGTTGTCCTGCGCGTTCAGCATCACCTTCGCTGCAGCATGTCTGCTCCTTCGCTGCCGTCAGACGACGCCTTTCGGCTGCTTTGCGGACTGGCGCTGCTTCAGCTGGCCCTGTTGCTGATCATTGGCCCGCTGCAGACTCTGTTCGCAGCACTGACGGAAATACTGCGGCAGGGAATCGTCTGGCTGCTGAGCCATCTTGTCGAATTGCTGGCTTTTCTGTTTTCCGGCTTCATCCTGCTCATCCAGCACGCAGTGGAATGGCTTCTCGCCCATCGTCAGGCCGATCCGTCAACTTCGATCACCGTCCCTTCCGAACCGGCAGACGATCTCTTCTCCCAAACTTCCAGTTCGACTTCCGCACTGGCGGATGGGCTCTTCGCCTTGATCGTAGCCGGTTTGCTGATCGCAGCGGGGTTCCTGTTGTTTTCTCTGATCCGCCGGTGGCTGAAACGTCGTCAACCCCCGTCGCTGGATTCGGGATTTCACAGTGAAGCTTCCTCATCAAGGCCTTCTTCGGCAACGTTGCGCCGCGCTTCTGTGACACAGGCTCCGCTGTCGGCGATACGCCGTCGTTACCGGCGGCAGGTCGATATCCGCGGTCATCGCGGTACGCCGATTCATCCTTACGAAACGCCTAACGAATACCTGCGCCGGCTGCCTCAGGATCAGTCGGATTCGCAGTTTGATCAGCTCACGGAACAATACAACCGGGAGCGCTATCGGCCTCAATAACTCTCAAAAAAACGCGCGTCCTTTTTTTATAAAGGAGCGCGTTTTTGACTTCAGACTGCGGCTGATAACCATGATCACGATTCAATTAAAGTGTTCGGCTTGACAGCGTGATCACAGAGGACTATACTTTTCGCAAAACTAACACTGAAGGAGGTCATGATGACAAATCTGGAACAGTTCATGGAACTTCTGACCGGTCATTTCACCAATGATGATCAGGTTCGGGAAAACCCGGAATTTCCCCGCGCCGAACATATCAACACCCGATGCAACGACAGAATCCGTAATCTGCCGCCGCAGTTTGCCGGAGAATTTCTGATTGAGGAAAGCTATTATACCGTTAACGGCACAACCCGTGCTTCCGCCCATCTGTTTCTGTTTACTGAACAGGACGACGGAATTCTGCTGACATCCTATACCCTCCCGGAAGGATATGACAGCACGACGTTTACCAGCGCATCCGTCAGCGATATGGATTATCGTACGCTGCGGCCATCTTCCCGTTTTACTCCCGCTCTGTACCGCAAACAGGACGAAGTGTGGGAAGGCGGCAGCGTCAGCCAGTTTTCGCCTACTGTCCGTTTTACCCTGTATGAACGTTTTTCAAAGCAGGAGCTGCAGGTAGAAGAAATCTTGGAAGTCAACGGCAGACGAACCTTCGGGTATGACCAGCCTATTTGTTACCGTCGGGTCTGTGAAAGCAAGCACCAATAAAAAAAGACACAGAATGAAGACCATCTTGCGATTCTTGGAACAAAAGATTGTCTTGCGGATTCTGTGTCTTTTTTCTTTTAAAGCACGGTGAACACTGGCTCTGAACGGACAGAGCCTGTCTGATCCGTGACGATTTCCCGGGAAATGATGAATTCCGGAACAGTTCAGTCCGTAGCGGCTTTTCTTTTTGCCGCCGAACTGTTTTCCAGCATTCGCTGCAGCTTCAACCCCATCGCGATCGTCTTGCCGTCGATGATCGTCCCGTTCATGATCTGTTCCACCAGCTCCCCCAGATCCATTTTCGTAACATGAAGAAATTCATCGGCATCCGGATGCTGTCCGGCAAAACTCAGCCCCCAGGCAAAATACATCCAGATCCGCTCTTCCAGATAAGCTCCGGTCGGAATGAATTCCCCCATCAGTTTGATATGCTCTGCCCGATAGCCGGTTTCCTCTTCCAGCTCCCGCAGCGCAGCCTTGCGCGGATCTTCTCCCCGTTCCAGCTTGCCGGCCGGGACTTCCCGCATGACCCGCTGCTGAGCATAACGGAACTGATCGACCAGCAGAATCTGGCCTTCTTCGGTTAACGCCGCGATCGCTACGCCGCCGGGATGCTCCACGACCTCCCGCACCGTTTTCTGCCCATCCGGCAGACACACCTGATCATGCCGGACATGGATCAGCCGTCCCTCGAATACCCGCTGCGCGGACAACGTTTTTTCTGTCAGATCCATCGTAATCTTCTCCTCTCTGATTTCTATCGTATCCCATACCGCCACTTCATCAGAAAACCCTGCAGCCGCAGGGTTCTTTTGTTATTGTGCCGCTGCGGATACCGGCAATGCGTCAATCCGGCGCACCAGTTCGACCACTTCCGTCAGCCGGTGAACCTTGTAATGCGCCAGCGACTGATCCATCGCATACCGTTCATCCTCACGGGCAATGACTGTCATTCCGGCCGCAACTCCGGCCTGGATGCCATAGCTGGAGTCTTCCACAACCACGCATTGCTGCGGCGTCATCTGCAGTTTTTCAGCTGTAAACTGATAGATTTCCGGGTTCGGTTTGGATTCTTTGAACATTTCGCCGGAGGTCACCAGACTGAAATACGGATGCAGACCGGTGTCCGACAGCATCTTTTCAATGGAGGCAAACCCGCTGGATGAGGCCAGCGCCAGCACCAACCCCATTTCCTTCAGTGTTTTCAGCACTGTTTCCGTTTCCGGAAACAGCAGTTCGCGATAATCCTGAATCCGATGCGCACGGCGATAGGTTTTCATATCCAGCATGAATTCATCATAAGGCAGCGGAAGTTCAACGCCTTCCAGAATCTGAGGCCAGACATTCATCCGTCCGTTGCCGCCGATCAGAAGATTCAGCCGGCCCGCAGGGAGCCGGACACCCTGTCGAACAAAATAATCGTTCAGCAGATTCTGATAAAACTGTTCCGAATCGATCAGAACCCCATCCATGTCAAAAATTACGCTTCGGATTCTCTCCATACCGTTCACCCTCTTAATCGCCTTTAGTGTAGCGGATTTTGACGATAGAGTAAAGAAAAATCGACAGCTTCAGAAATGAACGAGCTCCACACCCCTGTCCCGCAGCGCCTGAGCCAGCTGCGGATCGCACAGTCCCGCCAGCTCTTTGACCCGTGGGAAATGATAGGAGCTGCGCTGAAACAGCTCCAGATCGCACCAGCCGGGATGAACCATGAATTCCAGCCGGGCCTGCGGCGGTTGATCCTGCAGCATCTGCAGGAAATGCTGCGGTGTCGCCTGATCACCATGATAACCATCCAGCCATTGGAAATCACAGTGACGGCGCAGCGGCAATCCCCATTTTTCCGCCAGTCTTTTGGTACGCCGTAAAATCTCTTCAGTCGGGTGCTCAGGCGCGATCCCTCCGACTTCAGCCATAGTCAGCGTCTGACCGTCATAACAACCCTGATGACAATCCAGATGCGTTGGCAGCCGGCCAAACAAATCGCAGAACCGCTCAATCTGCGCCGCAAATTCCGCCTCCACCTCATCCGGATCGACAAACACCTTGTAAAATACGCGGTTTTTCAGAAAAGTTCCGTCCGGCTGAACCAGAGTATGCGGCTGAGTCAGCGGTTTCCCGCAGGTCAGATTCAGGTGAACTCCCAATCCCAGTCCAGGCACTTCGTTAATCCGCTGAGCGGCATAGACAGCGTTGGGCATATTGCACATCACCGTCGCTGAAGTGACAATTCCTTTCTGATACGCTTCGATGATCCCTTCCGTAACACCACGGGTATAACCCAGATCATCGGCATTGACAATGATCTGCATCTTATGCCGGAACCAGAATTCCTAGGAAAGAACACAGTACCGCGATCACCAGCAGCAGCAGGATCAGGCGGGAAGACTTCATGCCGATCTTGCCCAGTACCGCATAGCACAACGCCACGACCAGCACTGCGCCAAACTGCGGCATGATGGCGTCAAACAGTTTCGTCTGCAGATCAAATTCCGTCCCCATCAGATTCAATGTTCCGAATTTGACCTTGACCAGGGAGGCCACCATGGATCCCACGACCATAATGCCCAAAACGCTGGCTGCCTGCGTAATCTGGTTCAGCTTGCTGCTGAGCGTGGTCGTCAGCTTCAGTCCCTGAGTATAGCCCAGCTGCATCAGATACGGCCGCAGCCCAAACATGACGAAGAACAGCCAGATTTCCCACAGAATGATACCGAAATAGCTGCCTTCCAGTGCGGTCGTTACCGCAATGGAACCAAAAATAGTCGCCAGAACGCTGGTAAACAGCGTATCGCCAATACCGGCAAACGGGCCCATCAGACTCGTCTTGATGCCGGCGACCGTTTCCAGTCCCTGCGCTCCCATTTCCTCTTCTATCGCGATATCCATCCCCAGAATGATGTTGGTCAGATTCGGTTCGCAGTTGAAGAAAACGCTGTGCGTTTCAAACGCTTTTTTTCTGCCTTCCGGATCATTCTGATAAATCTTGTCGATCACCGGCAGCATCGTAGTCAGATAACCGCAGCTCATCATCTTTTCATAGTTCCACGACAGTGAACGATGCCACGACCAGCGATAGGACAGATGGCGAATCTGTTTTTTTGTCAGCTGCTTACTCATCCATTTCACCTCCTGCTTCCTGCATTCTCTCTCTTCCTATCCGGGCATAGACCGCCAGCGCCGCCGCCAGACCAAAGGTTGCCACCGCCAGAGTGGACAGGCCCATCCAGGCCGTCAGCGCAAATCCCAGCACAAGAAAATGCAGATTACCGCGCAGCGGCAGATATTTCAGCAGAATGCTGAAGCCGACCGCCGGAAACAGACCGGCCGCAATCGTCAGGCCGGTACTCAGCCAGGAAGGCATGATCGCATTGAGCATATCGACAAAAGAAGGCCCCAGACACAGCGCGACCAGCACCGGAATCATCCGTGACAGCGACCAGCTCAGCACGCCCAGCTGATTGCTCAAAGCAACCTGCCGGGAATCGCACAGCGCCGCGTATTTGTCCGCCCGATGCTGGAACACGGAATTGATGAAACGGCCGAAAACATCGATCTGCACGGTCAGTGTCGCGACCGGAATGCCGATCAGCGCAATGGTGGAAGCCACATCCTGCGCCGAAGCCGACAACGCGACGACAATGATCGCCGTCACCTGATAATTCGGAATGGAAGCCCCGCCGAACATTCCCAATCCAAGCGCGTAGGACTGCAGCGTTCCGCCGACCAGCAGTCCCAGTTCCGGCTTGCCGGTCACCAATCCGGTAAAAATTGCGGTAGGGATGATGCCGCTGGGCAGCAGATTAAAGGTCATCTGGTCTACCTGCGATAACCCTGCCCACAGTGTCAAACAAACAATCTGCAAGATCGTCATTCAAACGTCCCCTTTCTTCTTTCATGGCGAAGGGGGGTCCTTTCTTTCCTCCTTCCCTGCCTGCCGGATCATCATGAATTCCTGACAGATCTATCCCCTGTTCGCCTGTGAATCTGATTTCATCATAAAGGATCCCGTTCACAAACGCAATACATTTTTCAATATTTGTATATACTTTTTGTTGATTTTACATTTATTTAGCATATAATTTTAAATGAAGAAACAGGGATTGTTCCTGTCTGAAAGGAGAAAACAGAGATGATGCACACCATCAGCAGCAGCCGGGTATGGATTGACGAACAGTTCGTTCCCGCCACACTCACCCTGCAACACGGACGGATTACCGAGATCCAGCGAAATGTTCGGGAAGGCCGTCAGGATTTCGGCGATGCCCGAATCATCCCCGGTATGATCGACGTCCATACTCATGGCTATGGCGGCGGCGATGCCTCCGATGGCGATCCGCAGACCCTTCGCCGCTGGCGCCGTTATCTGCCTCAGGAAGGGGTCACTTCTTTTCTGCCGGGAACCGTCACCCGCAGCGAAGCACGCATTCTGCAGGCAATGCAGGCCATACGAACGGTCATGGAGGAGACAGATAATGACAGCGCCCGCATTCCCGGCATCTTTCTGCAGGGGCCATATACTTCCCATCAGTATCCGGGAGCGTATGATCCCTATCTGATTCAGAAACCGGATATCGCTCAGTTCGACCGGTTCATGGCCGCTTGCGGTAATCACATCATCCGGGTAGGAATCGCCGTTGAAAAGGATGAGAATCATCAGCTGCTGAAACACTGCGCGAAGCTGGGACTGGAGATCGCCGTCGGTTTTTCCGGCGTCAGCTATCAGGAAATGATGCAGGCGGTCCGGGAAGGGGCGCATTCGGTCATCCATTGTTTCAACAGCATGAACCCGCTTCATCACCGCGCTCCGGGCTTGCCGGGAGCGGCGCTGTCATGCGACGAGCTGTTTACGGAGGTGATCGCCGACGGCATTCATGTGCACCCGGCCGTCGTCAACATCATCGGCCGCTGCAAAGGCAAGGACCGGCTGGTCGTCATCACGGATTCTTCCCGCTACAAAGGCATGAAACCCGGCTATTATGAATCGGTGGACCGTAAAGTCACTATCGGCGAGGACGGTGTCGGACGACTCAGCGACGGACGGCTGGCCGGCTCCTGCATCACGATGATTCAGTCTGTCCTCAACCTGCAGCATCTTGCCGGGCTGAGCGAGGTCTGCGCAATCAATGCCGCAACGATCAATCCGGCCCGGATGCTGCGCCTGGATGATCATCTCGGCCTGATCCGTACCGGTTACGATGCTGATCTGACCGTCTATGATGATCGCGGCCAGATTCTGCAAACCTATATCGCAGGCCGGCCGGTATTGGGAAAGGAGAATCACGATGAACGATAACATCACCATGTACGATTACATTCTGGAAGAAGAGGAAATCCTGATGCGTCTGCTGCAGCAGCGTGAAGCGCTGACCGCCGGATTCTGCGCGCTGCTGCAGGACAAAAAGCCTCAGGAAATCATCCTGTGCGGATCAGGCACTTCCTATCACGCCGCGCTGGCGGCCCGGCGGCTGATCGAAACGCTGACCGGGATCCGCACCCGGGCTGAACTGCCGTCCCTGTTTGTTCACGAACAGCAGATCTACTCGCCGCAATCGCTCATGATCGGCATTTCTCAGGGCGGCAACAGTCTGTCCACCGCACAGGCGCTCAGAAAAGCACGGCAGGCCGGCTGTCTAACTGCCGCGCTCAGTGAAAACCAGCAGGCATTGATTTTTACTCTCAGCGATCTGCATCTGTTGATGGAATGCGGCCCGGAGCTGAGCATAGCCAAAACCAAGGGCTATACCGTTTCCGTCTTGATTCTGTGGCTGCTTGGCATCGAAGGCGCACTGGCTATCGGCCGTATCGATCCCCATCAGCATCAGACGCTGATCCGCCGGCTGCACACCACGATCCACAACTTCAGCGCCATTATCCCCGCCGCTACCCGCTGGACGGACGCCATGACCGATGAGCTGATCGAAGGCAGGCGCATTCTGGTGCTGGGTTACGGTCACAACTATGCCAACGTTCTGGAAGGCGCGCTGAAAATGCTGGAAACGATGCGCTTTGCCATCACCGGATACGATCTGGAAGAATTCTGCCACGGCATCTACAATTCCGTCCATCCGGATACGCGGCTGATCTATCTGGCCAGTCCGGACCCAGCGCTGCGCCGGCGGCTGCTGCAGATCCGTTCTGTCATCGCGGATACCACCTCGCATCAAAGCGTGATCGGAAGCGCCTTCGCCGGGTTTGATCCTGAACCGAATGACTGCGTCCTGCCGCTGATTGACGATCCGGATTTCCATGTGCTGGAATACATTCTGCCTTTGCAGATCGTGGCCTCCCGGCTGCCTTACCGGTTGGGAATCGATCCGTTTTACGCCGCCGATCCGCACTTTCACCAGCGCGCCGGCAGCAAACAAACCGGCTGAAAATCCGGCCGATCCCTTTTCTTGCGGCAAAATATGGTAAAATAGAACTGACCGAAATCAGGAAAGACAGGGATGACCATGACCAAAAAACAGCTTCAGTATCAGAAAATCGAAGACACGATTATCAGTCAGATCCGTAACGGCGAGCTGAAACAGGGAGACCGACTGCCCTCGGAAAACGAACTGTGCGAACAGTTCCATGTCAGCCGGATGACCGTCAACAAAGCGCTCACCCATCTTTTTGATCAGGAATACATCGAACGGATTCCCGGACGGGGAAGCTTTGTGCGCGGTCCGCGGATCGAACGGAAAATTCCGGAGATGCTGTCCTTTTCAGAAGAACATCGCCGGGCCGGCATTGAAACCCAAGCCCGCCTGCTGCATTACTCGGTGATCACTGCCAGAGAAAAACCGGAAATCCGCGATCATCTCCATCTGAACGACGAGGATTTCATTCACTATTTCATCCGCCTGCGTACCGGAGACGGAAACCCGCTGGCCGTCAGCTACAATTACATCGCGGTCCGCAAGGTTCCCTTTCTCGACGTCAATTATCTCGAAAAGTCGCTCTATCAGTATCTGGAAGAAAAAATCGGACTGCAGCTGGCGTACAACGACACCACCATCCGTGTCGTCACCCCCAGCCGCGAGATCCGGGAATACCTGCAGCTCAGCGATCGTCATGATGTCGTGTTGAGCACCCACATCTCTTATCTCAGCGACAACACGCCGTTTGAATATACGGAAACCTACTACAATGCGGAAAAGTATTCCTTCCGCTACCAGTGCTACCGCCCGCAGAAATAAGCTGCGGATCGCTTGTTCATCCTTGCGTTCCATGATATGATGAAGCCGTAACCATCCCGGAACAAACCGGGATTGTTCTTCTGTAAGGAGTGTTATCCATGAATGACGAACGTTTTCCCGTTGCAGGAAAAGCGCTGCGGCTGATGCTGATCGGCCAGCTGACCGCTTTGTTTTCCTTCATTCCGCGGATCGGATCGATCCTGTCGCTGATCGGCGGGATTCTCATCCTGGTCGCGGCAATCCTGATCCGTAAGACTACCCCGCTTTACACCCGGGCCTTCCACTTTCTGATGACGATGCTGGCCTGTTCCATTGCGATCAACATCCTGACGCTGAGCGCTGCCTCCCAGGCTTCGGCCGATCAGACCGGCACAGCGGCGACGTTGTTGATGATCATCTACATGCTCAGTCTTGTCAGTTATGTCCTTTCCTTCATGCAGACGTATTACCTGTGCTTTGCGACCTCTTCGCTGCTGCGGGAAATCGACTGTGAAAAGGAAGCTGGCCGCGGAGAATGGGTCTGGAAGCTGACCGCAGCGGCCACCGTGCTGTTTCTGATCGCTTCCATGCTGGCCTTCGCTTCGATCGGCATCGCGGACATCGTCGGCATGATCGGCAATGTGATCTCGCTGATCGCCAACGTGCTGTATCTGATTTTTCTGTATCAGAGTTCCGCCCGTTTCCTGGCCCGCTCATAAAACACAAGATCCTGATGAGAACAACGTCATCAGGATCTTTTTTTCATTTTTCTTCGGTATGATCGGCGCGGTAATAAAGATATCCTGTCAGCGACGCCGCGCCAAACAGCACGGATGCCGCCGCAAAGGGCAAGATGAAAGAAACATCATAAATCAGTCCCGCAAACAGCGAACCCGCCACATTGCCCAGACTTTTCAGCGCGTTGACCAGTCCCGTCACCATGCCGATTTCCGTTTTGCCGCGGTGCTGGTAGGACAACGTCTGAATGATTGGCTGATAAATGGCGTTGACCGTATAAAACGCCAGATTCATTCCCAGAAACAACGGCAGCAGATCGGTGCTGATCAGCGCTCCGGCACTGCTCAGACAGCACAGCAGCAACACCACCGCCAGCGACAGCCGTACCCGTGTCCGCTCGACAATCCACATGTTGATCGTAAAGTTGGCCGCCAGACCGATGATGCCGATGATCGCTTTCAGAATCCCGTTGTAAGCCGGGATGAAATTCATCTGATCTTTCAGATAGTAGTTGAACGCGTTGTCATAACAGGTACTGGCAAAACTGCTGAAGATCACAACCCCGGCAAACAGAATCATCGCCCCGCTCAGCAGATGACGGGCATTGAGAAACGATGACAGCGGGTTGATGTTGCGCAGCAGCGTCCCCCGTTCAATCTGCCGGGTTTCCGTCAGACTTTCTTCCAGCAAGGCCACCGTCGCCACGCCCAAACCGATCATGCCGATTCCCTGCACTGTAAACGCCAGAACAAACGACAGCGAGCCCAGCACCCCGCCCAGCAGATAACCGACCGCCAGCGACACCGACTGCACCGCAATCACCACGCTCATCGCCCGGCCTCGCTGCCTTGGGCTGCTCAGATCCGCCACATAGGCAATCGACGCGATGCTGGTACCGGAGGCAAAAAAACCGGCCGCCGAACGGGAAATCAGCACCGTCGCTTCCGTAGTGCAGAAGCCAAGCGACAGCTGTGCCAGCCCATAACCGATACAGCTGATCAGAAAAACGTTCAGCCTTCCTTTCGCATCGCTGATCTCTCCCCAAAACGGAGAAGTCAGAAAGCTGAAAAAACACATGGCCGCATACGATGTCCCGAAGATTCTCGACGGCAGTCCCATCTCCGTAAACAACGTCGGCGTCACCGGATGATGAATGTTCATGAACACTCCTAAGGCTGCCGTCACCACCAGCATCCCCAACACGGATTTCTTCTTCATTCTGTCCCTGTCCTCCTCTTGTCTTTTTTTCGAACATGACTATAATACAAGTTAAAGTAAACTTGAAGTCAAGAGGGAGGAACTGTCCATTGTATACGATCAAGGAAACCAGCTGCATGCTGAACATTCCGGCCAGTACGCTGCGTTATTATGAAGAACAGAAAATTCTGCCGCCGCTGAAGCGTTCCGCAGGCAATCAGCGGTTGTTTGACGATCACGACATCCTGCTGCTGAAAGTCGTTCAGTGTCTGAAAAAAACAAAAATGCCGATTGAGGAAATCCGGCATTTTATCGATCTGTACCTTCAGGGTCCTGCCACGGTCGACAGGCGGCGGGCTTTGTTTCAGCAGCACCGTCAGCGCATTCTGCGGCAGATTGACGAACTGCAGCAGACGCTGGTTGTTTTGGATCGCAAGATGGAAACGCTCAATCAGCGTTAGGATGTTCGGGCCGCTTTTGGCCCTTTTTCTTTGTCCGGCGACGGATCGTTATCCCGCTTCAGCAGCACCGCCAGCGTTTTTTTCGCCAGAATGAGGTCTGTATTATCCTGCTTGATCCAGGAAGAAATCATCGAGCCGTGAATCAGCGCAAAGATCGCCTGCGCACGTACTTCCGCATCCTGAGGCTCATAACCATAACGCAGCAGGAAACAGGCATACTCCGCCTTCCAACGATTGTACAGCTGAGCGCATTTCTGCTGGATCTGTTCATCCAGATACACGGATTCAATAGCGATCATCGTCATCGTCAGACTGTCAAAATACCGGTGCCCCCTCACCGAACTGGCCAGCTGATCCACCATCATGCAGAAAGCGTCATACGGTGTCGGCTGGCGGAAATACTCCGCAAAACCATGATCCGCCATGTGATGATAACAGTACTCCATCGTCTCCATCACCAGCTGTTTCTTTCCTTTTGGAAAATAGTAGTTAAAGCTCCCCTTGGGAATCCCGCAGCGCGCGCAAAGCTCGCTCAGACCTACCCCATAATACCCCTTTTCGCTGAAGCATTTGATTGCTTCTCTGATCAAGATCTCCCTTTTATCCATATTCATATTATACTGTTTTCCTTTTTTCTGCGCAATGCGCTCTCACCCGTCCCTTTATGTTGAAGCCGACAGGCAAAAAGAGCGGAAATTCTCTTCATGAATTTCCGCTCTCAGAGTGTTGACAAACTACCTATTTTGAAAAATGAAAAACTTTAATAAACTCAAAGTGGGAAATAAATATCAAAATATGGACAATTTTAGATATTAAATCCCTAAAACAGCTCTTTTTTAGGCTCTCTGTGGG
>CAJFOC010000009.1 GCA_904395815.1 uncultured Holdemania sp.
AGAGTGCGAAAAATCCTTTATTTTCAACGGTTTCGGAGGTCTTTATTAAATCCCTATGTGGCGGTATAACCACCTACATAATTTGAGATTTCAAATTCAAATTGAGATTGGTTGAATAATCCCAATACACGGAACTGGCGTCAACATCAATTCTGTAAAACTGATCCTGATTGTTTTCATTTCGTGTCAGCAAATACTCGTTAAGCTCATTTTTATCTCCCAGCACATGGGTGACCCCCTCGATCGTCTCACGGCTGAACTGGCGATAGGCGCTGTTGGAGTACACCGACAGCCAGGAAACCACCAGCAATTCCGTAAAAGTAAAAGCGATCAGCCACGACCGTTTTTCGCAACGCAGCGCACAATACCCCAGCCACAGAAAAACAACGGCAATCAGAATCAGACAGTATTCCTGCGCGTACTCTTTCGGCGGAATCTGTTGGATCAGCCCCAATAACGGCGTTCCCAACACCAGGACAGCAGACACCAGCAGCGCGGTCATCCGAAGTCCTTTTCGGTGAATCCGGCTGCTGTTTTCAATATAAGGAAGAATCAGTGTCAGATTGACAAACAGCGGAAACTGAAACCAGCGAAAAGCCGGTTCACTGAATCCGTGCATGATGGAAGAGCCCAGCGGAATCAGCATGAAAAGCAAGATCACACCGAGAAATATGCGATTTCCTTTCTGTTGTCCGCGGGCAACGCTTTGCGGCAAAAGCAGAGAACACAGCGATCCGGCCCACAGACAAACGTACAGAACCGTATTGTTGTCAGAGACGTAGGAATACATGGACGCAAAATCATTGGACCGGTTGGCAATGATGCTGGAAGGAATAAACAGGCCGGTCAGAACGTAAAAATAAGTTCTGACGCTGTCGTATAGAAAAAAAGCGGAAGACTGTCCCACCCTGTCATTGGTGATGATGTTGCAGAATTCGGGAACCAGCGCAAAGCCGGCGATCAGCACCGCGATGCCATATGCTCCGATTAAAGGCAGAGCCGCCCGGAAAAAGCCGCCGATCTTGTGATGAATGCAGAAATACCGGTATATAAAATAAAGAACGCTGAAAACGCTCAGAGAATAAAAATGATAATAATTGGTGATTGCCAGAAAGGCCGTTATCAGCACATAACCGACTTTCTTTTTTTCAAGCAGATAGCGGTCCATCGCCAGAAAATACAGCGGCAGGAAAACATAAAACGAATGAAAAAAAGGATCCTTCAGCGCATCCAGAGAATACGAGGAAAAGGCAAACAAAAGCGAACCGATGATCCGGGTTGAACTGGAATACTGATGGTAGCTGCAATAACGGTAAAAACACAGACCTGCCAGCAGCAGTTTGAAAAAGCTCTGAATCATGACCACTCTGTCATATTCCATATCCGGAAACAACAGCAGAGCCAGATAATCAAACACATTGTGATAATAAAAAAGTTTGCTTCCCCAGAAATTATTGCCGAGAAAAGAAACCCACGAGTAAAAAGGAAGCGTGTTCGATACCCCTGCTTCTGCCATCATCGTTTTCAGATTCTCATAAAAAGAACTGTATTGAGTTCGCATATCCCAGCCAAGAATAAAGGGCGTATCGGTGATGATATACGGCAGAACAAGGCTTCCCGCCAGTAAAATCAAAAGAAAGATCAGCAAAATACAAGGATGTTTTCTCCACAGACGATCCATGCCGATAACCTCCTCCTTCTGCAGTATACCCGTAAAATCTGCATATCTGCGCTTCATTTTGTATCACAGCACAACAGGCAAGTACAGTCGAAAAGACCGACACGGTTTCCGGATGAAATCAATAAAAAAACGGCAGGTGCTCCTCGTTTCCGCTCAAGATGAACCCTGCCGGTCAGTCCATGATTCTGTTTTGCTGAAGCGGCTTTTATTTCCGTTCGGAGGGGACAGACCGATCTTTTTTCTGTCTTTCCAGATACTGATTCAGCTGATATTCAAAATCCTTTTTGCTGCGATTGGCCTGTGAATCCAGGATGATTCCCAGAAAAACCAGCAGAAAGGCGATAATCCACAGACTGGCAGCCAGAACGGCGGAAGGCAGTTTGTAAACATACCGCAGCTGGATGAATTCCAGAATCGCCGGAAAACCGATCAGCAAGCCGCTCAGGGCAAAGACCGCGGCAATCAGAACAAAG
The DNA here is from genome assembly GCA_904395815.1 of uncultured Holdemania sp. Taxonomy (GTDB): domain Bacteria; phylum Bacillota_I; class Bacilli_A; order Erysipelotrichales; family Erysipelotrichaceae; genus Holdemania. The sequence goes on from CAJFOC010000009.1 coordinate 2,155, forward strand.
AAATACAGCGGGCGGAATTCCTTGTACAGATCAAACAAGGTAATCAGAACCCGGAAACCATCCCGAAAAGTATTCAGCTTGGAAACGCTGCCCGCCGGCCGGTCCCGATAGGTAATCGGGATTTCCGCCAGACGGAACCGGTGCACCAGCGCAAAAATCGACATCTCCGTTTCGATCTGAAATCCCTCGCTCATCACCGGCATGTTTTTAACGAAAAAACGGCTGAAAGCCCGATATCCGGTCATGATGTCCTGAATCTGGCTGTGAAACAGACGGTTGATCAGCCGGCGTACCAGCGTGTTGCCAAAATCATGAAAGCTGCGTTTGTTTTGAGCAAAATACGTTCCGTTGGACAGCCGGTCGCCGATCACCATGTCCGCTTCCCCCTTCAGTACCGGTTCAATCAGCCGGTGTACTTCCTCAGCCGGATAGGTATCATCACCATCCACCATGACATACACCTCCGCTTCCACATCACGAAACATGCTGCGGACCACGTTGCCCTTACCCTGACGAGGCTCCCGGCGCACGAACGCCCCGGCCTTTCGGGCCAGCTCCGCCGTCTGATCGGTGGAATTGTTGTCATACACAAAAATCTGTGCTTCCGGAAGTTCTTTTCTGAAATCCTGAACGACTTTTTGTACGGTCAGTTCTTCGTTGTAACAAGGTATCAATATTGCGATTTTCATTGTTTTCCCCTCTTTTTCTGCTTCTTCTGGACATAGCTCAGAAAATCATTTCCATCAACTGCATCAGCAATACCAGCGTCACCATGGAAAGGATTGTGGACACAAACACAACGGATGAAGCGAACGCTTCATTTCCCTTGTATTTTTTGGAAAAGCTGGCGCAGGTGCTGCCCACCGGCATCCCCATCAATAACGTCATGATAGCCGTAGTCTGGAAATCCTGCCGCATCAGCAGACAGAACGCCAGCACTGCCAGCGGAATCAGAATCAGCCGCAGAAATGAAATGAGCGCGATGTTGCGGATCATGGTTTTCGTCACGGTCATCTTTTCCGCCAGCATGCTGCCAACCAGGATCAGAGAAAACGGTGACAGGCAGCCGCCAATTTTCTGCAGTGCGGTAAATACCGGAGAGGGCAGTGTCAGATGAAAGCCAACCAGAATCATGCCCAGCACCATGACGATGATAATCCGGTTCGTCAGGATGGAGTACAGAATTTCCCTGCCGCTTCGCTTCAGCGACGGATTGAAGATGCTTTCCCCGGCGCTGAAAGCCATGATGCGGGTAGGAATCAGAAACACGTTGCAGCACATCACCCCCACGCTGCCAAACAGCGCTTCAACCACCGGCGTGCCGATCAGTCCGCCATTGCTGACAAGCATGCCATACCGGGCAATGCAGGCCTCACTGTGACTGAAGCGGTTTCCCATCGGAATTTTCGTCAGAAGATACAGTACGACTTCAATCACCGTGGCAAAGACAAGAATCATGCCCAGTGATTTCAGCAGATCCAGCGTCAGATTGGAAATAAACGAGGTAAAAACACTGGCCGGAAGCAGAACTCCGATCGTCAGATCGGAAATAAAAACCTGAGCGTGGTGATCGATCAGCCTGGTCTTGAACAGAATGAAGCCGATGATCAGGTAAGTCAAAATCGTAAACTGAATTTCAATCAAACTGGCTGTCATACGCTTTCCCCCTTGTGTACTTTTCTTTCTCTGTCCCTGCTATCTGGCGGTCACAGTCTTGATTTTAAAGGTCGATGTCGTGGTCTCCGTCAGCGCGCAGGCGTCGGTAGCCTGATCAAACTCCGGATTCTCCCAATACTGAATGATCAGATAATCGACGTCATAGTATTCAAGATAACCGCACGAACGGGCATAATCTTCCGTAGCCGGCGCCTCCCAGGAATAATGGCGGCGGGCCAGATCATAAAAGATCCAGTCAACCCGATTCCAGATATAATAATAATCCCGTGCCGTAAAAATCTGATAGACCTGCGGCAAAAAGGTCCTGACCCCCTCCGCATGTGAAATCAGCGTTGGCTGATGTTCCAGTGAAAACTGGTCGGCATCGCGCTCAATCAACGTCTGCAGCACATGAATCGCTTCCAGTTCCTCATCGGAAATCTTTTCAATCGGATTGACGGTCTTTCCCCCTTCAATATAGAAGGTATACAGACCGAAATCGCTGTTCATCCAGGAACCCGCCTGTCCGACCACAATCTCGGCGCACAGCAAAGTCAGCACCGTTTTCTGTGCCCATTTCCAGGCCTGGAACTGCTGCAGAACCGCAAGAATGATCAGCATTTCAGTAAACGGATTGAACAATACCTCCACCGTCCGGTAAAATACATTGGACGCGATCAGATAGGCGACTGCCGTGGTGGCCAGCGGATTCAGAAACAGCACTGCCATCATCAGAAACAGCGTACGAATCATCTTCTGTTCCGCAGTGGCTGCCCGGATGATCAGCAAAATGATCCCCGTCCAGCGCAGCACATTCAGCAGGTTGTCAAAGAAATGCGAGTAGATGAAGAAATAATCCTTAACCATATCGTAATTCTGATGATTATTAAAATAATAGGCATAATCATACAGATAATCCGGCATGAAGACATTGATCAGCGCGGAAACGATCATCATGACGACGGGAATCACGCCAAAGAAAATCAGCTTGCCATAACGGAAAAAGAAGCGTTCCACCGCGCCGGTGATGATCTTCATCCAGCGGCTGCGGCAGCTCAGATAATACGTCGTAAACACAACCGCCAGCGCCGGCGCGGCCCAGGGAACAGAAGGATTGCGGCTGAACATCGCCACCGCATAGACCGCCATCGGCAATACGATCATCGACATATCGAAAAAGGCCCCTTCCGTTTTGCTGATAAACAGATAGGCGGCCAGACTGAACAAAATGGCGAAGGAAACAAATAAATAAGAGGAAGAACAGGTCAGTCCTGCCCCGACGATCAGCATCATCACCCATTTCAGATTTTTTTCCTTATCTCTTAACCAGCAATACGCCGTAAACATCAAATAGGCCGCCAACAACGTGCGGTAGGTATTGCCATAAAAGGCAAAAGCCACCCGCCAGTAATAGAAATTGCTGAAAAACAGCGTAAACAGCAGCAATACCGGCCGCGTCCAGCGCCCCGGCATCGTCAGCCGGCTGGCAAAGTTCACAATCAGCATCGAAGAAAACAGCGAATAGATCATGCCCAGTCCCCATACCGAGGTGACAATCGTATCGATAGTGCCGCCCAGTCCCAAACTCGCAGGCAGATTCACCAGCCAGCACAGAAAGGTTCCAAAGTGATAATATCCCTGAAACAGATACAGGGCGTCCCATTCCGCCCCGATTTTTCCCGAATACAGATTGAACAGATTCAGGTGCGGATTATCCAGATTCTGAGCGATATAATTCAGATACATCGGCGAATCGGAAAAGCCGATATCGATAAAGCAATGATAGAAAACAAAAAGAAATACGGCAAACGAAGCCGCTACCCAGAGCAGTTCTTTGCGCCAGAAACGCTGAAGCAGCGTCTTCAGATTCATCAGCGCCAGTACCGTGGCGATGGACAGCACGATCAGACTGGCGGCATAAATCCAAAATACCGACCCGTTGAAAAACTGAACCGGATAATAACAAAGCTGCAATACGAACAACAGTGTGACCAGTCCCAGCGGAACCGGAAACATCGACGGACGAAGCCCCAGTTTTTTCTCCACGGTCAATCCCAGACCGGCGCTGCCCAGCATCACCCACAGCACCGCGCACAGTATTTTGATCATCCCCTCGCTCCCTTCTTTTCCTTCCGCTTTCCTATCCGGCCGGCGTTTCCTTTTTCCGTCCGGAAGACAGACGCACGATCAGCGACATCGTCAGATAATTGATCGGAATGGTCAGCGGCAGAGCGAAAGCCTTGGCAAACAGTTTATCCACCATCAGCCAGTCCACAAAGATCACCGTCATGATCATGTTGATCACAATGCCCGGCAGATAACTGACGGGAAAGGAAATAAAGCTCTTCCAGTTCGGTTTCTGATGATAGGTAAACCGCATGTTAAGGAAGTAGGAAAAAAACATCGGAATGACATCCGCCACCACACTGGAAGCGGAAACCGGCTGACGCAGCCACACGAAGATCATGTACAGAATCTGAGCCAGAATCGTATTGAACGCTCCGATGCAGGCAAAGGACAGAAAGCTGCGAGTAAAAAATTTCTCCTTGATTTTCTGAAACACGGTGATCCCTCCTATTGATTCTTTTCCTCTTCCCAGTTGACCCGCTCCATGAAAACATAGCTGTCATTGGAATACAGTTCCCGGGCACAGGTGCGAATGTACATCCACAACGGTTCCGTCGTGCCATCTTCCCACTGAATCAGCGATTCTTTGGACAGCACGAGATAGTCAACATCGCTGGCTTCGATCAGCCGGCAGGCCTGTGTGTAATCCGGTTCGTTATCCCATACCTTTTGCCCGACAAAGCTGCGGGGGTAAAAAACATTGAGCAGTTCATAGGGAGCGGTTCCCTTCTCATCCTGATAGGCCGGCGCCCGCATGAAATCGGTAATCGGAATGGTCAGGTAGAGATGATCCACATAGCCCTTCAGCGCGTAATCCTGCGACAGCACGGAAGGCGCCTCCGCCAGCGCGCTGACCGTTTCGTCGACCTCGCGATACAGATCATACTGATCCTGATCAACCCGCGCTACCGCATTGAAATCCTCGCCCGGCATAAACACCGCGTTGTAGGGCGTCAGCAATCCATAACAGCATATCCCGACTCCCAGAATGCCTGCCGCCCCCTGAAACAGCGGGATCGCCAGATGCAGAAAGGAATCTTCCCAGGCATCGGAAATGGCAGCCCAGCACCACAACAGCACTGCCGGATTGACCAGCACCTCAAAACAACGGCCATACACCTCGCTGGTCAGAAGCCGGGAAACTCCCGGCGCCACCAACGGATTGAGAAACAGAATCAGAATCGTCATCGCCCACAGACGCATCCGATTGCGGCGGCGAGCCAGAATCAGCCCGGCCGCCAGCGTCGCCAGAATCAGAAGATTGCGGATCGCTTCCGCCGGCGTACTGAACGAAAAGTAATCCAGCGTCATATCCGCCGCGCTGAAAGAGCGGAAAAAGTACAGAAAACCGCCCTCCACATCACGGAAAGAAAGCAGCGAAACCGCAAACAACCCGGCAAAAGCCAGCACCATCATCACGGTAAACAGCCGGCGCAGCATCGTTTCAGACAGAAAACGAAGCAGAAACATCAGCATCAGAAAACCCAGATAAACCAACGGCAGAACAAGCAGAACCGACTGAGGCACTACGATCAGCGCTTCCTCCCGGATCAGAAGCCAGCCATAAACAAACAACGGTACGGAAATCAGCCCCAGCCAGAAATACTGGCCCCTTTTTTTCAGCGGATGCAGGCCGACCGCCATGACCATCCCGACGTAAAACAGAATAGACTGAAACAGTCCCGATGAACTGCAGGCGATCAGACCGCAGAACATCAGCGCAATCACCGGCAGATTCTGCTGTTTTTTTACTCCATAGCAGTAAAATTGCAAAACCAGATTCATTACCGCCACCATTTTCAGCGTGTTGCCGAAAAAGGCGAACGTGGTGTTGTAATAACTGGCAAACAGCATCAGGCTGAATCCCAGCGCACAGACCCGCGTCAGAATGCCGTGCTGCTTCAAACACAGGCGGATGCTGTTAAGAAGGGTCACTGCCAGAAAATAGAAATAGGAAAGCGAAGCTGTCCAGATGTAAATTGGCGTCGCTTCGGTCGAAAGACCGAAAACCTGACGGGTAAACTTCAAAAACTGAGCATAGTAATGGTAAATGCCCTGATAGTCGTACAACAGGCTGATGTCCTCGGAAACCGTTCCGCGGTATCCGAAAAAATTTCCCAGAACTTCAGCGGAGCTGTTATGCAGCGTCGTGGACAGATAGTGAACCGTATCGAACGATTGCACTCCCAGCGTCTGACGGCTCATCGCCCAGCTGTACACCGCGCACACAGCGATACCGATCGCCAGCGCTCCCAGCTCTTCCCGACGGGGCAGAAGATCAATCCCCAGCGCCAGCGCCAAGACCGGAATGGCCAGAAACAGAACAACCAGCACCAGGCTCAGCCATGCCGCATCCAGCTGAAAGGCCACAACCGGCACGACGGCCAGTTCAAACAGCCCTAACAAAACAAAAAAGCCCACCGGACTGGCAAACAGGACAGCGCGGGAATGAAAAAACAGCTTGTCTATGCACTTGCCCAGCAAATAGCTCTCCAGCAAGGTGACCAGAAAATACATCATTGAAATAAAACAAATCATTTCTATTTCTCCTTTGTATTCAGACAGTCCTGTTTATAGTTTATCATAATCCCTCCTGATGATAAAGAAATTCATTTTCGCCGCCCTCGTTTTGAATTTCTCAGTCTTAAATTAAGAAAAAGGCTCTATCCTTGCGGATAAAGCAACTCTTTCTTCTTTACAGCGCATTCAATTTCAGCTCCGTCAGCTCCCGGACAACCTCTTTGTAATCCTGCTGCAGCTCATGAATGACAAACAGCATCTCTTCCGGAACCGGACGATGTTTTTCAATGAAATCATGACAGGCCTTCAATCCCATATCCATCGCTCTCAGCGACTGATTCAGAATGTCTTCGTCACTGTCCGCCATCATCACCTTGATTTTTTCCGCGGCCTGAGAAAGCATGGCCATCACTCCGGCACAATCCGGCGCGTCCGCTCCATATGCGTTGATCCGGCTGGTCAATTCCGTTTCGTGCTTTTCAAACCGCTGCAGCGAGCGGTTCAGCGTTTCCCGCAGCTTTTCCGACTGCGCCTGAACCAGATATTCCCTGAATGCCGCCGCGCCCATGTGACAGCCTCTGAGCAGTTCATTCAGATCCCGGATCATCACTTCATTCTCAGCGTTCATTTTCATCACCTCTGCCTTTTAGTATGGACATTTCTGTCCATGTTAACCGGCATCGTCGTCAGGAACGATGGAATCCATAATGATCTGTTTCCCAAATTCCTTCTCTTTACCGCTTCCCGTTTCCCGCTGCCGGACAGGATCGTTTTGAGACCGTATCTTCCCAACTCAGGGGGTTGTCCGCATTCTACCCCCATTTCATGACACGGAAACCGGGTTCAGTTTTCAGATCTTCTTTTTTCCTTCATCTTCCTTATCCCCAACCAGCCCAGCACACCGATGCTGATCAGGGTGAGCACCTCGCTGCCGCGCTGAATAAGCGTTCCCTCATACCGCAATTCAATGGCAATGATCGTTCCGGACGGATCGTAAACCTGCACGCGCCGGGTCGCCGGATCCGCTCTCAGCGTCAGTTCCTGAACCGTTCCATCACGGTTCAGCCCGCTGGCCGCATAGCCCTTATACCAGGTTATCGGCAGCGTCAGCCACTGCTGCCCCTGGTGTTCCTGCAGTTCGAAGCGGATCGTAGTCCCCTGCCGCAGAATCGTATCGGAAATCTCTGCACCGGATTGTTCCTGAACAGCCCGGGAAGCCGTACGATAATCCAGCGTTGCGACTGGCAGATAATCTGCGCCGGCAATTTCCGTCCGGATAAAAAAGGAATCGCCATAGCTGGGATCCAGCAGGGATCCATCCAGCAATACGGAATAGGGCGCATCCAGATTCAGTACCAGCGACCGGTCCATTACCTGAACCAACGGCACCAGTGAAGTGATCAGTCCCGCAATCATGCAGCAGCTGACCCCCAGCCTGCGCCAGCGGCCGAAAAACTCAACGGCAATCACGGCCGCCGCCACGCTCAGTAAAACGGAAGCCGGCGCCATCAGCCGCCACGGAAACTGAATGACCCGCAGCCACATCAGATATTCCCAGGGAACACAACGGCTGCACAGCAGCATCAATCCGTATCCCAGAATCAGACAATGATGCACAAACCGGCCCTTCTCTTCCTTCGGCTTTTGAAACAAGAAAAAACCGGTCAGCGGCAGCAGCGGAATCAGCCAGCCCAGATTGGTGGTCATCGCGCTGGAAGGGTCCAGCGTGTTGCCTGCTACGCCAAAGACCATCTGCTGCGTTGTAAACTGCCAGGCGTTGAGCGCCATATCCTCCAGTTGAGTGGAGGAAGCATAGGAATGAACGTACAGTGTCTGAGCACTCATCTGTTCCAGCATCGGAAACAGGAAAAACGCACAAAGTCCGATCGCCGCCACCGTGGCCTTGACAATCGCTTTCAGCCGCTGCGGCTGCGCGCGCAGCGTCCGGATCCGAAGCGCCAGAAAGCCAAGAAACATCAGACATCCTAACAGAAAAGAAATATTATGACTCAACAGCAGCGCGCTGAACCCTGCCGTCAGCCAGCCCCAGCGCTGAGGCTGACCATACAGCACCTCCACTATGCCGATCAGCGCAATCGGAAAAAAGGTCAGCGCAATCACCTCGCCCACCGCGCCGCGGACGTAGATGTCGGTCAGCCGATAAGAACACAGAAGATACAGCAACGCGGCAAGAAATACCGCTTCTTTTTTTTCGGTCACCCGGCGCATCAGCAGCCCCATGTTGAAGCAGGTGAAAAAGCTGCACAGCAACAGCAGCAGCTGATAACAGCGGGCGATGCTCAATCCTGCCAGGGCGCACAAAGCGGGCAGCACCAGAAAGGTATTGCTGTAAAACAGCGGGCTGGCGTAACCAAAGCCGTTGTTCTGATAAGGGAAAATCCGCGGCAGCAGATCGCCATCCCGAAAGCTCTGCGCCAGCGCCGCAATCCGGCTGATATGAAAGCACGTGTCATGTTCCAGATTCACTCCCCGCAGCCAGTAGGGATACAGAGAAAGCAGAGACAGAATCAGGCAGAACAGCACAAACACCAGCCATGTTTTTTTATTCCATTTTCTCATCATGACACCTTATCCAAAATACCAGCTGCCAAACCAGCGCAGTACGCCATCAATGTACGCCTGAGTCGTTCCGAAGCCGGCGGTGGCTGGAAGAAACAGCACAAACACCACAACGCACGCCGCCAGAAAAACGGCGATCCGCTTTTTCATGGCCGGTTTCCATTCCACCAGCGTTTTCATCATCATCACCAGCGCCAGAATCAAAAACGGAACAGAAGGATAATAATGATAGATAAAGACGCAGCGGCTTACCAGCATCCAGGGAACCAGCTGAGCCAGATAGGCAATCACAATCTGCAGCGCTGTCCTATTACGGCGGCTGATCGCCAGTCCGGCGCAGCCGATCACCGAAAGAAAACCGGTCCACCAGATCAGCGGATTGCCGAATGCGGAAATCGTCAGCACGATGCCATCTTGTACCTGATGGTAGTACCAGATCGGCCGGATATCCAGAATCCATTGCCACCAGGTGGACTGAAACGGATGAGTCGCCTGCAGATGAGCGTGATAATCGTACATACTTAACGTCTGACGGATCACCCCGGCCACACTCCATCCTTCATCTCTGAAAATGTGGCATGGAAGATAGGCGGCAAAATAAATGATCAGCGGCAGCACGATAAAAAACAGACAGCACCACAACAGCGTTTTCAGCGCCGCCTGCGGGAAAATCGCCACGACTCTCTTCTCAAATTCATTGGGCTGAGGCTGACGCCGGGCCCGCCGGTATTCCTGCCAGCGTCTGCCCAGCGAGATGAAAAACAGCACCGCCAGTCCGACGGCGGCATAGACGCCGGTCCACTTGACCGCAATCCCCAAGCCCATGGCCACTCCGCTGAGAAACAGCCATTTCAGCGTCTTGTTCAGCGGCGTATCGTAAAAGCTGAGCTGAGTATAGCGCAGCATGAACACCGTCATCAACAGGATAAAAAAGACGGAAAACGGCTCCAGCGTCGCGATGCGGGAGGTCGTCAGATGCATGAAATCACACGCCAGAAGCAGCGTCCCGGCCACCGCGTATTCCGTTTTTTCAAACAGCAGCTTGCACGCGTAATACATCAGCGGCAGCATCGCAATGCCAAACAGCGCTCCGCCAATCCGCCAGGCAAACGGATGGTTGCCCAAAAGACGGATCATCGCGGCGATAATCTGCGTTCCCAATAACGGATGCACAGAAGCATACATGAACTGTCCCTCGGCGATTTCCTGCGCGTTGCGCACATGATAGATCTCGTCAAAATACGTTTCGTCCATGTACGTCACATCGGCGGCCAGTTTCTGCTGTTCGTCGATGGTCAGCTGCGGATCATACGGGTTGTCCGGATTGGACGTCCATTTCACCCGTACCGGCAGCACTTCATCCAGTCCCGCGCCTTTCAAACCGATCTCATTGATCACGGCACGCTCGTTTCTGACGGTAAAGGCGACATACCGATAATTCCAGCTGCCATGAAGAATCTTGTACTGACCATAGCTGCTGTCCTCGATCTCGCCGATCCATTCCCAGTTTTCGCCATCGTTGGAACCGCTGATCTCAATGCCGTCCAGACCAATCTGATAACCGCTGTCCAGCGCGTTGTTGTCCCCTTCTGTAGAAATCAGCAGCACCTGATCAAAAGCGGTGCTCTCGCCGGTAATCTCCAGAACAAAAAACTCGTCGTCGGAAGCGGGCTGCCAGCGCGTCACCGGAAAGGAAAACGATCCCAGCTGCCACAGAGAGACGATCGCATACAGCACGGTAATCAGCGTCACCGCCATCCCATCGCAGCCGTTCCACCGTCCCGGGCGGCAGCTTTTCTGATAACCGGAGGGCACCTCTGTTTCCACTTCTTCCCCTTTATTTCGGTGCAGCCGCTCCATTACGGCGTCAAACAATCCCTTTCGCGCCAGAAAAATCAGCACGATGGCGGCCAATGCCGAAAGAAACAGCAGATACAGCAGTTCCTGATCGGCAAACAAAGCCAGGCTCAAGGATCGGATCATGTTACTCCTCCTGTCTTTCCCCTGTAAGGACGCTCATCCCCACGTCCTCACCTTCTTCTTCTGATTTTGCCAGAATCATTCTATCACGCCGACCAGGAAAATGCCACGCTTCCCCCACTTTCCTTCCGTTTCTTCACTTATACCGGTTACTGATCTGTGCCGCAGACAAAAAAAGCGAGAACGCCGGGATGCTTCCACCCCAAACGTTTTCGCTTTGCAATCCGAAACGTACAGCGTTTCAGCCGGCCAGCGCTTGCTGCAGCTGCTGTTCGGTGATGAAATCGGAATACACTCCGAAAAAGCCTTGTTCTTCAATGATATTCAGCGCCTTGTCCATATCGTTGACGGTATGAATGTAAATCGTAAACTCATCCTCCCGCTGCTGCTGTTTCGCATAAGCCAGAATATCGGTAATTACCTTTTCTGCCCAGTCATTATCCATATGCATGACAACCACCGGAACATGGCGGTCCTGAACAAACTGATAAATCTTCTGCCCGTCCGATTCCACATAATAGCTGTACAGAGTAAAAATGATGTCGTCAAACCGGTCATATTCCTGATCCAGCGTATCATAGATATCCGGATTGTAAGCCTGCGGGATGAAGCGGTGCGCCAGCTGCGGATCCACGGCATCGATCTCCTGCAGCAGAAGATCATAAATCATGCGGGTTCCTTCCACATCAAACCGCTTGGAATCCACAATCACATAGAAATCGCGGTAGGTTTCCATTAACTGCAGCAGATCTTCCAGCAATACCGGCGTATACTTTCCTTCAATGCGGGCGCTCTTGAATTCTTCGCTGCTCAAAGCCCGGTTTTCCAGACCAGTCATCGCGCTGAAATCCTCCCACGTATGGGTCAGGGCAATCTTGCCGTCGGTTGTGATTTCCAGATCGATTTCAAACAGCCGGGTTCCGCCGGCGTAGTTGACCATAAACGCTTCCAGACTGTTGGTGTAGTCTTTCCCGTCTATCCCGCCCAGCGCATGGGCCATCACCCGATAAGTCGTCTGCCAGTCGTCCACCAGCTGCGCATTGGCATCCGGCGTGACCGTCAACACCGGCGGTTCGGTTGGCTGCGGTGACGGGGAGGACAGACTGAGCTGACGGTGCCGCCAGAACCAGTAACCGGCGCTGAGGCTGACCATGACCAGAGCCAGCGCCATCAGAAACAAAAGCTCCCGCTGCCGGCGGCGTTTGCGGATTCGCTCTCTGCGCCGGGCTTTGCGCTGATGGTCGGAAAGAGGACGAGTCGTGGATTCTGCGATTTGTTGTTGTGCGGTTCTGTTTTCTTCCATGATGTTACTCCTCTGTCTGTGCGTGGCCGTTATCGCCCGCAAAATAATCCGTATCCAGAATGGCTTGTCCGATATTCAGCGTTTCAATCACCTGTTCGTTGATCTGACGGATCTTCTGATCGCTGATCGATTCGTCAATGCGCGTCACTTCCCGGCGGGTAGAATCGTAATAGGCCTGATCGGTCAGCCAGGAGGAATCCTCAAAAATCACCAGCCCCGGCTGATCGGAAAGGCCATCCGTTCCGATGATCAGCTCGCCATTCAGATCCAAACCGAACAGATTGGCCAGCGTCGGCAGAATATCGTAAGTTGAAGTTACCTTGTCCACCTGCACCCCCTCCATGCCCGGCGTCCAGATAATAAACGGTGTTTTGTAAATCATATACTCTTCTTCCAGATCGCCGAACACCTCTTTCTGCGCCGTTTCCGTCAGACCGTAAGGATAATGATCGCCATACAGCGCGATAACGGTGTTTTCCAGCTCTCCGGCCAGTTCCAGCTGTTCGATCAGCGTATACAGCCCCTGTTCCAGCGTCCGCTGCGCGGCGTAGAACGAAATGACCTCGGTCGAATAGTTCTCCTCAAAATCCCCGAGTACCTGCCTCGTATACCACAGATCGGTTTCCAGTTCATACCGGTAGCGATCATAAGGGATATGACCGGATACCGTAATGACAAAGTCGAAGAAAGGACGGCTTTCCAGTTCCATCGTCTTTTCCACCGTCTGCCGCATCAGATCCTTGTCCAGCATCCAGTTGTACGCATCGATGAACTGTTCCCGCTTGTCAAATTCAAATTCGTTCCAGTCATAGAGATGCTCAAAACCATAGCTCTCATGCAGAATGTTGCGGTTGTAGAAGGATCCTTCAAAGGAATGAAACGAATTGCTGGTATAGCCTTTCGCATTGAGCAGCTTCGGCAGCGTCAGAGGGAAGGTGTTGCCGGTATGATCATAGGCGATCGGCCCGGAGGTAATCGAGGGTACCATCGAAGTCAGGCTGATGAACTCGCTGTCCGCCGTGGCCGACTGATACACCGGCGCGTAATGATTGGTGAAATTGATGCCTTCCTGCGACAGCCGGTAAAGGGTGGGAGTCAGATCTTCCCGGATGACGACCGGTGACAGCGATTCACACAGGATCAGAATCAGATTCTTTCCTTCAAAGATGCCGGTATACTCGTTGACCGGCTGCTGATAGGCATTCTCTTCCAGATATTGAGCGATGAGCTCTTCTGGCGGAATCTCGCTGACCGGCTCAGGCAGCAGCGTCTGACGGGCGTCGCGAAGCGTATAGGCGTAGAAACCAAACTGTTCCGCCGCTCTGACCTTGTTGTACAGGCTCTGATAAAGATAGGCTTCGCTTTCCGTTTTCAGTTCGGCGTCCGGATAGGTACTGACCGTGGTCAGCATGTTGAATACGCAGAACAGCGTCGTCAAAACAAAGACCCCGATCCGCAGCAGACCGCTGTAACGCACCCGGCGCCGGATCAGAAGAAATAACGGCGCCAGCAAGCCCGGAATAACAAAGACTATCAGATCCCAGCTCAGCTTGCCGCCCGCTTCCGATTTGACCGTAAAGAATTCCTGCAGAATCGACGCTTTGGAAAACGAGAAAAAGGTAGTGAAATAGCGGTAATGCAGCACCTGGGCCAGCGCCAGCGCGCCCAGAAACAATAAGATCAGCGTGCTGAACACCGTTCTTGTCTTTCGCCCCATCAGAAACAACAGGCTGCAGATCAAACCTGCCAGTCCCAGATCATACAAAAACGGTTCTGCCGCCAGAACCGGAAACCCCAAAAAGCCGCGGAACATCATTTCTATCCCAAGTACCGCCGCAAAGCAATAGATGAGATCCAGATTGCTTACAAGATGATCCGCCGCCCTTTTTCTTTTCTTTTTCATAGTTTCCCCCTCTGTTCAATCTTCAGTATTATACAATGAATGAACAAAGAATTAACAAAAAACGACAAGAAAAAAACTTAAAAATGTTTTAAATTGTGAACAAAATGAAAAAAAGATACAATTTTCTTACTTTTTCACATTTTGCCTTTCACTATGAATAAAATTTGCTATACTAGATACGGATTAAGGGGAATTGAAGAAACTATGAAGAAACTGTCCATCGTCATCCCTTGTTATTACAACGAGGCAAATATACCGTTAACTTATCCGGCACTGCTGCAGCAGGCTGTGCAGCCGCTGGCAGACACGGCCGTGGAAATGATTTTTGTCGACGACGGGTCCGGCGATCGAACCCTGGAAGAACTGAAAAAAGTCCAGAAACAGGACAGCCGGGTCCGGATTGTCAAGCTGTCGCGCAATTTCGGCGAGTTCCGTGCCATTGTCGCCGGAATGAGCGTCGCCACCGGCGATGCCATCGCTGTCATGAGTGCCGATCTGCAGGATCCTCCTGCCCTGATTCCGGATATGTTCCGGGAATGGGAAAAAGGGGAAAAGGTCGTCATTGCCGCCCGCAGCGGACGGAATGAACCGTGGCTGAAAAACTTTCTGGCCAACACCTATTACCGGTTTGTCCGGCGGCTGGTCATCGCCGATTATCCGCGAAAAGGCTTTGATTTTTTTGTGATCGACCGCAGCGTTGCCAACCGGCTGGTCGCCATGCAGGAAAAAAATTCTTCCATTTACGTTCAGCTGATCTGGCTTGGCTACAAACCGAAAATTCTGGAATATGTCCGGCAGGAAAGAGAAAAAGGCCGCTCCATGTGGACTTACAAGAAAAGAATTGATCTGTTTATCGACACGTTCATCGTCTTCTCCAACAAGCCGATCCGCTGGATCTCCGCGTTTGGTTTCCTGATGAGTCTGGCCGGCTTTGCGGCGGCCTGCTTTCTCATCTATGACAAAATCGTCAACGGAGTCGATGTCGCCGGTTGGACTTCCGTTATCTGTACAATTCTGATTCTGGCCGGAGTGCAGCTGATCATGCTCGGCATCATCGGCGAATACATGTGGCGGAACCTGGATGAATCCCGCCGCCGGCCGCTCTATGTCATCGACGAGGTGATTGAACCTCAGGGAGAGAAATCATGAAGAATGCCTATCTGATTTCGTTTCCGGCTCATGGCAGCGCGGATAACGGATTACTGACAGTCATCGAACACAATACGGGCCTTCCCTTTGAAGTGAAGCGGGTCTATACCGTCACGGATACCCGGGAAAACAACGTCCGCGGCGAGCATGCGCATCATCAGCTGAAGCAGCTGTTTTTTGCCCTGACAGGCCGGATCGAGGTGTATTGTGAGGATGAAACCGGAGCTCACATGACGGTGACGCTGGACAGCCCGCAGGTCGGACTGTATTGCGGACCGATGGTCTGGCATACGCTGACCTATCATGATCATGCGACCTTGATGGTGCTGGCCAGCGAGGGCTATGACGAGAAGGATTATATTCGTCATTATGACGAATTTCTGGAAAGAAGGAAAACGGAATGAAAGTACCTCATAACCGGTTAGACCGGCAATTTGATCTGTTGAAAGACGAATATCTGCAAGCCGCAAGACAGGTGCTGGAAAGCGGCTGGTATGTGCTGGGGCCGCAGGTGGAAGCGTTTGAACGGGAATTTGCGGAATACAACGACGCGCCGTTTTGCGTCGGACTGGCCAGCGGACTGGATGCGCTGATTCTGGCGTTTGATCTGCTGGGACTGAAACCCAATGACGAGGTCATCGTTCCGGCCAACACCTACATTGCGACAATCATGGGCATTACCCGCAACGGACTCAAACCGGTACTGGTCGAGCCGGATCAGTTTTACAATCTGGATCCTGCCCGGCTGGAACAGGCCATCACCCCGAAAACCCGCGCCATCTGCGCCGTGCATCTGTATGGCCAGATCGCGGACATGCCGGCAATCATGAACATTGCCGAAAAGCATCATCTGGCCGTAGTGGAAGATGCCGCTCAGGCTCACGGAGCTTCCATTCACGGGAAAAAAGCCGGAACCTGGGGAGATATCGGCTGTTTCAGCTTCTATCCGACCAAAAATCTCGGTGGTTTCGGCGATGGCGGCGCGGTGCTGGTCAAAGACAGAAAACTGGCTGACGATTTCAAAATGATGCGGAATTACGGCTCAAGAGTCACTTATTATTTTGAACGGGTCGGCTACAATTCCCGGCTGGATGAAATTCAGGCCGCCCTGTTACGGGTCAAGCTGAAGCATCTGGACAGGCTGAATCAGCAGCGCCAGCAGATTGCCCGGCGATATCTGGAAGAAATCAACAACCCGAAGATCATCCTGCCGCAGCTGCGGTTTGGAATGGAGGGACACATCTTCCATCTGTTTGTCATTCAGACAGAAGACCGTGATGCGCTGATCCGGTATTGCGATCAGCACGGAATCGGTACCAAAATTCACTATCCGCAACCGCCGCATCTTTCCCAGGCTTATCAGCAATGGGGATTGCAGCGAGGATCTTTCCCGATCACCGAATCCATGGCTGATCATGTGCTGTCTTTACCGATATACAACGGTATGAGCCCGGAAGAGGTCGATCTGGTCATTGATGCCCTGAATGCCTATTAATCCCCGTCCGTTTTGTTCGAACTGCGTCAGACTGACGATCATGATCAAAACCGGATGCCATTCAGGACCACCAGCAGGAAATCATTGTTTCCACGACAAAGCCCCCGTTTCAGATTTTCTGAAACGGGGGCTTTACTGCAGTTTCTGAATTTCACAGCGACAGACAGCGTTGGAAAACAAACGAAAGAATTCTGCCCCTGCACGCCGTCTTCAAGCATCGAGCGGCTGACTGAGAAGCCGGACCAGCTCGCGGGTCGCCTCCTCATTCTCCAGCGCTGACAAATCCGCAGAATCCGGCGCTTCAGGATAAGCGATCAGCTGTTGAATCCGCTGTTTCAGCTGAGCGACATCATTCATCACGCATGGATAACCATAACGGGTAAACAGCCGGTATACCGGACTTTTCGGCGTTGTCAGAATCAGCAGCGGTTTGCGCAGCAGCAGATACTCCAGCGACTTGGAAGGAAGATAGGGCTGAATCTGATCGTCCGGCATGATCGTATCCAGCAACAGCAGGCCGTCGCTCTGCTTCATCTGCGCCATGGCCTGTTCATAGGAAACTTTGTCGCGAACCTGAAAGCAGTCTTCCAGGTGATCTCGCCGGATCTGATCCAGGTAACGGGGCAGAATCTGGCCTACCTGTACAAAAACGATTTCCCGGGCCAGGTTCGGATTGTCTTCCTTGCATTGGCGGATCGCTTCCAATAGACGATCGATTTTGCGCAAGCCGTAAATTCTGCCAAAATGCGCAAAAACCAGCGGACGATGGCGCGGTGTTGTTTCCCGCTGCAGCAATTGCTGATACAACGGCCACTGACGGATGTAATTGAGCGGAACCACCAGCGATTTCTGGCGGGCTTGCCGGGGATCCGGCGCATGAGCGCACATGAAATCCCGCTGTTCCTCACAGATCGTCACCACATGATCCGCCGCCTTCTGACAGATTTTTTCATATCCCCCGTTCATGTAAATTCCAATATAAACAAAAAATCCAATTTTTTCCAGCAGGCTGTACTCCCTGAACGACTCTTCGTCCTTTTTGTATGGAGAGCGGATCAGGGGATCGCTGAAAGAGGCAATCCAGCGAACCCGGTCTCCTTTTTTCTTTTTAATCCAGTATCCGGCCAGATGAGTAAAAGCCGGAATGCTGGAAGTATAGATCACGTCATAATCGCCTTCTATTCCTTTTTTCGCTGCCGTCAGACAGTATTTCAGCGTATAAAAAATTCCGGATATCACGTTTTTCTTCTGCAGCGTCGCCACCGCCTGATCATACCGGCAGCAGGTTTCCACATGGAACTTTTTCCAGGCTTCATCCTGTTCCAGATTCTTCCGGATTCCTTCATCCGGCGTTCCTTCCAGCGCAATGACGTCAATTTCCGCATCAGCGCCGCGCAGATGCTTGTAGCTCAGCAAAGTGACCGTATCGTTGACCGGCACAAAAGCGCCGGGAATCACCAGTATTCTATTTTTTCTCATGGATTTCCTTTCTCAGCCGGGCAAGTTCATAGGTCAGAGAACGAATCTGTTCATTCTGCTGAGAAACCTTGTAGAACAGATAGTAATTCATCAGATAAGCCAGAAAAATGAAAATGAGCAAAACCGCGTTGACTGGCGTCGCAATTCCCAGTATCGCGGAAATCTGATCGATCAGCGTGGGAAACAGACTCAGAATCATCACGGCGATGACCCAGACAATCCACACGACCGTATAGCGAATGTTCATTCTGATCTTTCGCGCTGTCAGAATGATAAACAGAAGCGTTCCCAGCGAACCGATCAGCAGGCTCGTCTGCAATCCCCAATTCATGAATGTTCACCGCCTTACCACTGAATCAACAAAATACTGAGAATCACGTTGACCATGTATTGAATGGATTTGATGGGACTGGTAAAATAGCTTTCTCCTTTTTCCCGTTTTTCCATTTTGACCGGCGTTTCCCTGACCCGGTATTTTCTTCTTAACAGATAGGTCAGCGCATCCGGCTCCGCGACATAGTTCAGGTTTTCGGCAAATTCCTGA
The DNA here is from genome assembly GCA_904395815.1 of uncultured Holdemania sp. GTDB lineage: Bacteria > Bacillota_I > Bacilli_A > Erysipelotrichales > Erysipelotrichaceae > Holdemania. The sequence continues at coordinate 20,891 of CAJFOC010000009.1, forward strand.
ATTACCCGTTTGCCCATAGCCCGCATGCCGCTGGTCGGATCCGTCATCCATCTTCCTGTTTTCAGGTAAATCAGCACGCTGATGATCCGGCTGCCAATCATTCTCATCGTCCACGGCTTCTTTTCCTGCAGAAACCGCGATCCAATCGCCACGTCATAGCCTTCTTCAATCGCCTTCAACAGCGGCTGAATGTATTTGGGCGGATGCTGGCCATCGCCGTCGATCACAATGGCGCAGTCGTAATGCTCATCCAGCGCGTATTTGAACCCCACCTGGGTGACCGAGGCCAGCCCCAGATTGACGCTCAGATCGAGATGATTGATATTCAGGCGGGAATAGAGCTGGGCAGACTGATCTTTGCTGCAGTCGTTAATCACCAGATAATCGATCTGCAGTTTCTGAATATTACGAACCAGTTCCGGAATGTTTTCCGCTTCATTATAAGCTGGAATAATAATCAACGGTTTCACGATAATCCTCCCTGAGCCTTTTTTCAATTGAAATAATCATAACATAAACCACCTCAACAGGAAAACCCTGTTTCTATGCTCGCCAAAGCATGCGAAAAAGATTCCTGAAACCCGCGGATCAGATCACGACTCTTTCAAATACGCAATCAGCTCTTCTCTCAGCTTTTGAACCTGATCACAAACCTCGTTCAGCATATGATCGGCACTGGCATAAAACTGCGGAAAGTCAAAGGAGCGCATCTGTTGAATGAGCTGTTCCTTATCCGGATTCTCCGGATCAAACACAAGCCCCAGATGATGATGGCGAACGATTTCCGCCATCGTTGTTCCCTCTGTCACCAACAGCGGAATCCGGTAAAGAAGCGCGTCGTACAGCTTGTTGGGAATCAGATAGCGAGACTGAATGGAAGTGGAATAAACGGCGTTGATCCAGTCACAATCGCCATACAGCCACGGTTTCTGATCATCCGGATATTTTCCCTTCAGCTGTACATTGCGGATTCCGTTCTCGTTGACAAACTTTTCCAGTCGGCCTTTTTCTGCCATTTGTCCCTGATAGATCAGTTCAATCCGATCATCGTTTTTCAGACAGTGAATCAGTTTCTGATTCACATCCAGATACGTGATGATTCCCAGATAATGGATACGGATTTTCTCATGAGGACGGCGCCGGTACTGCTGCTGATATTGCCGGTACTGATCGGGCAGATTATGACTGATGCGAATCTGGGGCGATTCGGAAAGAAAATGGAAAAAACCCGGCGAAGAAATTGAAGTATAGCGGGAGCCGGCAATCCTCTTTTCCACGATTTTTCGATACGCCGTGACCTGTTCAAAAGTATAATCCCGGATATCGAGAATGTAATTGTTATCGTACTTCTTTTTCAGATAACGATGCAGAAGAACGGCAGGTACCGTCGTCAGCACAATCAGCTTGTCATAGGCATTGTGCCGCAGGATTTTCTTCATTTCCCGATGCCAGTGAAGAAAACCGAAGAATTTATCCCGCATGGATTCATCGGAGGTTTTCATAATGATGATGTTGTTGCCTTCGCGCTGTGTCTGACCGTTTCTTGTTCGGTCCCAGCATATCAGATCATAATCCATCTGCAGCTCCTTCAGCACCGACAGATATCCCTGCGCATAGGGCATCGTAGAAAGCGTATTGAATCCAATCACACCAACCTTCATCGTTACTTCTCCTCATTGCTGCAGCAGCTGCAGAATCCGTTCTGCGGCCTGCTGATTGTTTTTTTGCTCCAGCACAAAACGGCGGGCGGCGCTGCCCATGGCTTTTCGTTCTTCCCGATCCAGCGCCAGAACCTTCGCGATGGTTTCCGCCATGGCCGCCGGGGTTTCTTTTTCAAAAAGATAAACATACGGCCGGTATTCTTCCGGCATCCCGGCCAGCGGAGTGGTCAGCAGCGGAACCCCGGAAGTCATGTATTCCATGTTTTTGGATGGAAAAGAATAGCGGGTAAATTCATATTCCGTCGGACGGGGATTGATCAGAAGATCCATGCGTTTCTGAAATTCAACGACCTTCTCATTATCCCAAACGCCATAATAATGAATCTGCGGTTCTTTTGCGGCAATTTCCCTGATCTGGTCGGCAGCGTCCCCCTGTCCGAAAATATGCAGCTGAACCTGTTCGTTTTTCAGCAGCAGCACAGCCTGAATCAGCCGGTCAATTCCATTGCGCTGATCGCAGTTTCCGGCATACAGGCATTCTTTTCCGCTTTTTGAGCCATAATGAAAAGCCGGCTCTTCCCTGCGATCCAGATCCACCAGCCCTTCCATGATCAATGACGGCTTGTTCTGACTCAGTTTTGTTTTCATCGCCTCTGTCAGAAACACGTAGTGAGTGCATTGGCGAAGACATCCATAATACAGCCAGGCCATCCCTTTCTGATCGATGACATCTTCCGGCAAATCCGTCAGCACCCCCAGAAATTTCTTCCGGCACAGCCGGAAAGCCAGCGCGCATCCCAGCGTATTCGGCAGAGAAAGAAGATCTCCCACCAGCACCGCATCCCGATGCTTCAGACAAAACATCAGCGCGCTGAAAAAGCTGAGGGCCAGGGTAATCGCATCCTTGATCAGCGGAAGATTGATCACGGGAAGATAGTGAAAACAAAGCTGATCCTGTTCTTCTCTGGATGACGGGAAAAAAAGCTTTCCTGAAATGGCGCGGCTCATGGGGATGGCTGAAAGACAAAGAGGCGCCAGTCCCTTCTTGACAAATCCCTGCGCCAGCAGCCGGTCATACTTCTGAACCTGAATTCCAGGCTTCACCGGCGATGCGCTGTACAGTTTTCGATAATGCTGCCGACTGCAGAGGCAGGAAGTAAACAACAGTTTCATACAATCATTTCCTTACTATTTCAGAATAGATTTCCCTCAGTTGACGGACGTTGGTTTGCGGATCATACAGCTGCTGCGCATGAAGGCGGGCGGCTTGGGAGATTCTGACCGCCAGATCATCCTCCTCCATCAGCTTCTGAATGTAATAGGCAGCCAGCACCGGTTCGTCAAACGGATACAGGAAGCTGTCATGACGATGACAGGCCATCTGCCCTGTGCCTCCCACATCACTGGCCACCGAAGGAGTTCCCAGCATCATCGCTTCCGCCAGAGAATTCGAACTGTTTTCAATCACAGACGCGCTTAAGAAAACATGACTGTTCAGCAGCTGTTCTCTGACCTGCTGTTCGCTCAGCATTCCGAGAAATTCCACGTGATTTTCAAGCCCGTAACGACGAATCAGTGAACTGATGTAGTTATCGTAGGATACTCCCAATCGGCCAGCCAGCGTGCGGTGCTGTGTCAGATCATAACCGCCGATTCTGCATCGGACATCCGGAATGCTCTGTTTCAGCACCCGCAGAATTTCCATGATCATATGCGGCGCTTTGATCGGATATCCGGCCTGGGAAACAAAAATCGTATGCCGCTGGCATTGGGCAAGCGACCACTGTCCGGTATAAAACGATGGTCTTAGAATCTCGTTGGCTTTAAAATAGCGGATCTGCGGATGAATCTGCCGGACGGCCGATTCATCCCAAGCCGTTCGTCCTATACAGTATTGCGCATTCTGCAGCGCTTTTTTCTCCCACTGGCCGCGCCGGAAAAAATCCCGCTGCCCCAGCCGCAAATAAAGTGGCAGCAACGGATGATACGCTTTCTGAAACAGATTAAAAGAGGCCAGATAGTAAACGGCATAAACACTGATCAGTCCCTGAATGGAGAAAACCGTCCGCTCTTGCGGCAATGCCTGAGACAGATCATAACTCCAGCGATGTTCCGTCCCGAACACATGGTACAGCTCAGCCCTCCAGGCTGACAGCTGTTTCTTCAGCATCTCCACCGACGAATATTCCAGCAGACAATAATGAATCCCATTCTGTTTCACTTCTCTGATCCGGTTTCTTTTCCCGCGGCGAACTACCCCGAAAACAATTTCCAGTTCCGTTTCTTCTTTCAGACGCCGGCTGATCCCTTCCAGCCATCCGCCAAACGGACTGACCGGCAGATTCATCTGCGCGGCAATCTGCGGCGGAAACTGACTGCCAAACATCATGATTTTCATAAGCGATTCCTCCTCCTGAATCCCTGAAGAAACAATCCCTGAACAATGAACCGGCCGTTTTCTCTGAGATCCGCAATGCACAGCTGCGTTACCACATTCGTGACAAACTGGGTCAGCAGTGTCGCCAGCGCCGCGCCCTCAATTCCCCAAATCGGAATCAACAGACTGTTGAGAATCAGATTGGTTATCGAGCCGAGAAACGCAATTCTCTTTTCATAAGCGTATTTGTTTTCATTGACAATCCAGATATTTCTGGCGACTCCCAGGTAGGCAAAAATACAATACCAGCTCACGATCTTCAGCGCGCCGCTGGCTGGAAGATAGGCTTCCCCATACAGAAAGCCGATGATCCACTCCCCCGCGATCAGCACAAAAACACCGAAAGCGATCCCCAGCCAGATCACGGCCGAATACAGCTGCACGATCCGCCGTCTGTATTTTTCCCTGTTGATGGAACGCTGACTGGTAATCAGAGGCCGGGCTGAATCAATCATCGCATTGGGGATAAAAGACCACAGGCCACACAGATACACTGCTGTGGAATACAATCCCACTGATGTCTGGTCTATCATTTTTCCTATCATGATTTTATCCATCTGCGCGTAAATCGCCACCATCAGACCGGAAATGATAAAATGCCGGCTTTTCATCAAAAGCTGTTTTCCCTCTTCAGCGGAAAAAGACAACGCCGGACCCTTGCACCCCCGATAGGCCAAAGTCAGAATGACGACATAACAGATCATTTCAAACGAAGAGGAAAAGGCAAACCAGAAAACGTCCTTCGACGTTGCCAGGATATACACTTTATATACGGAAGCGATAAGACATGCCGCAATTCTGGAAAGACTTACATATTTGGACATCAGCCGGGACTGGAACCAGTAATTGAAAAGATCCAGCGCTTCAAAAACAAGTGAAACCGACTGAAGCGCCGCAATCCAGATCATCGTCGTGTCCCACCGGTTTGTCAAAGCGATCATCAGCACCATGGCTGCCGATGAGATCAGACTGGAAATCAGTCTCATTCCGATGGAAGTTCCAATGATTCTTCCTTCAAAATTCTTCCGGCGGATCAGCTCATTGATGACAATGTTGTTCAGCCCCAGTGTGCACAGAGAACTGGCAAAGGTCAGATAAGACGCCGTATAATTCAATAAGCCATAGTTTGCCGGACCCAGATACCGGGCCGTAATCATACTGATAACAAACGAGATCAGCATCTGCATGATCTGGCCAAAAATAATCCAGGCCGTATTCTTAACAAAACCTTTGTTCACAATCCGTCTCCTTTTCAGGGTTTATTATACCCTTAACGCGAATCAAAAAAAAGCACAGCATGGCAAGACGGCTTTCAGACTGTCATCACCGCCAGCCTCCTCCTGATCTACGCCTTACTGCACGGACCTGTCAAAAACTCCGGTTCTGCCGTATGTTTTTGCAGGGCTTCCGCCAATGCAAGAAAACGAATCGCGGCGATTTCCGCATTCCAGGTTTCTTTGATCGTGCTGAAGGCACGATCTCCCAGCTTTTTTCTCAGCGCATAATCCTGCATCAGCCGTTTCACCGCGGTCATCAATTCCTGCCAGGATCGGTAAACCAGACCATTGTACTGGTCCTGAATCAGATAAGGCACCGCACCGATACGTTCATCGGCAACCACCGCACACCGACTGTTCATGGCTTCGTTCAGTACCGCTCCCCAGCCTTCTGTCTGATCGCTGGTAAACAGAAAAATGTCAGCTTCCTGCATCCAGCCGCGAACCTCTTCGGCCGGCAGAGCTCCTGTCATTTTCACATGATTTTCCAGTTTTTCCCGGGAAATATCATTTCGAATCGATTCCTCCAGCTTTCCTGTACCGATCATCACAAGCTGAAAGGCATAGCCCTCCTTTTTCAGCTGCCCGGCTATTTTCAAAGCCAGTTCCGGATGCTTCCAGGAAATCATTCTTCCGCACCACAGCAGACGAACAATTTCACGCGGCTGTTTTTGCGGACTTTCCTGACAGCGGGGAAAATAACCCCATCGATAATAACCATCCTGTCGTTGCCGGATACGCATCAGATCTTTTTTCACATAACCGCCGCAGCACAGATAATAAAGTTCCTTATTCTGATATTTACGATATAAACGGTAAAATCCCGGCATCAGATAATAATACGGCTTTTTGAAAATTCGCTCCAGATATCGAAAAGTCAGTTTGTTTTCTCTCATTCTCAGATCAACAAACAGCTGCGGTGCTGATCCGTGAATGACAATCTCGGATTCCTCTGCCAGTTTTATCGCTTTCTGATAATTCTCCTCAGAAAGATAAGCCGGAAGGCAATAAGGGACTGTTTCATTGACATCAGGATATCCCAGTTTCAGTCTTTCCGGATCGGTGCATTCTGTCGCTACAAAACAGAAATCCTCACCCAGACGGGCATAAAACTGGTCGCACAGAGGAATTTGATGGTGGTTCAGAAAATTGGAGAAGATCGTCAGTTTCATCTGTCATTCTCCTTTCTGTTCAAGCGCGACAACCGTTGCGTTTTCCAGCAAAAATTCCAATCGAAGACTCTGCTGATTCTGCAGCTGATCAATTCGAGCTCCTGCATAGTCCAGTACTATTGTCTTCTGATCCAGCTGCTGCAATTCACGATGGAGTACCGGTGCTTGCTGTGCCGGCAGATCCAGGATATCCAGTACCAGATCCAGTTCCTCATCCAACACAACCAGCGTTTTTGAGGTACTGGTCACATACTGCTGAAATTCTTCCAGCCCTTCTTTTCTTTCCTGTTCAATCTGCCACCAATGAACATAGGTCATTCCATTGACAAGCACAAGGAAAGCTGTAGTGAAACGCACTGCCTTTTTTCCGGAAAGGCAATGATCCACAACAACAGAAAATGCGAGCCAGAAACAGCCCAGCGAAGGCACAAGATACCGGGCAACGAAAAACGGCCTGATACAAAGTGAGACCAGAATACCAACTCCTCCTGCGTAAACAGGAGTCAGGATTCCCAGGATGATTTTCCTTTCTTTTTTTTCTGCTTTTTTCCAGTAAAGCAGCAAAAAGAAAAAAACGAAGATAAACAAAGCCAGAGTCAGCACCGGAAAACCGGTAGAAAACGGAAAATTGACATAGGATACCAGCGCTCCAAAAGAAATATCGTCAATCCAGTAATTCTGACTCCGTTGTGCAATCTGTCCCAACGCAATGCAGAACCAGGGCAGATACAAAAGGACTGTCGCTGAAAAGCTCAGCAGCCACGGCTTCAGCTGCTTTCTTTTCCAGCATTGATCCAGACATGCAAAATAAAACAGGCTGACAGCCACTGCCGCATAGTAATGAGTATACGCTGCGGCAACCGAGAACCCGACAAAAAGAATCCAGCGGATGGGTTTGCTTTGTCCTGGGATCGGCATAAACAGCCAGGAAAGAGTAACAAACAACAGCGCCCATGAATACATTCGAATTTCTATTGCATACGGAAGAATCTGAGTTCCAAACATCAGAACGATAAAAATGAGCGCAGCACGAAAACTTTTCTTTTCGCACAGAAATAACGATCCGATGATCAGCACGATCCCTATGGGAATGACTGAGAAGATCTTTGCCAGAACGATGGTTTCTGCCGCAGGAAAAACCCCATGCACCCCATCCACAAATACTTTCAGCATCAGATAATATAAAGGCGGATGAACATCCTGTGCTGTCGCGGTGATCAGATCGGAGAAACTCATTCTGATTAAATTCAGAGAAAAGGCTTCATCCCGCCACAGGCTGAGATTGCCGCATAAAAGTGCCATCAGCAGCGTCAGCACCAGACACAGAAGAATCAGCAATCCATTCTGTTTCTTTCTGCTCATACCGTCACCTGACTTCGGTTTAAATGCACTATCGCTCCGCTGATCAGCCAGAAGAAAAAGGTCAGCAGTCGAAAATCAAACAAAATACCGATATCCAGCATCGAATAAATAAATACTGAAATGGCTGCCAATATCAGACAAAGCGATCGCCATTGATTTTTACTGTTTTTTACAAACAATACATATTCTCTTCCCAGTCCGGCAAGTAATACCACGACGACAATCAATCCCACTGCCCCTGTACTGTAATAGGCATTGATAAAAAGATTATGGCAGTTAAAGTAGCCATGCTGTTTAATGGAAGATTGATCATTTTCAAGATTATCGCTGGCTGAATACAAAGTTCCTACCCCGTTGCCAAGAACCGGTTTCTGATTTGCGAGAGTAACGCTCTCTTTCCATAAAGAATATCTGCTGGATGTTAATCGATTAAGAATCACTTCTTTTTCCTGTTCATCCTCAGTTTCCATCAACTGCTGAATTTTCTCCTGGAACGACACATTTCTCCCAAAAACTGAAAAATCAAACGGATTAAAAACTACCGTCATGACAATGACAGCACCGATTCCAGCCATAACGATCAAAGATTTCCATGTCCACCGGGCAAGGCCGTATATCGCTAAAACCAATAAGGCAAATGCCAGAGCAATTTGAGCTGTCCGGGAATCGGACAGGTATAAACATAAGCAATGAACAACCATGTTGGGAACCAACAGAATCAGCCACTGTTTTTTTTGCCTGTTCATCCAGTATAAACTGAAAACCGACGCCAGCACCGAATAAATACCCAATAAATTAGGATTGGTAAAAAATCCCTGTAATCGTATCGGCTGGGGGATCGTCATTGAAAAAAAAGTCACTGAATTTCCTGACAAGACCAGAATAACGGTAATCAGATTGAGAAATGAAACAAAACAGAGAAAGACAAACAGATAACATTGAATCTCTTTTTTGATTTCATTACGGGTTTTCCCATTGAAATCCGTAATACTGAAAAACATGCAGAGCATTTCAAGAAAGAGAATGATTCCGGAAGTATCCATCAGTGAACGATTCAGGCCAATACTGATCAAAAGAACTGCTGAATACATCATCAGCACACGATAAAACCAGGCTTTCATTTTACCGGTGATGAAATTCTTTATCATCACGATCGCCGTTAAAAGGATCAGAAAATAAATAAGATAATTTCTGACCGTATAGTTTGGATCTCCAAAATCAATATATTCTACCAGCGAGTAACAGCCGATCACAAAACATAAAATCCTCGCTGCCCTGCTCCAGTCCAACTTTCGTAAATACTGCATGTTGTTTCTCCTTACTTATCCATTCACTCTGATGATTTTCTTAATACTTTCTCCACACCATCTTATTTACCACACCTGTATAGCTCTGAATCAGCTTCACTACCTTTGTACTGACATTCAAATCTCCATAGTCCGGAACCGGGATGCCATTGTCTCCATTTCGCACCATCATGACCGCTGTATCCACTGCCTGCAGTACCTGCTCGGTTGTAATTCCGGCAAGGATAAAATTTCCTTTATCCAAGGCTTCCGGACGTTCGGTACTGGTACGAATGCAGACCGCAGGAAACGGCTGACCAATGGAATTGAAGTAACTGGATTCTTCCGGCAGTGTTCCGCTGTCGCTGACAACCGCAAAAGCATTCATCTGAAGATGATTGTAATCATGGAATCCCAGCGGCTCATGAGTCCTCACCCGTATATCCAGCGCAAACTGCTGGCTTTCCAATCGTTTTTTACTGCGCGGATGACAGGAATACAAAACCGGCATATAATACCGCCCTGCCATCGCATTGATTGCCGTAAACAGGCTGATAAAGTTTTTATCCGTGTCGATATTTTCTTCACGATGTGCTGAAAGTAAAATATATCGTCCTTTTTCCAGCCCCAGTTTCTGCAGAATTGTGCTGTTCTGAATGGATTTCAGATTGGCATGCAGCACTTCCGCCATGGGCGAACCCACTACATACGTTCTTTCTCTGGCGGTTCCTTCTGAGTTCAGATAGCGTCGTGCATGTTCGCTGTAACAGAGATTCACATCCGCGATGTGATCCACAATGCGGCGATTTGTCTCTTCCGGCAAACATTCATCAAAGCAGCGATTTCCTGCTTCCATATGAAAAATAGGAATATGAAGACGTTTTGCGCTGATAGCGGAAAGACAGCTGTTGGTATCGCCAAGAATAAGAAGCGCATCCGGCCGAACCTTTCTCATCAGTTTGTAGCTCTGAGCAATGATATTGCCTATCGTTTCTCCCAGATCCGCCCCGACAGCATCAAGATAATAATCCGGCGCTCTTAATCCCAGATCCTCAAAAAAGATCTGATTCAGAGTGTAATCATAATTCTGGCCTGTATGGACCAGAATCTGATCAAAATACAGGTCGCATTTTTTAATTACTTCCGAAAGACGGATGATTTCCGGTCGGGTACCGATAATGGTCATCAATTTCAATTTACTCATTCCTGATCTTCCCCTTTCACTTTCAGAGCGTACGTATCCGGCTTATCGGGGTTAAAGCACTCATTACACCACATAATAGTCACCAAATCGGTATCTCCGTCATTGATGATGTTGTGCGTATAACCGGTTGGAATATCTACGACTTCTATTTTATCACCGCTGACCGGGACTTCAATGACCGATTCTTCCCCTACTTTTCGAAATTGAATTCGGCCCTGCCCGCTAACCACAATGAATTTTTCATTTTTGGTATGATGCCAGTGTTCTCCCTTGGTTATTCCCGGTTTGGAGATGTTGACGGACAACTGTCCGCGATCTGCGGTACGGAAGATTTCCGTAAAACTGCCCCGCGCGTCCACATTCATGGTTAACGGATAACTGAACTGATCTTCAGGCAAATAGCTGAGATAGGTGGAATACAGCTTTTTTGAAAAACTGTTTTCTGTCATGTCAGGAATCCGTTTGTCCGTGCGGCTTTGCCGGAAAGAATACAGAAGATCCGTGATTTCTTTCAAAGTGACATGATAAACAGTGGGAACAACTGCAAACCCCGCTTCATCTCGATGGACCTTGCCTGACAGCAATCCAACAAGTTCTGTCACCACATCATCAATATAAACAAGATTCAGCTGCGTAGCAGGATTATTAACCTGAATTGGCAGCTGACGGGCAATGTTATAACAAAACGTCGCCACAACCGAATTGTAATTCGGGCGGCACCATTTTCCAAATACGTTAGGAAAACGATAGAGATAAACAGGAGCGCCTGTTTCCTCTCCATATCGTAAAAGACATTCTTCACCGGCTTTCTTGCTTATACCATACGGATTATCCAGTTCCGCCTGAATGGAGGAAGAAAGCATCACCGGACAAGGATTGTTATACTGTCTCAACAAGTCCAGCAGCATCGAAAAGAATCCAGCATTTCCCTTCATGAATTCGTCCTGTGTTTCAGGGCGATTCACCCCGGCAAGATGAAAGACAAAATCGCATTGGGAACAGAATTCTCTCAGTTCGTCGAGTGAATTCTGTCTGTCATAGGAAAAGATTTCCAGATTCTCAAAAACACCAAAAGACCGGTCTTTGCCGGTCTGTATATTTTCAAGAGTCGCAACCAGGTTTTTCCCGATAAAGCCTCTGGCGCCTGTGATTAAGATTTTCATCGGCTCAGCTTCACTTTCCTTTCCCCATTGCTGCAAGCTCCTGCTGTATGTACGACAGCTGCAGAAGTTTTTCTTTTACCTGTTCCGCATTCAGCAGTTCTGTATTGTTGGAATTGAATTCGGAAAGCTTTGTTCTTTCCAGATTGCCATTTTTGAAGTAATTATCATAATTCAAATCTCGCTTGTCACACGGTACCCGATAGAAATTCCCCATATCCACAGCATTGGCGCATTCTTCATTGGTCAGCAGTGTTTCATACATCTTTTCACCATGCCGGATTCCAATCACTTTGATTTCATGTCCTGGATCAAACAAGTCCGCAACTGCCTTGGCCAGGACTTCAATCGTGCAGGCCGGTGCCTTCTGAACCATGATATCGCCTGATTCTGCATGATGAAAAGCAAAAACCACTAATTCTACCGCCTCGTTTAAACTCATAATAAACCGAGTCATGGAAGGCTCTGTAACAGTCATCGGTTTTCCCGCCTTGATCTGATCAATGAACAGAGGAATGACGGAGCCTCTGGAACACATCACATTCCCATACCGCGTGCAGCAAATCGTTGTTTTATCTGGAGAAACCGTTCTTGACTTCGCTACGATCACCTTTTCCATCATGGCTTTGGAGGTTCCCATTGCATTGACAGGATAAGCTGCTTTATCCGTAGACAGGCAGATGACCTTTTTTACTCCCGCTTCAATCGCTGCCGTCAGCACATTGTCTGTTCCAATGACATTGGTTTTGACGGCTTCCATCGGAAAGAATTCACAGGAAGGAACCTGTTTCAGCGCGGCTGCATGGAAAATATAATCCACCCCGTGCATTGCGTTTTTAACGCTTTGCAGGTCACGGACATCCCCAATATAAAAACGGATTTTTTCAGATAACTCCGGATACCGGGATTGATATTCGTGGCGCATGTCATCCTGTTTTTTCTCATCCCGCGAAAAAATACGGATTTCCTTCAGTTCTGTATTTAAAAACCGGTCTAAAACTGCATTTCCAAATGAACCTGTACCCCCGGTAATAAGCAATACTTTTCCCAGAAACATTTCTATTTTATTGCTCATAGTTTTATAAACCATTGGAATTTTCCATTTCCTTTCTAAATATATCAATTTTCACTTTAGAAATATCTGTGTCAACGATTTATGGCTCGGAACTATTTAATTAATTTAGAAACATCATTCATTTTTGTCTCCATGGTACGTATTCACCTTTTTCCAAAATATCTGCTATCCTCTCACATGCATGACCGTCACCATATGGATTACACGCATGAGACATTTTTTCGTACTCATTTCTATCTTCCAGCAATAATTTGAATGTTTTATAGATAGTTTCCTCATTTGTACCTACAAGTCGTAAAGCACCTGCTTCCACACCCTCTGGTCTCTCTGTCGTATCTCGCATGACAAGAACTGGAACACCATAACTAGGACATTCTTCCTGAATTCCACCGGAATCGGTTAAACACAGAAAACTCCTGGCTTCAAAATTATGACAATCGAATACCTCAATTGGTTCAATAATATGAATCTGCTTGCAATCGCCAAGTTCTTGATTTGCTATTTGCCTCACCGTCGGGTTCATATGAATTGGATAAATGGCTTTACATTCCGGGTGTTCATCCAAAACACGACGAATTGCTCGAAACATATGACGCATTGGTTCTCCCAAATTTTCTCGACGATGCGCTGTAATAAATATCATTTTAGAATTTCCAACCCACTCTAATTCCGGGTGAACATAATCTTTTTTCACTGTATGCTGCATAGCATCAATAACGGTATTTCCTGTAATGTAAATGGTTGATGGATTTTTTCCCTCGCTAATAAGATGATCAGCCGCAAGTTTTGTTGGAACAAAATTATATTTGCTAATAATTCCTACCGCTTGACGATTAAACTCCTCTGGGTATGGTGAATAGATATTATAGGTACGTAATCCTGCCTCCACATGGCCTACTGGAATGTGAAGATAGAAACAGGCTAACGCAGTAACAAACGTCGTAGATGTATCGCCATGAACAAGAACAATATCAGGCTTAACTTCTTCTAAAACAACTTTAATTCCACTCAGAATATTAATTGTAATATCAAACAATGTTTGCTGATTTCTCATAATATTTAAATCATAGTCAGGAATTACATTAAACGTTGTAAGTACCTGATCCAACATTTGCCGATGCTGCGCAGTTACACAAACAACAATCTCCAATCCACTTCTCTTCTTCATTTCGTTAATTAATGGACAAAGTTTAATTGCTTCTGGCCTTGTACCAAATACGATCATCACTTTTTTAGTTTTAGGATTCATCTAGATCATCACTCTCATTTCATCTAAAATATTGAAGTAAAATTAATTATTACCATCTATCTGACGACTAACAAAATACCATATTTATGAAATCTTTACAAAATCTTTCGTAGTTCTTCAATCCAGATGCTGTATCCATCTCCATTTAGGTGAACACCATCTTCACTAAACAGATATGCATTTACTGAGCTATCTGGATTCAAATATAAATCCAACAATGGCAGATATAAGATTTCATCGTATTCTTCAGAGATTCTTGAATATCCTGTATTAACCTCTTGAATAACCTGTACCGAATATCGAGGAGAAGGAAGAATATCACAAAGAATTAATTTGGTTCCAGGTAAATTCTTTTTTATTATTTCGATAGATTGTTTCGCTGCTTCTAAAATTTCTTCTGAAGATGATCCTCCAGCTATATCATTAATTCCTACCATTAGAACAATAATATCAGGATCATGTTTAACTACTTCATTAAGCCGATGCTGTATTCCTTTCCAGGTGTCTCCCTCAATCCCCCGATTCAATAAATCGAATGTTGGAAAAAACTCATTCCAATCTATATATGCGGTAATACTGTCGTCAAGAAACACAACATCCGTTTTTTCGGAATTTAATTCAAATGTAGACAACCGTGCATCATATTTAAAATTCGTATTACTCCCTTTATATTGTATATCTAGCTTAGATACACAAAAGTATATATTAATACTCAATGATAATATCAAAATGATATTCTTAAGCCTTTTTGATGAAAACAAATATTGCAGTATATGTTTAAATCTGTTTAACATATTCACCATTCCCATTAAATATGATATACATCTGGTAAATCGCAAATGTTATGACAGTCGAGAACGACTTTATTAACCAGCTTATTTATATTTTCTTTAATTTCGTTATGTTTAACCATAATTACCACAAAATCAACAGCAGCAAGAAAATCATTCAAATCATGGTATTGATTTTTTACAATGTCCTTAGTAACAAATGGATCATAAACTTTCAATCCCACAGCAAGGTGCCGTGCCTGTGATTCAAGTAACTGAAGAGTTGGACTTTCTCTTACATCATCTACGTTTTCTTTATAAGTCAAACCATAAAGCCCTACTCGGGTAATATCTGTCATACCCCTTTCTTTCATGATTTCATAAATGCGATTAAGAACATAATCTGGCATGCTCTCATTAGTTTTCATAGATTCATTAATAACTTTAGCAAGAGATGGATAATCACCAACCAAAAACCATGGATCAACAGATATACAATGTCCTCCAACACCAGGACCTGGTTGCAAAATATTAACACGTGGATGCATGTTACAGATTTTAATTATCTCATATACATCCAAATCATCGTGCCGACAAATCTTAGCAAGTTCATTTGCAAAAGCAATATTAACAGCTCTAAAGGTATTCTCCACAACCTTCGTCATTTCTGCTGTCTTAATATCTGTTATCACAATCTCACCTTGACAAAAAGAGGCATAAAGTTTCTTAATTGCTTCACCAACCTTTTTATCATCTGCACCTATGGTACGATTATTATGAAGCAATTCGTATACCATATTTCCAGGAATTATACGTTCTGGTGCATGAGCGAGATGAATATCCTCACCAATTTTAAAACCACACGCTTCAATTTCTGGACGGATAAATTTCTCAATAGTTCCAGGACTAACTGTCGATTCAATTACTACAGTTGCTCCTTTTGGCGCTACCTTTAATATTTCTTTAATGGCAGTTACAACATAACAAACATCAATTTTTTTACTGAATTTATCGTAAGGGGTCGGTACAGAAACGATATATGTATCAGTCACTTGATATTCTGTAGTAAATTTAATTCCAGCTTTTAAAGCATCTTGAAATAATCCATCAAGGCCATCTTCTTTAAATGTTGTTTTTCCCGCATTCAATGTTGCGATTAATTCTTTATCATAATCTGTACCAATAACCTCAACTCCATGAGTTGACATCATCAAAGCTGTTGGAAGGCCAATGTAACCAAGTCCGATTATGTTGATCATAATTCTAAATCTCCTTTTCCTTTTTAATTAGTTTACCATACCCATTTGAATAATAAATGAATTCTGGCTTATCTAGAAACTTTGTATTTGAATAATCAGTAATTATTAAACAATTTTCTGATAACTCAAATCTGCGTACTACATATATATTTGAATAACTACATGATACTTGTATTATATTATCTGTAAATTCCATTAATTTACTATTAGTTCTTTGTTTTAGAGAAAAACAATTTTCATTTATTAAATTCTGTTCTTCCCCAAAATAAGGGCTATTATGGGCCAAAACCGATCTGAACATATCTCGCCAATCACGAGACTCAGTATATACGTATGATCCCGGATCACATTGATATTCGATACCATTAGCATAAAACTCATAAGACAGTTTATCATTATGAGAATGTCCGCCTCTTCCATGCTGTCCAACCGCAGTGATCGAAACTCCCAAATACATTGAGTCATTTTTGAATCCAACTAACCCAAAAGTCGGATAATAAAAAGGTACAATATCTTGCAAAACAATGGGATGATCAACCTCTATTATTTTCGACTGTTTATGAAATAAATTTACATAATTAGCCTGATCATTTTGTCTAAATAAATTGTAACCTTTATTTCTATATTTTCTCAATTTATCGACTATTCCTGAAGATATGAACGACTCGGCAAATAAACTACTGAATATCGAAGTGGTTTTTTTGTAGCTAAATAACACTCCAATAACATATTCTATTTCCTTACAACTAAGTTCATTTTCATCCCATATCATATTCATACTCAATGAAGATGTAAGATCATACTTTGATCTATATTGATCGATTGTTAGAAAATCTCCAAAATGATAAAATCGAAACAAATGGCCGCTGTCATTATCTCCCAATTGATAAATATTCCCATTTGGTTTTATCGCATCAAGCATCATTCCCATTGCCCGAGCTAATTTTTCAATCATTCTATCATCACTACAAATTATTTCTGTATACTTTTTGAGCAATACATTATGATTTGATAACGAAAAAATACGATGTAATCCATATATTGCTAATTCAAGAGAAAGACGATGATATGGTAAAGAACTTTCAAAATTTCCCCCATCATCATAAAATTGTTCATCTACCGAGGAAATCAATTGTTTAATAGAAAATTCTTGAATCTTTTTAATTTCTCCCTCTGAAGAAAAAAAAGTACTTGAATATAGGAGCCCTACTATATCTGCTAGATAATGATTTCCTCTATAACCTCGTTGATCTTCTAAGTGATATCTGATAAATATGCAATGTTGATATATCGCTTTTGAAATTATATCTTCTATTTCTTTGTTCAAATTCTCATGAATTAAATCCAGAGCCATAACCCAATTAGAAACTCTGATCGCTACATCCATTGTGCATTTCCAATTTACTCCATATCCAATCGGATTGCTCAAGATAAAGTCAAGAATTACACATAAAATTTCGTTTTTATACCGCTTTTCACCTGTTTTTCTATAGAGACGAGCCAAAAATGGAAGATGTTGACATCGAGCTAATTCCCATGGAATTTTAATATCGTATCCTTTCGAGTCTTCAATTTGTATTAATTCACTTTTTTGCAATATATCAAACAAATAATTATTTTTAAAATCTTCTTGCCATTCCAGCAACTTATACATAGGATTTATTCTTTTAATTTCTTTCAATATCAAAGATAAATCAAATGAATTAATTCTCTGAATTTGATCAAGCGATATATTATGTTTTTGCTCAATTCTTTTAGGTCCACTTCCCAGCATATTAAAAATATGATTACAACACATATCTGCCAATAATAAATCAGAATTAGATATCTCTGATTCATCAATAGTAATTTGAATCACACTCCTTGGGGGATGAAAAGATAAAATTAACTTGCGATATAGATGCTGTCGTCTTATTTTAACTATTTTTTCAGCGAAAAATAAATAGATCTCTTGTATGCTTTTTCCTCTTATTCGATCTATAAAATTAACCTTCATTAAATTTAACCTCTTTAATTTTTGCATTAATAATTATTTTTGCATGTATTCTTGACGAAATATTAACAATTCCATACGAAGTCATTGTGATAATCGCCGTTCCTACTGATCCAAATCTTGGAATTAAGATATAATTTCCTAAAATAGCAATAATAATCCCAATAGTAAATCTGCTGCAGATGCTTAAATATTTTTTTTCTTTAATCAGCAAATTGTTATAGGGAGATCCCCAAAATGAAAGAATAGCAGAAATACATAAAATCCTAAATACCCCTATAGATTCAGGATATTTTCCGCCATCAATTATTGGAAGAAGATATGGAGCAATCCACATAGCAATACCAACACCTACAAACAAAACCAAGGAAAGCATATCCTGTTGTCTATACATTTTACGAATCTTTAAATAGTTTTCTTCGGATGATATTTTTGGAAGTAAAACACTATTAACAGTATTTAAAAATAAGAGCATCATATTATAATATTTCAATGCGGATGAATATGCTGATACATTATAATCTGAACTCCATGTTTTTAGAGCAAGAACATCTACTTGCAGAAGAACAGCCATTAGTGCTGCATACGCAAATAAATACAATTGTTCTTTTTTAAAAAGAAAATCAAAAATCGGCCGAAAATCAGGCTTACGGAATAAATGAATTTTAATCTTTTTTCTAGTGAGAAATGGAATACATGATATCAATGAAATTGTCTGAAAGATAATTACGCTAATTGCAGATAAATCATTTTTTTTACACAAATAACCTCCAATCACTAAAACAAGAAATGATGTAACCCGTATTATTTCAAGAATTACGTACATCTTAAATCGACATTGTTGCTGATACAAGATTCTTGAATAGGCAAATATACACGTTGATACCATCAATAGAATTAAGAGAAAAATATTCGATCTTACAGCCGGTTGGATAAACCAAAAGACACCAGTAATTATAACAGAAAGCAAAATCTCTATAAAAAGTAAAGTAGACTCTTTTCCTTTCAGAACAGAATAATCCACAATATACATCTTACCAAAAGAACTAATAGCAATCTGATTAAATATATTCGTGCTAGCAACAAAGATTGTGTAAACAGCGTAATTAGTATCTGACATACTTCGAATCAATAATATGGTTGTTACCATTGCTATAAGCTTTGCAACCATATCTATTGAAAAGACTTTAAAAATTATCTTCATTTCACTATTCCTCAAATCCTGATATAAAATCTTCTATATTAGAAAATAAGTTTGCTTTTGCTTTTATCACACTAATATTTTTATCCCACCATTTAATTCTTAACAAGGAAGCTATTTCATCTTCTGTAAACCTGCTACCTATCTTTCTGGCTGGAACGCCGACATAAATACCGTATGGTTCAGTGTTTTTTGTAACAACAGCACCAGCACCTATCACCGTACCATCTGCTATATTGATTCCTCCTAAAATTGTGACCTCATCACCGATCCAAACATCATTTCCTATTCTACAAGCATAATTGCACTCCTGCAGTCGGTCTGATATCCATATATTTTTTTCACAAAATGTAAAACCTGCTTGCTTTTTAACTGAGAAGAAAGCCGGATGGATAGATACAATCTTATGAATAGGATGATCACCTAACGAAACGCGAATTCCAGCTCCAAGAGCACAGTATCTACCAATATATGTTTTATTGAAAACACAACCACTGCCCATATAAGATCCTAATCCTACGTACGCATCATATAAATGGCAGTCTCTATTTATAACATTCCTTCCTTCAAATGAAGTTGCCTTATTAAAAAATGTTCTTTCACCAATTCGAACATGTTTACGTTTAAGATATAAACGCATATACATTCGCCATCCAGCAACTAATATCCTTCTCATTTTAACCACTCATCTGCAATAAAAGTAATTCTTGAAGTCATCAAAAGTGACTCTAAAGGAATTAAAAATCTATTTCCAGACTTAATTGATCTTGCAAACTCAACAAGCTCATTATAATGACCTTTATCAGAAACTTTAGTAGTAAAAGTGCTTGTTCTGGTTCCAAAAATTTGTGTTTCTTTATAATCATTCAAAATATACGTATCATTATCACAAAATATTTGACAGAATTCTTTAGGATATTTTGAACTTCCATTTGCACAATAAGTTAATGTAGCAATAGAACCTTTATCATATTTGACTGTAATAACACAATTATCAATTTTACTAACATTAGCTGTTTTTGGCGTAATCGACTCTACAAAAATAGATACAGGTGTTTCATCTGTAAAATAATTAAAAAGATCAATTATATGGCATGCTTCTCCGACAATTCTACCCCCACCTTCTCTTCCATGGACCCAAGAATCCGGTGCAATATACCCTGCGTTCATCACATAGTTAATGATCATAGGATTAACACGGTTAGCAAGATAGTCTTTAATTTTCTTCGAATGAGGCGAAAATCTACGATTATATCCAACCATCAATCCTCCCTTTGTCCTTTTTAAAGTTTCTTCAATGATTGTTAATTCCTGAGCATTTAAGCAAAGTGGCTTTTCAACAAATACATTTTTCCCAGCGTTAAGGGCATCTACTACATATTGAAAATGAAGATTATGTCTCGTTGTAATGATCACGACATCAATATCTTCATCGTTTAAAATATCTCTATAGTCAGTAGTGACCTTCGCGGCATGATAATCATTTGCAGCTTTTGTTGCGTTACCACCATCTCTAGACATGATTGAATGTATCTCAAAATCAGTAATTTTATTTAAATTAGGAAGATGGAACATTTTTGCAAACCCGCCTACTCCGCAGACAGCAACAGAAATCTTTTCTTTCTTTTTCGGTTCCAATTTCAATGAAATTTCTGTTATCTGCTTTTCTTTTTTAATTCCCTTCTTATATTTAAAGCATTGCATCAATGGTCTATCCGTACTTTCAGATAGAGTTTTATAAACTGCATCTGCATCATCAATATCAGCATCTTCTGCAAACATATAATCAAGATCTATTTTATTTTCTTCGATGAGTCTAAGATAGTCTTGCATATTTCTATTCTCAGTAAAACGTACCCAATGATATGGATAATCTATACCACCTTCTTCATAGGCGCTATCATACCTACCAGGGCCATAAGATGTCGACATTAAGAATTCTAGTTCTTTTTGATAAATATCATCTCGATCGATGTTAATATCAACAACTCCAACAAGAACAACTCGTCCACGTTTTCTACAGCAATTAAAAGCTTGTTTCAAAGGTGTTGATGAATTTGTGGCTGCAGTAATTATTACACTGTCAGCCCCATATCCATTAGTAAGAGAATATACAGTTTCTACAAGGCTTTCTTCTATAGAATTTATCGTATGTACCCCGCCAAGTAACTTTGTCTCTTCAATTCTTTTAGAATTAACATCCGATGCAATTACCCTAGCACCAGCGGCTTTTAGCATCTGGACAGTAAGCTGGCCAATCAACCCCAGCCCAATTACTACTACAACTTCGCCGAGTTTTACATCTGCTCTTCTAATTCCTTGCATCGCAATACACCCAATAGCTACAGATGAAGCATTACGCAATGAAACTGATTCTGGTATTTTAGTAATTAAGTTTTTCGGAACAATGATCTCTTCAGAATGAGTAGCATAATTTCCGCCTACACAAGCTACTCTATCACGAGGATAAATACCAGAAACATTTTCTCCTACTTCTATTACAATACCAGATGCACTGTACCCCAGAGGAATCCATTTATCGAAAGAATTATCTATCGCTCCCTTCGTTCCGCCGATTCCTTTTTCTTTAAGCATTTTTAACCCTCGCTTAATTAGATCTGGATTATCCTTAATCCGATCAAAAATCGATTTACCTGATGATGAAACGCTAGCTAGCTCTGTTCCCATTGAAATACAAGAATATGAAGTAGCTACTTTAACATATCCTGATTCAACTCTTTTTACAGGAACCTCGCGAGTAATGATCTGACCTTTATTAACAAAAACTTGTTTCATTCAACTCTTCCTCCTAAATAAAAACCTTTTTTGCGTAGATTCATTCCTTTCGAATAATCCACTATTATTCATCACATAAAGCAAAAATAATCCAATAACAAGTCCATACACAAGAATCACAGAAGGCAATGTTGTCCCCTCTATCGTAAAAGCACTAATTACAATGAACGGAAAATAGTATTTAATTTCCATACTTGGATATAATCGATCCAACAGTTTAAACAAATAACCATATACGATAGGAACTATGATCATCCCAATCACTCCATATGCATAAGCCCCTGCAAACCCACCTGTATTTGCACTAATTGAGGAACTTCCAAAATAGTATTTTCCTATCTGAAAAGGCAATGATAATTCTTTATATGCGTAGTTGCTTATTAAATTCATACTCTGAAAAAATGACGATAGAAAAACCAAATTTCCATGTATCCCTATATATTCATAGTAGCATTTACTTATGATAGCAGGAATAAAGTATATTCTTTTTACAAGATAATCAATAAGTAGTAAATTGCCCGTAGCTAAATAAAATAATATAACAAATATATTTACGAAAAGGAAACCCATGATAATTGTTTTTGCAGCCTTTATTTTAACAATAAATGCTCCTATTATAGAAACAACTGCAAGCATAATAACCGCTTTTTGAGAATCAATACTATAGAGAAGTAATAAAGTCAAAAGGCAGATACCGAATAATCCATATTTTTTTTTTCGAAGAAAAGCATTTAATAGTATAGGAATTATAGTATACATTGAAGTATTTCTAAAATAATTAAAGACAGTCCCTATAGTTCCTCTTGCAGAGAGCCTAGATTCATAAACATCTTCAGGATTAAAGCTAAGATTAATATAAAATCGGCCATGAAAAAAATACGCAAAAGCTATACTTCCAATAATAAATAATAGTACAATTATCCAAAATATATATTGCGATATTTTTTTATCCGACAAAAAGTGTAATTTTGACCATAGTTTAGTCTCTATACTATTTGCAGGATTTTTCGTAAATAAATGCATAATTGCAAAACAAGCAATCCAGAATAAAGTCAGCCATAAAACAAATCCCCATTCAATTTCTGAGTAGGAAAACATAGCTAAATTAGGAAGTACACTAATCGCTAATAAACTTATACAAATTAACTCATGAGGCCGATCTTTACGCACGATAAACCTCATTACAAATTCTATAAACAATAAAGTGAGTAAATATGACAAAATAATCCTGGTCGGAGTTACCGCAAACGTAAATGCTCCTCTTTCATATCCTGATAAAAGTAAAGGAATATTTATATACTCTTTTTTAAGTATATATATATACATAAAATCCAAAGTAATTCTAAATGCAAGTAATCCAAATCTCATCAGTATTCGCTCATAATTACTATATGTATTTTCAAACATTTTAACCTCCGTTAATTAGATTTTCAAATTGCAAACTAATTTTTTTAATATCATAATCATCTATTGAAATCTCAAGAGCGTTGTCATAAACTCCTTTTAAAAATGCTTTAAACTTTTCACATGGTATTTCATCTTGTCGAAAACTTAAGACCGGACGCCCACTCAATGAATAATCAATAAGTTTTGATGGAACTTGTACATTTGACATATTATCAATATTAATTAAAAAATCATTTTTTGATAACAGCCTAATACACTCAAGCCTCGATACCATATCATGAATAACTAGTTTTGATTTCAGTATTCTTTTATATTTCAGTAATATTCTCTGATATATTTCACCATGTGTTATCGTATATATAGTGAAAACAAAATCTGTTTCCAATGTCGTTAAGAATTCTAAAAAAAGTTCTGGATTCCGCTTATCTAAATAGAAAATGCCTGCATAAGCAAAATGAGGAATTCGATTTTGCTTATACTCAGAAACTTTTACTTCAGAAAAATCAAATCCTTGAGGGATTACCTTAATTTTAGTTTGATCAGAAGTATAATTTTTATAATAGTTCATTGCGTTGGATGTTGGTATTACAATATAATCAAACGTTTCACATACGAATTTTTGAATATACTTAAAGTATTTCGCCACCTTTTTTCCCGAATCTCCATAAAAAGGATCTCCCCAATCAGATATAGAAACAATCTTTCCCTTATATTTGTTAATTTTTTTCGCGACGATCCAATGTACATAGAAAGGAAGCCCAATTGATATGATCGCATCATATTTACTTAACTCAATATTTTTCTTTATAAACTTTCCACTATTAAGTATGTATCTTTCACCAATAAAATATTGTACAATCTTTAACCCGATCTGAATAAACTTGGAATTTGAGAAAGTAGCATTTTTACCGTTCACTAAACTCGTATCATATTTATCCAATAAATGATAATCTTGATCTCTTCTAAGCAAAACTTTCCAATCACCGATTAACACTTCAACTTCATTATTTACAGCAAGTTGCCGATACAATTCAAACGCTCTAAACGCACGAGGATTTTGGCGAGGATAAAACCAGTGCGTCACAATTAATATCTTTTTATTCATATACTCATCCTCCTAAACTTAAAAAGTTTGGATTTTACTCTGTGGTAAATGCAATCCCATGTATTTTCGATACGATAATTGGCAAAAGAATACTCACCTATTAATAATTCCTTTGTACAATTCTATTGAATTTAATGCTATATCATCCCATACATAATTAGCTATTACATACTGTTTGCATCGAGAATAATACTCATACCCGTTTTGTTTATATTCTTCGTATGCACGAATTATTGTATATGCAATTTGCTGTGCATCTAATTCACTTTTCCATCCTAAATTGTTTTCAAGAACCTCTTCTGAAACATTAGTTCCAGGAGTTACGATACATGGATTCCCATATGAAAATCCATCTAGAACTGTCATAGGAGATCCCTCATATCTGGAAGTTAACAATAGAATATTACATTTCTCCAATTCTTTCTTTTTAGCGTCACCATATATTGGGCCACAGTTTTTTGCATTTACAATTTTTAGTTTTGAAAGCCTTTTATTTACATATTCCAGTTGTTTTGTATCACCTGTTCCAAATATTTTTATCTGTACCGCAAACTTCTCTGCTTCCAATACATCAAACGCATCAAACAAGTAATCAAGTCCTTTATGATGAATATCATATCTTCCTAAATAATAGAACACTGGCTCGCTTAAGCTTTCTTTACTTTTTTCTCTTGAATTATTCACAATACAGGATAAGACTCCATTTGGTATGACAATATCTTTAGAAGTATGATAAATTGAATCATTGAATTCTGTTACATTTGTGAAAATGTATGCCTTGGCTTTTTTGATTTGCTGTAAAAACACAGTATGATTAGCAATTTGTTTTTTAATTGCCGATTTTTTCATTGCTTTTCTTCCAAATGAACCATGTGGTTGATTACAAAATGGTATTTTATACTTTATTAACGATTTGACTACTTGAATATATTCTCCATAAAAAAAACAGTGTATTATTGCTAAATCTGGTTTGGTTCTTTTTAAATAATGATCTATTTTTTCTTTTCCTAGATAATGAAAATAAGGAGAATCTATCTCATCAACCTTTCCTTTAATTGATAGAACTATAGATTCAACTCTATCTATTTTATTTTGGGCATCAGTCAAATGTTTTAAAACCGCAGGTATACCACTATTTTGACTTAGTGGTGACATAGCTATAATATGTAGTATTTTCATTTGTTTTCCTCTCTATTATTGATTATTCTAGCTGGCACACCTACCGCGGTACAATTATCAGATACATTTTCCAAGACAACTGCATTAGCTCCAATTTTTACATTATTTCCAATTGTAATATCTCCTAATATGCAGCATCCACATCCCAAAATACAATTTTCTCCAATCTTAGGCCCATTTCCTCCACCAATCGTTACATTTTGATATATCTTTGTACCTTTACCAATTACCGAACCTTGATGGATAACTATCCCTATTCCATGAGCTATATTTACACCATCTTCCAAGATAGCGGTCGGCGGAATATAACAAGCAAATAAAATATATACAAGTCTCCACACTATTTTTGATAACAACTTAAAGTGATGCACCCAAAGCCAGCGTTCTATCCGGTAAAACCGTACCACAATTGATATATTATTTACATCCGTAATACTCTCTTTGTTCATTTTTAACTTCACTCCATCAAATTAATTTCAAAACGAACCTTTTTCACATAAATCTTCTTTTTATACAAGCCAAAGATAATATTTCTAACTGTATTAAAAATAGATAATATCATATTTTGTTTCTCAGCTTCGTGATAAAGTTTGTAATGCCAGCTGATCAAAGTTTTAATACTTTGGTTGCTTACACTTCCAGTTCTGCCGCGACGATATAATGCTAGCTCCTCGTTTAATAAATAACAATCTGCTTTTCTACATACTTTCAACCATATAGCATAGTCATTATTCTTTTTAATATCTGCTATTTGAATTAATCCAATCATATTTTGATCATACATAACGGTCAAACATCCAGGCCAGCAATAATTAAAAAAACCTGTTTTAGTAATTTTTTTCGGTCCTGTAACCATTATGCCATTTTTCTGTCCATTTGTATTAATTTCAAAATAATTCGTATACGAAAAATAATATGCATTGTTTTCCATGAATTCAATTTGCTTTGCCAATTTGTCATGCATCCATAAATCATCCGAATCCAAAAAAGCTATCCATTTGCCTTTTGCTTCTCTCAACGCCCTATTACGGCTTACAGCAGCTCCACTATTCCTTTCGTTTTTCATATATCTAATCCGCTTATCAATTAAAAAAGGAGCTACTACCTCGTCAGTATTATCCGATGAACAATCATCTATTATAAGTAACTCCCAGTTCGTATAACTTTGTTCGATAACTGATTGAATTGAATCTCCAATATAGTAAGCTGTATTATAGGATGGCATAATAATTGATACTAATCCCGCCATTTATATTTCCTCTTTTCATAACTTTCAATCAGGGCTTTAGCTTTACTCTGCAAAATATCGTATCTTTCTTTTGAAATTTTTCCTGTTTTCAATAACACGTCACCATAATCAAGAACCGTAGCATTTTCGCCATCGGTAATACCTGATCTGTTAAATACAATTGCAACTGTTTCAAACAAAATTTTCAAATCGCCAAAAAATGTAACTCGTTCAATATATTTTAAATCCCAATTCAATTTTTCATCCCATGTAATGGCATTACGCCCTTTTATCTGCGCCAATCCAGTTAATCCGGGCCTTGCTGTATGACGCATTCTTTCCCGACTAGTCATAAAAACCATATCGCGTACTAATTGAGGCCGAGGTCCTATGAAACTCATATCCCCTTTTAAAATTCCAAATATCTCAGGTAACTCATCAAGACTCGTGGCTCTCAATATCGCTCCAAATTTTGACAATCTCTGTTCATCTGCAAGAAGATTTCCGTCTTCGTCTTTCTCATCAGTCATTGTTCTAAATTTATACATATCAAAGATGGTCTCTTTTCCATTTTTCACAATTCCTGGACGACATTGTTTGAAAAGAACAGGACTTCCCATCTTGAACCACACAATAATAGCAATGATGATATATAACCAAAAAAATAAAGTAATAAAAAGCAATGAAAGGACGATATCAAGAAATCTTTTTATGTATTTTTCATAGAACCCAAGTTTTCGTTCTAATCTCATTTATCCAATCCTCTTTCATTCAAAACATCTATGGATAATATCAATTATAACGTTCTGTTGCTCTATCGTCATTTTATTATCAGAAGGCAAGCATAATCCACGTCTAAAAATATCTGATCCAACATCCACATTTGAGCTCACTATGTATGCATTGCTATTCCCTCTACCATTACCCTCTACAGTAATAAATGCATGATTCCTATAAATTGGTTGCATGTGCATAGGTTTCCAAATCGGTCTTCCCTCTGCATTAAAAGCTGACAAAGCATTTAAAATTTCCCCAGGACAGCTTTTACCACACTCCGCTATCCACAATTCTTCTTGCTCGCCCCTCATAAAAGGAGCCATGGCATCAGAATCAATGATAATGCAACTAAGCCAGTAATTAGGCACAGATTTTTTTGAATCAAAAGGATTCATAGAAACAGGAAGATCTTTCAATCCTTCCAGATATCTGTAATAAATATTCCTCTTTTGTTCTATGTGTTGATCCACATAAGGAAGTTGTCCTCTAAGAACTCCAGCAATGATATTACTCATACGATAATTATAACCTATTTCTTCATGTTGATACCAAGGTGCATTTTCTCGACTCTGTGTAGACCATTTTCTTGCTTTATCTGCCCATTCCAAATCATTGGTTAAAAGAAATCCGCCAGCAGAACCAGTAATAATTTTATTTCCATTTGCTGATAATATTGCTATATCTCCAAAGCAACCCGTCTGTACACCATTATATGTTGCTCCAAAAGATTCAGCTGCGTCCTCAACAATCAACGCTCCATGCTCATCAGCAATAGTCTTAATTCTATCAATTTTCCCCGGGGTTCCATATAAATGAGCAAGCACAATCAACTTTACATCTGGGTATATCTCAAAAGCTTTTTCTAAAGCTTCTGGATCCATATTCCATGTATCATATTCTGTATCAATAAATACGGCCTCACCACCTTCATATGCTACTGGATTTACAGTCGCATCAAAGGTCATATCAGAGCAAAATACTTTCTTTCCCTCTAATGTTCCATGACCTATCTTAGGCTGACCGTAAAGTCGTTCTCCTGCCAATTTTATCGCCAAATGCAATGCAGCAGTGCCAGAAGATAAACCTACCGCATATTTACAACCAATTTTATCTGCTGTCATACGTTCTACTTCATTGATATTTTCTCCAACGGTAGACACCCAATTTGTTTGAATTGCCTTATCCACCCACAGTTGTTCTTCTCCATGCATTGTAGGAGAGGAAAGCCAGATTTTTTGGCGAAAACTTTCAATTCCCTGGAATCTCGGATCCAATAAATATTTGCTCTTGTCCATTTATTCTTTACTCCTTTATAGCCTTTATGTAGACTAATCTCTTCGATATATATCTCTTGTATAAACTTTCTCAGATACATCATCCAAGCATCTATCGTACCGATTAGCGATGATTGTTTGTGACATTGTTTTAAACTCATCCAAGTTGTTTACAACTCTGCTTCCAAAAAAAGTGCTTCCATTTTCTAATGTCGGTTCATAAATAATAACAACAGCACCTTTAGCTTTAATTCTCTTTATTACGCCTTGGATACTACTCTGACGGAAATTATCACTATTGCTTTTCATAGTCAATCGATAAACGCCAACAACTACGCCTTTCTCATTTTCTACCTGATAATCATTATCCTCATTGTTGTAATGATATCCTGTTTTCCGTAAAACTTGATCTGCGATAAAATCTTTCCTGGTTTTATTAGATTCGACGATCGCTTCAATCAAATTCTCTGGAACATCTTTATAGTTAGCTAAAAGTTGTTTTGTATCCTTAGGCAAGCAGTATCCACCATATCCAAAACTCGGGTTATTATAATGACTGCCTATCCGCGGATCCAAGCATACGCCATTAATGATATCCTGGGTATTTAACCCCTTCATCTCAGCATATGTGTCAAGCTCATTAAAATAGGATACACGAAGAGCCAAATAAGTATTAGCAAAAAGTTTTACTGCCTCAGCTTCTGTAGAGCCCATAAATAGGGTAGCAATATCTTTTTTTATCGCTCCTTCTTGAAGTAACTCAGCAAATTCATGTGCAGCTTGTATAAGACGATCATTATTTTTATCTACACCTACAATAATTCTTGAAGGATATAAATTATCATACAAAGCCTTAGACTCTCTTAAGAATTCAGGACTAAAAAGGATATTATCGGTTTGATATTTTTCTCTCATCAATTCTGTATAACCTACTGGGACTGTAGACTTAATTATTATGATCGCGTTCGAATTTACAGACATAACAAGTTCAATAACTGTCTCCACAGCAGAAGTATCAAAAAAATTCTTTTTACTATCATAATTAGTAGGAGTAGCTATAACCACAAATTCTGCATTTTTATATGCTTCTTCTGCCTCAAGCGTTGCAGTTAAACATAGTTTTTTTTTCGAAAGATACTTTTCAATATCAATATCCTGTATTGGAGATTTATTCTCATTAATCATTTTAACTTTTTCAGGAATGATATCTACCGCAGTTACTTTATTGTTCTGAGCCAATAACACTGCTAATGATAATCCTACATATCCGGTACCAGCAACCGCAATATTCCTATTCATTAACTTTTACCTCTCATAATCATCAAAAAAACAATTCTTATAAAATTAGTCAAACTCTATTTCTATCACTTGATTTCCAGTGAAATTGTATGATTTCAATCAATAATCTCCAGAATCAGTTTTCGCACATCCTGATTATTCTGCTCAGAGGTAACCCGTTTCAATTTTTCCAGTTTTTTCCTGATCTCTTCCTGAGAAATTTCCATCGGCTCATTGACATAAATCAGATTGTTAGCCGTCTTGTGCCTTTTCTCATTGCCCAGCGCCAGTTCCTCATACATTTTTTCACCCGGGCGCAATCCGGTAAACACAATATCAATATCCTTATACGGTTCCAGTCCGGAAAGCCGGATCAGATCCTCCGCCAGCTTCAGAATCTTAACCGGACGTCCCATATCCAGAACAAAAATATCGCCTTCATTCGCGTACGCTCCTGCCTGCAGCACCAGCTGTGCCGCTTCCGGAATCGTCATGAAATACCGGGTAATTTCCGGATCGGTCACCGTTACAGGTCCCCCATTGCGGATCTGTTCCTTAAACAGCGGGATAACCGAACCGTTGGATCCCAGCACATTGCCAAAACGGACCGCACCAATTTTGGTTACTCCGTTATTGCGCATCGACTGCACAATCAGTTCGCACATCCGTTTCGTCGCTCCCATGACATTGGTCGGATTGACCGCCTTGTCCGTAGAAATCAGGATAAACTTGCCAACCCGGTTCTCAATGCAGGCCATCAGCGTATGATAGGTACCGAAGACGTTGTTCTTCACCGCTTCCTTCGGAGAATCTTCCACCAGCGGAACATGCTTGTGCGCCGCCGCATGGAAAAGGACATCCGGATGATATTTGCCGAGAATGTGATCCAGACGATCCCGATCCCGAACCGAACCGATCAGACAGATCACCTCGACCTGTCTGCCGATCTTCCCCTGCCGCTTGGCCATGATGATTTCCTGCTGAAGCGCGTACATGTTATTTTCATATATATCCATGACGATCAGCTGCCGCGGTCCAAACGGCAGAATCTGACGGCACAGCTCAGAACCGATGCTGCCGCCCCCTCCGGTCACCATGACGACTTTACCGCTGAGATATTCGCCGATCTCACTGTTATCCAGATGAATTTCACCGCGTCCCAGCAGATCATCAATCGAAACATCGCGAATGGAGTTCTGACCGATTTCATCCTGATCAATGACCGAATAATCCATGATCCGCGTCTTCAGCTTGGCGTCGTTGCACAGCTGAATGACCTCTGAAATCCTCTGTCGGCCGGCGCTGGGAATGGCAATGTACACAATGTTGACCCGCTGCTTGCGGGCAATGTCCGCCAGATCGGCCGTGCTGCCCAGAATCTCCAAACCCGAGACTGTTTTTCCCCATTTGGATGGAGCATCGTCCACAAATCCGATAACCCGGCAATTGTGAACCGGATTGCGAATCAGTTCCCGCAGAAGAATATTCCCCGCGCTGCCGGCTCCGATGATCAGAGCTCTCAGCACGCGGTCCTTCTGCATCTGTGAACGCCGCCACAGCCGGTAGCATCCGCGGCTGCTCAGCATCAGAAACATCTGCAGCATCGCCGCGATCGCCGGAACGCTTCGTATATAATTTGGAATCGGCGCAGCCAGGACGACCAGAAACCAAACTCCGTTGCTGAGTGCCGCTGACACACAGACCCGGATGATTTCATCGATTCCGATGTATTCCCACAATGAACGGTTGACCTTGAGAAGCCCAAGTACCGCCCAGTTGAGCAGGATCACTACCGGTAAGAAGAGAAGAATCGCTCGGAAATGAGCCGACTGAAAATCAGGCGGCGACAAACTGAAATCCATTCTGATCAGATACGCCAGCAGATAACTGACAATCACTGCCACCGTATCCAGCATCAGCAGGGAAAACTCCCGATGCCGCCGGACGAACCGGTAAACGCTGTTCATGAAACCGCTCCTTTTTGCCAACGAATATATTTCCCCTCCGCAGATAACCTGCGGTCAGACAAAATGATTATAACATCATTCAACATGATCATCAACGCTCTTTTCCCCTTCAACTTTTTTCACCTCTATTTAAGCCCTTACATAGGCAGAATAAGTCGTAATCTGTCGGTTATTGACAGAATTTCCCTGATTTTTCACCATCGATTTAATCGCTATCAAAAAACTTCCCTTTTCAATTAATTCAGAATTTTCATGACACATGAAATATAATGGAAATGCGGGCTTTTTGCGGCCATTTCCCGTTGTAAAGGACGTGGAAGACGCTGTCAGAAAATGTCTACCATTTTTGACATTTTCCCGCCTATTCTCCTTGATTTTATTTTGATTCTTACAATTTTCTTGCTTTCACAAAGTCTTCACCATTTCTTTATATGATAATGATCATTCATGGAAGGAGTGTTTTGAATGAAGCAATCAATTCTTTCCCTGCTAGCCTGCTGCTGCCTGCTGAGCGCCTGCTCCCGGACAGAGAATATAGAAGAAACCGCCTCTCCGCAAGCCACCGACTCAACTCCGGTGATCTCCATCGTCGATCTGCCGGTAGAAGTCATGGCGCCGCTGGATCAGCCCGACTTTGAAACCAACTGGCACCTGGCCACAACCGACAGCAACGCTGAAATGAACAACACTGCAACGCAGATGAACATCACGCTTCATTACCCCGGCACCCAGGCCGACAGCGTGCAGGTTTTTCACGACGGAATTCCGATGACCAGCGGCGCCGTCTATCATCTCAGCTTCGAGATCACCTCTTCGATTCAGCGTCCGGTGGAAGTGTCCGTCATCAATCTGGACGACGGTTCTGTCCAGCTCAGCCAGACGATCACCGCCTCTTCGCAAGCCACTCACTGCGACCTGGAAATCACCGTCTCCGGCGCGACTTCCTGGAACGGCCGCATCGTTTTCAATCTGGGTCCCGTCCATGGCCAGAGGCAGGACGAATATCATGAAATCACGCTTGCCAACGTCCAGTACCGGCTTTCCGAAGATCAAAGCGAAACGCCCAACATCAAAGTCAATCAGGTCGGCTATCTTCCTCAGGCACAGAAAAAAGTCGTCTTTCCTTACGACCAGGGCGATTATTTTCAGGTGATTCAGGCTGACAGCGGTGAAGTCGTCTACACCGCCCCCATCATCGGCCGCCATGACAACGAAAGTACCGGGGAAACAACCTATTATGGCGACTTCAGCGCTCTGACAACGCCTGGACGTTACCGTATTCAGGCGCAGATTGCCGGAACTTCCTACGAATTTGAAATTCGCGAGGACCTCTATCATTCCGTACTGGACAGCGCGGTCAAAATGCTGAACCTGCAGCGCTGCGGCCAAATGCTCAGCGAACAGACAGCCGGCGCGCTGGCGCATGAGGAATGCCACAACAGCCTTGCGCTTGTCTACGGCACCGAGGAAATGATCGACGTCAGCGGCGGCTGGCATGATGCCGGCGATTATGGGCGCTACGTTGTTACCGGCGTCAAAACCGTTACGGATCTGATGCTGGCCTGGCAGCTGAATCCGGATCTGTTTACCGACGATCTGGGAATTGCGGAAAGCGGCAACGGCGTTGCCGATATTCTGGATGAAGCCCGCTGGGAACTGCAGTGGCTGTTATCGATGCAGAACAGCTGGGGCGGCGTCTATGATAAGGTTGTCACCGCCTCCTTCCCGGGCTATATCAGCCCGGATCAGGACGATGCGCCGCTGTTTGTCATGCAGGAAATGTCCACTGCCACCGGTGGGACAGCCGCCGCGCTGGCACTGGCTTCCGTGATTTATCAGTCAGTCGATCCGCAATTCTCTCAACAGTGTCTGAACGCAGCGGAAAAATCCTGGGATTATCTGCAGCAGATGACGCTGACACCCTACTCCAACCCGGAAGGCTTCAGCACCGGCCATTATACGGACACCGTCGATGCGGACGAACGGTACTTCGCCTCCGCGGCCCTGTACTATGCCACAGGACGGACGCAATATCTGGATCAGGCCCGCAGCCTGTTTGAAGCGGACGCCAGCCTGCTGCATGGAGTGGAATGGAAAAATACCGGCACTTACGGAACCTGGCTGCTATTGAAAAGCGAAACGCTGATGCAGGAGGATCCGGATTTTGCCGCTCAGCTTCTGACCCAGCTGATCGGAGAAGCCGAATCCATTCTCAGCGCCACCACCAGCGACAGCTATTTTGTCTCCCTGTACAACAACTATGTCTGGGGCAGCAATTCCCTGATCGCCAACAACGGTCTGATTCTGGCGCTGGCCAACGATCTGCGGCCAAATATCAACTATGTGAACAGCTCAGCCGATCACCTTCATTACCTGCTGGGACGCAACAGTCTGAACCTTTCCTTTGTGACCGCAACCGGATCCCAATCCCCGCACAATCTTCACCACCGGCCGGCACTGGCAGTCCAAACCACGCTGCCGGGAGCGCTGGTCGGCGGTCCTAACGCCTCGCTGGAAGATCCGATCACACAAAGCCTGTTCAGCGATCAGACCCCGCCAGCCCGCTGTTATATCGACAATACTGAAAGTTACTCCACCAATGAAGTGGCAATCTACTGGAACTCTCCGCTGATCGCTCTGATCAGCGTCGTGGAGAAAAACAACTGAACCTTCGTGGTGCTCACTAAATCAAAAATGCCGGAACAGCAGGAATCCCCCTCCTGCTGTAACCGGCATTTTTGATCTTTGTTTTCAGCTGAATTGTCATTTCAAAGCGCGCCTTCAATCCGCAGCGGACATCATAGCCGGATTGCCAAACCGACGGCAATCCTCCGCCATGTTCCTCTGAAAAAACGGCGAATCATTTTCGGATATCGCGACGATACCGTTGACCGCTTCATACAGCACCATCATCTCCGCCAGCATTTTCTGCTGATTTCGATTCAGGTCCTGATCCGGACATTCGATTACCAGTTCTGCCTGAATCTGGTTGACAATCAGATACGCCAGCGTCATCACCATCCACACGACTCCCTGATTCGCATTCCCTTCGATACGGATGCGCAGAGTCCCGCTGACGATCCAGTCCTGCTGCTGATCACAGACCACCTGCCCGCCCAGAATGGCCTCCGCTCTGCGCAAAGCCGCCTGTCCGCACGCTCTTTGAAACGCATCGAAGCCCGGCCGGGACTCCATCAGTTTTGAAAATCCGTTGCTCAGCAAAGGGCGAAGCTGACTCCGCCATGAACTCAGACTGCTGTTCTCAGCGAAACGCTCCCTTCGTATCCAGATCCTTTCTCTGATCGGCCGATGCTCATCCCAATTCATTTCCGTCATAGATTTTCCTCCACATGATATTCGAAAAACGTGCGATTTCATCTTACCGCACGCAACAGAAGATGACAAGGAAAAAGCCGCCGCAAAAGCGCAATCTTTGCTCAACATGAACTCTGATTTCACCCCAATGTACATCGCAGTTCACCTTTTCCCTGATCAGCTCAGACAGAAAAAAGCGAACCTCTTTTAGTCGGAATATCCCACTTTGAGGTTCGCTTCTCAATTTTCGCTTTTCCGTTATGGCGTTCAGCCGCGCAGCACAGCGCCGCAGTCGTTTTTCAGCCGTTCCAGCACGCTCTGATGCACGCTTTGAATCTGCTGATCCGTCAGCGTCTGTTCGCCGGACTGATAGGTGATCGACAGGGCCACTGACTTGCTGCCGGCTTCCACATGCTCGCCCTGATACACGTCAAACACCTCTACTTCGCGAACGAGTTTGCGGCCAGCCGCCTTGATCGAACGAATCAGCTGCTGCGCCTGCACCTCTTCCCGTACGACCAGCGCGACATCGCGATGCACCGCCGGGAACCGATCCATGGCGGTAAACCGAACCTTACCGGCCTTGCTTTCCAATAACAGCTCCAGGTTGAATTCGCCAGCCACTGCCCGGCTGACGCCTAACTGACGGGCCAGCGACGGATGAATTTCTCCCATCACACCCAGCAGTTTTCTGTCCAGCATCACGCAGGCGCTGCGGTACGGATGGAAATGCTCCTGATCGAGATCATTCTGCCGGAATTCGATTCTCTCCGCGCTGAAGCCCAATTTTTCCAGCGCTTCCATCAGCACTCCCTTCATCGTGAAGAAGTCGCTGCTGACCTGAACACGATGCAGCCGGGAGCTCTGCAGATTTCCCGCCATGACCATCGCCAGACGTTCCTGCTGCTTCTGATCGGCATACAGATGCGAGATCTCAAACAGATTGACATCCTCGTTTTTGTGGTTCTGATTGTAAGCCAGGCATTCCAGCAGGCTCATCAGCAGCGAAGTCCGGACATAACGCCGCTCTTCACTCATCGGCGAGGCCAGCTCGATCGCTTCTCCCAACGGCATCAGGCCATGATCGATATACCGCTTGGATACCAGCGTATAGGTAATGATTTCAGAAAGGCCCATCGCATTCAGCGTCCGCTGCAGCGTCCGGCGCAGCTGCTGACGATCGCTGAGCTGACCGACAGTCGCTTTCATCTGCGGCAACGTAGTTTTCAGCCCTTCATATCCCAATAACCGGATGATTTCCTCATCCAGATCCTCACGGATATTCAGATTGGTACGATAAGACGGAATCGTGCAGGTAATCTGATCGCCCTGCTGCTGCGGATTCAGATTCAGATCGTTCAATACGCCGACGACCTGTTCCATCGTAAACGAGGTGCCCAGCAGCTGATTGCAGTGACTCAGCGTTTCCGTAACGGTCCGCTCAGGATTGCGCAGTTCGCCCACCACCAGCGTTTCCTCGAAGTCGCGCGCTTCTGCCAGCGAACTGAGCAGCTGGACCGAACGGTCTACCGCCTTGATTGCCGCCAGCGGTTCCACGCCCTTGATAAACCGGCTGGCTGCCTCCGTATTCAGTCCCAGACGACGGGCTGTGTTGCGAATGGAAACCGCGTTGAAATCCGCCGCCTCGATGAAAATGCTTGTCGTGTTCTCATCGATCTTGCTTTCCTCCCCGCCCAGGATTCCCGCAATGCCGGTCGGCACTCCGCCGGTAGTAATCAGCAGATCGCCACGACGAATTTCATACTCCTGACCATCCAGCGCCTGCATCGTCATCTCCACGTCATCCACCACGGTAATCTCATGATGCGGCAGCTTTTTCAGATCATAATAGTGCAGCGGATGGCCGGTCTCCACCATGACATAGTTGGAAATATCGACCACGTTGTTGATCGATTTGATGCCTGCCGCATGCAGCGCGTTCTGCAGCCATTTCGGCGAAGGGCCGACCTTGACATGATTGACCACCTTGCCGATAAACAGCGGACACTTATCCGTCTTGCTGCTCAGGCGGAAATTTCCCGGAACGCCGACCTTCGCCGCACCCTGACAATCCGGCCAGCGAACCGGCCGATGCAGCACGGCGCCGACCTCCATCGCGATATTCCACATCGCGTTGCAATCCGCCCGATTGGGCGTCAGTCCGATATCCAGAATCGTATCGTCCAGTCCCAGCGCTTTCAGCACTTCGCTTTCGCCTACCGGAATCGATTCGTCGACTTCATAAATTCCCGCCAGCTGCTGTTCCGTCTGCCATTTTTTATCCACGCCCAGCTCCGACAGACTGCAGATCATGCCGTTGGACTGCTGTCCGCGGATGACCGTCGGCTTGATCTGCAAACCGCCGGCCAGCACCGCGCCGACCCGCGACACGATGACCTTCTGTCCGGCCCGCACATTCGGTGCGCCGCAGACAATCTGCAGCACCTCAGCGCCGACATCCACCGTCGTGACATGCAGATGATCGCTGTCCGGATGGTCCTCACAGGTCAACACCCGCCCGATGACCAGCCCGCTCGCCTGGGCCATCGTTTCGATCCCTTCGACCTCCAGACCGGCGATCGTCAGCTTCTGCGCCAGCTCCTGGGGCGATACGCCTTCCAGATCGACATATTCCTTCAGCCAGTTGATACTCATTCTCATGGGTTCTTCTTCTCCTTTCCGCTCAGTCAAACCGATCAAACATCTTCAGAAACCGTGTGTCGTTGATGTAGAAATTCCGGATATCATCGATGCCGTACTTCAGCATCGCCACCCGTTCCAGCCCGACGCCAAAGGCAAAACCCGAACACGCCGAAGAATCAAAACCGGCCATATCCAGCACATGCGGATGCACCATTCCGGCGCCCAGCACTTCAATCCAGCCCGTCCCCTTGCAGACCGGACATCCCTTACCACCGCAGAGATGACAGCTGACATCCACCTCCACACTCGGTTCGGTGAACTGGAAATACGACGGACGGAAGCGAATCTGACGTCCTTTGCCGAACATCCGATCCGCCATAAACTGCAGCGTTCCCTTCAAATCCGTCAGCGTGATGTTTTCGTCGACAACCAACCCTTCAGCCTGCATGAACTGATGCGAATGGGTCGCATCGTCATCGTCGCGGCGATACACCTTGCCCGGACAGATCACCTTGATCGGCAACCGTCCCTGCGCCTTTTCCAACTCCCGCATCTGAATCGCCGTCGTATGCGTCCGAAGCAGAACCTGCGGATTGATATAAAACGTATCCTGCATATCTCTTGCCGGATGATCTGCCGGAATGTTGGCCCGTTCAAAGTTATAGAAATCCAGCTCCACTTCCGGTCCCTCGGCTACGGTGTACCCCATGCCGATAAACAGATCCTCGATCTCCTGGCGCACCAGCGTCAGCGGATGCAGAGTCCCGCTTCGAAGCGCCGTCCCCGGCAGCGTGATATCAATCTTCTCCTGCTGCAGCTGCCGGTCTAACGCTTCCTTTTCCAGCAGCGTCTGTTTTTTCTCCAGCGCTGCGCTGACTGTTTTCTTGCAGTCGTTGACCTGCTGGCCAAACGCCGGCTTCTCCGTTGCCGGCAGATCCTTCATCATCGTCATCAGTGACGAAATGGACCCTTTTTTGCCCAGAGTAGTGATCCGGATCTGCTGCAGCTGCTGCAGATCCGTGCAGGCTTCGATCTGATCCAGTGCCTGCTGCTGAACTTGCTGAATTTTTTCCATAGCCTTCTCCTTTACCTGACAAAAAAACCGCCGTCCCTGATTCAGGAACGACGGCTCGCGGTACCATCCTGATTTACCGATAGACAACCGTCTTA
This sequence comes from uncultured Holdemania sp., assembly GCA_904395815.1. Taxonomy (GTDB): domain Bacteria; phylum Bacillota_I; class Bacilli_A; order Erysipelotrichales; family Erysipelotrichaceae; genus Holdemania. The sequence goes on from CAJFOC010000009.1 coordinate 60,136, forward strand.
ACCGGTACACCTTCAGTTTCTCATAACGTGAGAAAGACGGGGATCATTACTCCCACTGTGAAGGTGAATTCACAGAAACCTGCACAGGCAGGAAGACTTTCAGCGGGTCATCTTCCCTCTCTTTTCCCGGGTTTTTCTGTTACTGCTCCTTCAGTTCTGGCGCTTTACAGTTGTTATTATAGCCACAGCGGCGCTATTTGGCAAGCAATTCTTTCCGCTCAGTCCACCGGCGCCATCAGCACTTTGCCGCTGCCCCGGTATACATTGACCAAACCCTCGCCGGAAACCGCCGAACCCAATAGCGATTTGCCGGAACGTTCCACAGAAAACTCCAGCGATCCGCTCCAGGCTACCGCCATGTTGCCGTCAATTTTCAGTACATCGTTATCCAGTGTAATTTCAATCAGCTCTTCCTTCGGCGCGTCGGATTCCAGGCAGACAATGCCGCTGCCGTTCAGCGCCAGATTAAACAATCCCTCGCCCCCGGCAACTGCCGAGGACACGTTGGAACGCATGACCGCCTTATGCTTCAGGCTGGATTCGCAAGCCAGAAAAAAACCGTCCTGCAAAACAACCGATCCGCCCCACTGTCCGACATCCAGCAATAAAAGATACTTGTACGTCGGTTCCAGCACCAGCATGCCGTCGCCGGTATATTCCGGTTTGATCGCAGATTCGCCGCTGGCCTTGCCTCGCACCGCCTTGCCGATCAGATCGCCGACCCCTTTGATCCCGGTCGTCGCCCGGCAATCGCCGACCATCCACTGCATGGCGCCAGCCTGCACCGTCACCGGTGAATGCTTCAGTTCACACAGCACCTGACGCTTGCGGACATTCATCGCATCGCAATAATAGGCGTTCATCGCCGACTGGGGCGAAACACTCAGATCCCGCTGGTACTCAATAATCGTAAAAGCGCCATTTTTTTCCACTACCCGGATATCGTCGTTGTCCAATAGATTTCTGATTTGATACATCGTTTTCTCCCCCCATTTGTTTTATTGTATCATTAGAAAACAAGTCATTACCTGTTTTTCTCCGATTTTACCGTTTCTTATCTTTGAAAATAGGATTGCCCCGGTGCTTTTCACTTTACGGCTTGCCGCTTTTTCTCGTGCTGCTTTCGAAAAAAAGGCCGTCATGTCCCATTGACATGACAGCCTGAACCACATTAGTGAAAATGTCGCCGGCGAACGAGTTTGGTGATCTCGACAACCGGAATCGGTACCAGCGCCAGAGCCACTGCGATCAGCAGATGAATCGGATCCAGCGGCGCCATGGAAAAGGCATTGGCCAAAAACGGTACGTACATCACCAGAACCTGCAGCAGTACGCCTACCGCAAACGCTCCCCACAAGTATTTGTTGGAGAAAATCTGCCGTGAGAAGACGCTGTGCTCGCTCTTGACGTTGAAGGAGTGAATCAACTGTGAAAGCGCCAGCGTAACAAACGCCATCGTCATGCCGATTTCATGGGAAATCTCCATACCAAACAACACGGTGCCGTTGCCGATTCCGTTGCCCAGAATATAGGACAGCAGCGTCAGACAGCCGATCATGATTCCCTGCCAGGCAATCGTAAAGCCCAATCCGTTAGCAAAGAAACTTTCATCCTTGCGGCGCGGCTTGCGATCCATGACATCCGGCTCCGGCTCTTCCATGCCGATCGCAAATGCCGGCAGCGAATCGGTGATCAGATTGATCCACAACAGATGCACCGGCATCAGCGGTACGCCAAGTTCCCAGCCCGGAATCAGTGATATACAGGAAGCGCCGAAGATCGTCAGCACCTCGCCAATGTTGCTGGAAAGCAGAAACTGCACATCTTTGCGGATGTTGTCGTAGATGCCGCGGCCCTGTCTGACCGCCGCGATGATCGTCGCGAAATTATCATCTGTCAGCACCATGTCCGCCGCACCCTTGGCTACGTCGGTTCCGGTAATGCCCATCGCACAGCCGATATCGGCCGCTTTCAGCGCCGGCGAGTCGTTGACGCCATCGCCGGTCATCGCCACAACATGCCCCTTATCCTGCCAGGCATTGACAATTCTGACCTTGTGTTCCGGCGCAACCCGGGCATAAACGGAAATCTCTTCGATCTGCGCTTCCAGTTCTTCATCGCTCATGGCGCTCAGTTCCGGTCCGCTGATCGCCTTCTGTCCTTCTTCCAGAATACCCAGATCACGGGCAATCGCCTTGGCAGTGATCACATGATCGCCAGTGATCATAATCGTACGGATACCGCCCTTCTTCGCCTGGGCAATCGCATCGCGCACCTCTTCCCGCGGCGGGTCGATCATCCCGCACAATCCGACAAAGGTCATATGATTTTCAACCTCGTCGCTGCTGAGTTCTTCCGGTACCGCATCCCACTTGCGGATGGCAACCGCCAGCACGCGCAGCGCACTGGAAGCCATGGTTTCGTTAGCCTGAATCGAATCGGCCTTCTGCGCAAAATCGTCGCAGCGGGCGGTAACGATATCCGGAGCCCCTTTGGTGACCGATACCACACCCTGTTCCGTCTGATAGAACACCGTCATCATTTTCCGGCCGGAATCAAAGGCGATTTCTTCACCGCGGACATAATGCTTCGCCAGTTGTGCCTTCGTTTCTCCCATCTTGTAGCTGGCTTCAACCATGGCGGTTTCCGTCGGATCGCCGATCATTTTCAGACGGCCTTCCTCTTCCACAACCTCACCATCCGAGCACAGCGTAAACCAGCGCATCAGTTCCCGGATCTTTTCATCCGCAGTTTTGGCGTCAAAATCCAGAATGCCTTTCTGCGGAAGATACGTCTTGACTACCGTCATCTTGTTCTGCGTCAGCGTGCCGGTTTTATCCGAGCAGACAATGCTGGCTGAGCCCAGCGTTTCCACCGCCGGCAGTTTTCTGACGATCGCGTTGCACTTGACCATCTTGCTGACACCCAACGCCAGAACGATCGTAACCACCGTGGCCAATCCTTCCGGAATCGCCGCAACAGCCAGCGCTACCGCTGTTTTGAAAGCGTCCAGAATTCCCAAACCACTGGCCAGTTCCAGAGCAAAGACGACAACGCAGATGCCCAGACACAGAATACCGATCGTTTTGGAAATCTGTGCCAGCTTGTTCTGCAGCGGTGTGCTTTCCTTTTCCGTGTTCATCAGCATGCCGGCGATCTTGCCGACTTCGTTTTCCATTCCCACCGAGGTAACCAGCATCGTCCCTCGTCCATACGTGACTACCGTGCTGGAAAACGCCATGTTCTTGCGATCTCCCAGCGGAACGTCATCCTGCTCCAGCGGATCGCTCGTCTTGTTGACCGGCACCGATTCGCCAGTCAGAGCCGACTCATCGATCTGCAGGTTATAGGATTCCAGAATGCGACCATCGCTGGGAACGAAATCGCCCGCTTCCAGCAAAACCACATCGCCAATCGTCAGCTCGCGCGAAGCGATGACCTTACGCTGACCGTCACGGATAACCTTGGCCTGCGGCGCGCTCATCTTCTTCAGCGCTTCCAGTGATTTCTCCGCGTTGTTCTCCTGAACAACGCCCAGAATCGCGTTAAACAAAACAACAATCACAATAATCAGGCTGTCCACCCATTCCGACGGATCCACTGCGATCGAAACGACCGCGGCGATGATCAAAATGATGATCAGCGGATCAGTAAACTGCAGAAAAAAACGTTTCAGCAGCGAATCCTTTTTCGCTTCCTGAAGTTCGTTGTAGCCGTAGCGTTCCAGTCGTTGTCGTGCTTGCGGCTCACTGAGTCCCTGCGTCGGGTTGCTGTCCAACTCCTCTACAACCTCAGCTGCTGTCTGGCTGGTTCTCATACATTACCTCCTTCGGCCGTCTTCATAAAAAAAGACAAGCCCACCTTCAACCCCTGAAGATAACGGTCTTGCCCATCATTTCTGACGGCTGCATCCGGCCTGGTTCAACAGAACCAGACGTGATGTCGAATACAGCGCACTTCTGTGCCAGCTACTCCCCATTTTTCAATGGCAAACGTAATATATCATCCGCAACCGGCTGATGTCAAGAATTGCCGCCCCTTCTTTGACAAAACGTTGTTCTTGTCAAAGAATTGCTGTGTCCTTTTCCATCTGATCCTTTTTCCCGCAAATCATTCCTTCTGCACACTCAGACAGTGGACAAACCCTTCCTGCTGCCATTAAAATAAAGATGCAAAAAAAGGAAAGAGAGGGTCGGATCATGGAAAGAATCTACGCCATCGCTCAGGGACAGGTTCAGGGAGTCGGATTCCGTTATTTTATCCAGACGCTGGCCAGAACGCTGCATCTGACCGGCTGGGTACGCAACATGCGCAACGGCATGGTGGAGATGGAACTGCAGGGAGAAGAAAGCGATCTGCATCAGGCGCTGCGGCGTATCCAACGGGGCGATCGTTTTATTCAGGTAAGCGATCTGCATACCAAAACGCTTCCTCTGCATCCGCAGGAGAAACAATTTCGTGTCCGCTTTGACGATGAAACTCATTTCAGATAAATTGTATCTTTTTTCATTGACAACGCATTGTGTTTTCATTATAATTCAAATCATCAAATCCATTGACCAGAAGAGTAATCCGGACTCTTTCCCGAATCCAGTGAACGCGAGACAGTGAGAACCGCGCGCAGGGCGTCCGGATGAAGAACCTCTGCCAGGAGCCTGCCGAACAAAGCTTTCTCTTTCAGTAGACCAGGACGGCCGCAGCCCGTTATCCGACTGCTTGTTCATGTTGGTGAATCAAAGAGATTCCGCTTTGAAAACGGAATAATGTGGGTGGTACCGCGGATTAACAGTCATTCGTCCCATGATGAAGGACTGTTTTTTTACAGGAGGCGATCACTCATGTGCGGTATTCTCGTCAGTACCGATCAGAACATCGACCTGCAGGCCTTTCAGAAAGGCTTACAGACACTGCAGCGGCGCGGCCCCGATGAAAGCCGGATCGAAATGACCGGCGGGGGAATCCTGGGTTTTCAGCGGCTGGCAGTCATGGATCTCAGCGAAGCCGGGATGCAGCCTTTCCACCATCATCACTCCGCGCTGGTCTGCAATGGTGAAATTTACGGCTGGCGGCCGCTGAAGCAGCAACTGCGGCAGAAATACGAATTCATCTCCGACAGCGATTGCGAGATTCTTTTGCCGCTGTATGAGGAACTGGGCAACGAGATGTTTGTCCGGCTGGATGGAGAATTCGCGCTGGTGCTGTATGATCACCGGCATCAACGATGGGTTGCCGCCCGCGATCCGATCGGCATCCGTCCGCTGTTTTATGGCACCACCCGGCAAGGCGCCATCGCTTTTGGTTCCACCGCCCGTTCGCTGCAGCCGTTTTGCACCGGCATTGCTCCCTTCCCGCCAGGTCATTACTACTGTGACGGACAGTTTCACTGCTACAACGATATCGCCCAAACGCAGCATGATCACAACGAATCGCTGGAAGTGCTCTGTCAGAACATCCACGACCGGTTGATCGACGGCGTACTCAAGCGCATGGATGCCGATGCTCCGGTAGGCTATCTGCTCAGCGGCGGATTGGATTCCTCGCTGGTGTGCGCCATCGCTCAGAAACACTCTGCTGCTGCGATCCGTACTTTCGCCATTGGCATGGATAAGGACGCCATTGACCTGAAATACGCTCGCCAGGTGGCTGAGGCGATCGGCAGCGATCACACGGAAGTCATCATCCATCGCCAACAGGTGCTGGACGCTCTGCCTGAAGTCATCCAATCACTGGAAACCTGGGATATCACCACTATCCGGGCTTCACTGGGCATGGCCTTATTGTGCCGGGAAATCCACCGTACCACCGGGATCAAGGTATTGTTTACCGGGGAAATCAGCGATGAACTGTTCGGCTACAAATATACAGACTTCGCCCCTTCTGCCGAGCAGTTTCAGAAAGAAGCGCAGAAACGCATCCGCGAGCTGTACATGTACGATGTGCTGCGGGCTGATCGCTGCATTAGCGATCATGGTATGGAAGGCCGCGTTCCTTTCGGTGATCTGAGCTTTGTCCGTTACGTCATGGATATCGATCCGGCACGCAAGGTGAACACCTATGGCATCGGCAAATATCTATTGCGCAAGGCTTTTGAAGCCGACGGTCTGCTGCCCCGTTCCATCCTTTATCGCGATAAAGCGGCGTTCAGCGACGCCGTCGGTCATTCCCTGGTAGAAGATCTGCAGGAATATGCTGACGAGCTCTATTCCGATCTGATGTTCCATCAGCGATGCCGCCAGTATGCCTGGTGTCCGCCCTATACCAAGGAAAGTCTGCTGTACCGGGATCTTTTCGAACAGTTCTATCCCGGCATGGGCAAGCTGATCGCCGCTTACTGGCTGCCGAACCAGAACTGGAAAGGGTGTCAGGTCAGCGATCCCAGCGCCCGTGTCCTTTCCAACTATGGCAAAAGCGGTGAATAACACAAAAAGAAGATTTCCTGCCGGCAGGAAATCTTCTTTTTGTGGTAACCCATTCCGTCCGCTTTGCGCCTGCTTCCTTACCGGCAGCCGGTCTGTAGAGAACTACAGGTTGGGAATGTGATTGTCCATCGCATAGATCAGGCTCGTGTAGTTTTCGTACAGGAAACGGTACATCTCAAAATTCTGAGCGGTCAGCGACAGCGTGTTGTTGGTGGCAATACTGTATTGCTGAGAGATCGCGTTCCACGTCTGTCGTCCGACCACCCCATCCACACTCAGTCCCATCCGGCGCTGAAACGCTCGGACCGCCGTTTCCGTCGCGGACCCGAAGATGCCGTCCACGCTCAGCTGCGTCGCATTGCCCCAGCCCTGATTGATGATGTTCAGCGCCCACTGAACGATGCTGACATTCTCGCCGCGGCTGCCGTTTCTTAGCGCCGTACCCGGGTAATCCGGAATCATCTGCGCTGAGGGCGGCTGCACTGCCAGCGTTTCCCGGTACGCCTGCACCAGCGTGTTCCACGTCTGAAGTCCGACAACGCCATCAACGCTCAGACTGGCCAGCTTCTGAAACGCGATCACCGACGCCCGGGTCGCCGAACCGAAGCTGCTGTCAATCTTCACCGTCGGTACCCTGGAGGTAAACAACGCGATTTTCTGCAGATAAAACTGGACTTCCTGAACGTAGATGTTGCGGTCTCCCTGCCGCAGCGCAAATCCCGGGTACACCCCCGGCAGTCTTTCCTCAACTCCCTCGGAAGTCAGCTCCGCCAGTTTTTTTACCGCGACGTAAATATAGGAAATCTTATACCAGGTCGCCTTGCCGACAATGCCGTCAGCCGTCAGTGAAAACTGCTTCTGAAACGCGATGACCGACGCTTCCGTACCGGCGCCGAAAATGCCGTCCACCGGATAGGTCGCAGGGATATTCGGATAATTGACGGCAATCCGGTTCAGCTGGTTCTGGATGATGCCGACGCTGTCGCTGCGGACACCCCGCTGCAGATTCAGCCCCGGGAACGATCCGCTGACCCCTTCAATCCGGCTTGTATCCACCAGTTCAATGTCATCGCCATAATAATACTGCAGAATCTCAAACGCGTTTTCTCCCATGTTGGCACGATCGACCGTTCCCCACTGCTTCAGCCCCTGACACCAGACCTGCCGGCCATCGCAGTATTCGGCATAAAACGGATTGACCGTGTTGACCTTGCGGATATATTCGTTGAAGATCTCGTCAACGATCTTGCTGACGGAGGTAAAAATATCGCGGCCATAGACAAAATACTGATCGTAGGCCGTGCTGTTGGTAATATCAAAGGAATAACCGCGGCTGCGATACCATTCGGTATAAACACGGTTCAGCGCCAGTGAAATCTGACAGTAGATATTGGCCCGCAGGCTCTGCTGCGGCCAGGTCGGATAAATCTCGCTGGACGCCACATTCTTGATATAATCCTTGAATGTGACCTGCACATCCTGAGCGCTGGCGCTGGGCCGGCCCAGATGCACGGTAATATACTTGGGAATAATCGGATAGTCCAGAACATAAGGTGCGACGCTCTCATCACTGTCCGCCGTCCGGCTGCAGCCGGCTAAACCGCTGCAGCTGCCCCGGGCACATCCGCAAGAGCGGGCCATCGAACGCGTTAAGGCGTGCGAGGGAATCTCGATGACATCATCCAGCTGCGGCGCACGGGCGTCCGCCCGGTTCAGCATATCCACCTGCAGCAGCGCTTCTTCCTGGGCAAAAATCTGCACGCCATGAAAAGTGCGGGTAGCATAGCCGCTGCGGGATACCGCCACATCGACAGTGGCGTACGGCAGCAGCTCGTTGTTGGGATCCAGGCTCAGCTGCCGGTCCGGCGCTTCTACCCGAATGACCGGACTTTTGCCATCGCTGCCGCTGACCAGACGCTGATTCACTGTGCCTTCTTCATTGGTGACCTCGATCACAGCTCCCGCAATCGGCAGCGCCTGCTGAGCGACCGTCACCTCGACAATCAAAGTCCCATACTGCATAGCAACTCACCTCCACCCTTACGGTATGCCATCTCTCTTCCTCTCTCTGGGCAAAGCGAAACCCGATATTTTTTGCCGTTTCATCTGCTCATAAATCCAAAACATCCCCACCGCCGCCTTCCTCATTTCAATGTAAGCGGATGCAGAAAAAAACTTTTTCGATGTAACCGTTTACTTGTGAAAAACTTCTCATTACCCTCTTGTCAGTCATTTTGGGGCATGCTATAATCACACCCGTAACAACGAGTGAAACTTTTCACAAAGGAGGAAGTGCTCAGATGGAAGAAAAACTCAGCCCTGCACAGCAGGAAGTCAACCAGCTGGTTGAAAAAGGACTCAAAGCTCTCGACGATTTTCTGAAACTGGATCAGGATCAGGTCGATTATATCGTTGCCAAGTGCTCTGTCGCCGCTTTGGACAAGCATGGCGAACTGGCCAAGCTGGCGATCGAGGAAACCCAGCGCGGCGTCTTCGAAGACAAGGCGACCAAAAACCTGTTCGCTTGCGAATATGTCGTCAATCACATGCGTCATCTGAAATCGGTCGGCATCATCAAGGAAGATGAGGTTCAGGGTCTGACCTACGTTGCCGAACCGGTCGGCGTGGTCGCCGGCGTCACTCCGGTCACCAATCCGACTTCCACCGCGATCTTCAAATGTCTGATCTGCCTGAAGACCCGCAACCCGATCATCTTCGGCTTCCACCCGAAAGCGCAGCAGTGCTCCATCGCAGCAGCCAAAGTCGTCTACGAAGCTGCCGTCAAAGCCGGCGCTCCGGAAAACTGCATTCAGTGGATTGAACATCCGAGCATGGAAGCGACTTCGGCGCTGATGAATCATCCGGGCGTCGCCACGATTCTGGCCACCGGCGGCAACGCCATGGTCAAGGCTGCCTACAGCTGCGGCAAACCGGCGCTGGGCGTGGGCGCGGGCAACGTTCCTGCCTACATTGAAACGACCGCCGACATCAAACAGGCCGTCAACGATATCGCCCTGTCCAAGGCATTTGACAACGGTATGATCTGCGCTTCCGAACAGGCGGTCATCGTCGATAAGGAAATCTACGACGATGTGAAGGAACAGTTCAAAAACTACAACGTTCACTATGCCACCAAAAAAGAAAAGGACATGCTGGAACAGTACATGTTCGGCGTCAAGGCTTTCAGCAAAAACGTTGCGGAAGCCCGGCTGAATCCGGATGTCGTCGGCAAATCGGCTGCCTGGATCGCTCAGCAGGCCGGCTTCACCGTCAATCCGCGTACCAGCATCATCATCGTGGAATGCCGCGAAGTCGGGCCGAATGAACCGCTGACCCGCGAAAAGCTTTCGCCGGTACTGGCCATGCTGAAAGCGGAGTCGATTGAAGACGGCTTCGACAAATCGGAAGCGATGGTCATGTTCAACGGCGTCGGACACAGCGCCGCGATCCATACCGCCAACGCCGATCTGGCCAAGCGCTTTGGCGAACGCATCAAAGCCTGCCGGATCATCTGGAACTCTCCGAGCACCTTCGGCGGCATCGGCAACGTCTACAACGCCTTCATTCCTTCGCTGACGCTGGGCTGCGGCTCTTACGGCCACAACTCCGTCTCCGACAACGTCAGCGCGATCAACCTGCTGAACATCAAAAAGATCGGAAAAAGGAGAAACAATATGCAGTGGTTCAAGATCCCGTCCAAGATTTACTTTGAAAGAGATGCCATCGAATACCTGCGCAGCATGCACGATGTGGAACGTGTCTTCATCGTCACCGACCGTTCCATGGTCGACCTCGGCTATGTTACCCGCGTGACCGATCAGCTTGGCCAGCGCCGCAACAAAGTTCAGGTTCAGCTGTTCTGCGATGTTGAACCGGATCCTTCCATCCAGACCGTCAAGAAAGGTCTTGGTCTGATGCAGGCCTTCCGTCCGGATACGATCATCGCCATCGGCGGCGGCTCCTCCATGGACGCGGCCAAAGGCATGTGGCTCTTCTACGAACAGCCGGACGTCAACTTCGACGATCTGAAACAGAAATTCATGGATATCCGCAAACGTGCCTTCCGTTATCCGGAGCTGGGCAAGAAATCCAAGCTCGTCTGCATTCCGACCACTTCCGGCACCGGTTCTGAAGTCACTCCGTTTGCCGTCATCACCGACAAGGAAGAAAACAAGAAATATCCGCTGACCGACTACTCGCTGACGCCGACCGTCGCTATCGTCGATCCGGCGCTGACCATGACGCTGCCGGCTTCCGTAACCGCCGATACCGGCATGGACGTGCTGACTCACGCGACGGAAGCCTATGTCTCCACACTGGCTTCCGACTTCACCGATGGTCTGGCGCTGCAGGCTGTCAAGATGGTCTTCGAGTACCTGCCGCGGGCGGTCGCCAACGGCAAAAACGATCCGGAAGCCCGCGAGAAGATGCACAACGCCGCGACGCTGGCCGGTATGGCGTTTGCCAACGCCTTCCTGGGCGTCAACCATTCGCTGGCGCACAAGATCGGCGGCGAGTACCACGTTCCGCACGGCCGCGCCAACGCCATCCTGATGCCGTATGTCATCCGCTACAACGGCACCAAACCGGAAAAGCCGGGCATCTGGCCGAAGTACAACTACTACCGTGCCGATGAACGCTATGCCGAACTGGCCCGGATTATCGGACTGAAGTTCAACACGGTGGAAGAAGGCGTCAAGGCGTATGCCAAAGCCTGCGCGGATCTGGGCCGGGACTGCGGTATCAAGATGAGCTTCAAGGAACAGGGCATCGACGCCAAACAATGGGAAAGCACGCTGGAAAAGATCGCCTATCTGGCTTATGAAGATCAGTGCTCGCCAGCCAACCCACGGGTGCCGATGGTCAGCGACATGGTAGAAATTCTGCGCGCCTCCTACGATGGTGATACCTCTTACTACCTCAAATAATTTCTCTTTCCTTACACGGAACTGCCTTGCATCAGGCAGTTCCTTTTTATTTTCTCTGCCCTGGCTGTCAAAAAAAGTCCGCTTCCTGTCGGATCAGGAAGCGGACTTGCCGCCACTTCGGTCTGATTTGTCTCAGTGTCATCGCTTTCAGGACAGATTGCCCCAGCGATCAAGAAGAAAAGCCTGAATCAACAGCGCCGCATCCTGCCGGCAGCGCCGGTTTTCCAGCAGCTCATGGCCGCATTCCTCAAAACAGACCAGCTGTTTGCGCTCGCTTTGCACATGACGATATGCGTAGCGGGCGGAAGACAGCGGCACAAACTCATCCTGCAGCCCCTGCAGTATCAGCACCGGACAGCGAACCTGTTTTACTGCCGGTTTCAGCTTGTTGACCAGTTCGACAAACTGCGGAACATAGGTATAGTCCAGCATCCTTTCTTCTACTGCCTGACGAAACTCCGTTTCGCTCTGGCGCAGGATTCGCGCATATTTGGGAATCAGGCGCCGGATCGTTTCCATCTTCATGTACTGGAAAGCCGGCGCGATCAGAATGAGCTTGGATACCGGCAGAAACGATGCGAGAAACGACGCGATCACCCCGCCCATCGAAAACCCCAGCAGGCAGACTTCCGCGCCCTCTTCCATATACCGCATCACTTCCTGCTGCGCCCGCGCAACCCATAACCGCCATTCCTTCTGTGTATCGCGCTGTTCTTCATACAGATCAAAGCTGCGGTATTCCACCGTTTTCCAGTCAGCCAGCTGCTGCTGCAGAAATTCAAAATCCGCCTGTTTGCGGCGGCCGAAGCCATGAATCGCAATCAGGATTCGCCGCGGTGCCATCTTCTTTTTCATGATCCTTCCCGAAACCGATACAGGCAGATCCCGGCGGCCACCGCCACATTCAGCGATTCAAAATGATCCATCTCAATCCGTGCCCGCTGATCACATAATGACAGCACCTGCGGACGGATTCCCTGTCCTTCACTGCCAAAAACCAGCGCTGTTTTCTCACCGGCACTCACTTCCCTAAGCGGACGGGACTGGCGCAGGGCGGTCGCAATGACGGTAAACCCCTCTTCCTGCAGCTGCGCAATGGCCCCACAGAGATCCTGCCGCTGCCAGTTCAGATGAAACAACGCTCCCTGAGTGGAACGAATGCATTTTTCATTCAGCACATCCGCGCAATCCTGCGACAGAATCAGCTGATCATAGCCAAACGCGCAGGCCGTGCGCAGAATGGTTCCGACATTGCCCGGATCCTGTACCCCATCCAGCAGCACTACCCGCCGTCTTGGCAGCGGCGCAGACGGCTTCAGCGCGCAGACCGCAATCAGCCAGGCGCCCGATACGCTGCTGCTCAGCTTGCGCATGACCTCCTCGCTGCAGACAATCGCTTCCATCGCAAACGGATTCTGTCTGCCCTTGAGAATCAGCAGCTCTTTGACATGACCGCCCCGCATCGCTTCCTCGATCAGATGTTCGCCCTCAATCAGAAACTCACCGCGCTGATCTCTGCCCTTTTTCTTTTGCAGCCGCGCCCAGCCTTTGACCCGTTCGTTTGACGCGGAAATGATCTCCATAACAATTCCTCCTGTCACCCCTGTTTTTCGTTTCTTTTATGATAATCAATTCGGGATGAAAAAGCCAGCCTGTTCTCAACGATCAGGAAGGATAAGCGCAGCGATAGATTTCACCCTGTTTCAGCAGGATGCCCCGCGCCTCAAACAGTTCGCTCACCGTGACCAGCTGAAACCCCTGATCGCTCAGCCAGCGGATGATCTGTTCGCTGGCCTCGGCAGTCTGTTCATACATATCATGCATCAGGATGATATCGCCATCCTGTACCGTCTGCTGCACCATTCTGACAGAGCGGTCCACATTCTGATGCGCCCAGTCCCGCGTATCCACCGACCAGAGGATCAGAGGGTACGGCGCTGTGGCGCGCAGAAAATCGTTGTACGCGCCAAAGGTCGGACGCAGAAGCCGCTGCGGAATCGTCAGTCCCATCTCTTCCATCACCTGCCAACAAGCGTCCAGCTGATCCAGAATCTGACTGGCATTCTGACGGGTCAGATCGACATGACCGAACGTGTGATTGCCAATCTCACTGCCCTCCTCAACCATACGCTGCAGCAGATCCTGATGATTAACAGCCCGGCTGCCCAGCACAAAAAATGTCGCCGCCCCCTCCACTTCCTTCAGGGCGTCCAGAATGCGCGGCGTGACCTGGCGGTTCGGTCCGTCATCGTAGGTCAGCGCGACCATCGGACGGTTGGGATCGACAATTCGTCCCTGCGCCTGCAATCCCAGCTGATGACGGGTCTGTTCATCCAGATAGCCGATCATTTTTTCCATCGGGATGCGCGCCTGCACCTCATCTTCCTGCTCCTGCAGCGTGCTGGGCGGAAACAGCACCCGGACTTCCTCTTCGCTCAAATACAGCTGCGCCCGGTTCTGCCGTAACAGCTGCTCCGCCGCGGCCGCCGCTTCCTCCGTCATCCCCGCTTCCATCCGCTGCTCCGTCAGAAACACAAGATGCTTCAGCCCCGCCTCGGAAAACAGATCCAGAAATCCCAGCGCGCGATCCTTTTTCAGATCAAAAGTCCACGACTGCGCCGTCTTGCCGTTGACAGCGCCGCGCCGCTCAAAACTGATCTGCACCGACGCCCCGACGCCGTTAAGATCACAGGACTCATAATCCGCATACAGCGCGCTGAATTGCTGAATCCCCTGATTTTCCCGTTCAAAAGCCTGAATCTGCGCCTGGACCGCCGCTTCGATCTGCCGGTCAATCTCCGTGTGATCCAGATGCGGATAGGCGACGGCAATCGCCTGATTCTTCCGTACCCGCACAATCCGGCGCATGGTTCCTACCTGATGATTTTCCAGCTGGGTCTGACGCATCCATTCCGGCAAACGGCGCAGCTGCAGCGTCTTCACCGCAAAAACGCCCCCGATTCCAAGCAGCACCGCCAGCGCCAGGATCAGTCCGATCCTCTTCCGCCTTCTTTTTCTTTCTGTCATCATTTCACCTTCATTCGCTATCAGCTTATGCCCCCTGACAGCGGAAAATCCGAACAAAAAAAAGGCGGCTGTACTTGCCGCCGAAAACAGAGGATGATCAAGAAAGCGACTGCAGTGTTTCCAACAGTGCCTGTGCCGCCTGACTCAGCGCGTCGCCGCCCTTGTCCGGCAAGCCCAGTCCGGTATAGATTTCGCCCAGAAAAACCCCCTGTTCCATCAGTGCGTCAAACATCCGGCTGATGATCTGAAGACACTCCTGCTGCTTCTGCATCGGCCCGAAGGGATTGGCAAAAAAGGTGGAAGACAGGCCCTTTTCCTGGGTCGTTCCCAACGCAAAACGTTTTCCTTCGATGAAAGTCTGCATCGCCTGCTGCTTGCTGTCAAACGCCCGCAAACCGCGGCAGTCGGCATAGTTGTTCGCATACAGAAACAGATCCACTTTCTGATCGGTAATGATCGTCGTATACGGCGAGGCCGGAACAACGACACGGGCGTTGGCGCTTTCCGGATTGAAGAAAATCGAACGGTCGATATCCCGGTAGGCGCTGCCCTTGTCCAGATCGTCCAGCCGGACAAAAGCGCCGATCTCCGTTCCCTGCGCCCGTACCCGCCCCTGACAGTCCAGATGCAGCGATCCCATATCGTCAAAGATGATCTCGCGGTTGACGATCTGATCGCCGCCCAGATTGTTGAGCGCCTCGATCGTTTCCGACTTGCCGGCGCCCGAATCGCCGATCATGATCACGCCCCGGGTTGTTCCATCTTTCAGCGTGAGGTTGATCATCGCTCCATGCAGCGGCAGCCAGCCCTTTTCAATCATCGCCAGGTTGTGCAGCGTCAGAATCATTTTTTTCAGATAGCCAAAATACTCGATGACCTCGCCGGCGGAAACCTTGCCGACCCAGATTCCGTTGGCCTGATCATGATAGAAAACCGTATCCTGACGGCCATCGGGATTGCCAAATAACAGCAGAAGATCCGGCTGATGACCGACGCAGTCGCTATCGGAAGCCAGTTCAAACAGATTGGCCAGCGCTACCGCTCCGGAAGTAAAATCACGATGAAAGTACGTATAACAGAGCAGAGATCCGACCTTCAGCGGAAAGCACATCCACTCCTGTTCGCTGCCGGCCCATTCCTGCATCGGATTGCAGCTGACCTCGGTAAAGGTCCCTAACCGCTTGTTGCTGCGAGGATGGATAATCAGCGGCGTTCGAAGCATGATCGTATGCACAAACGGGATTTTCGCCAGCGGCCGGTATGGCGATGGCATCGGCCAAGTGTAATCGCGCAGCAGCAGACTGGCGTTGGTTCCGGCCTGAAGCTGACGGTAAACACGGTTTTTCGATCCCTGCACCTTCTGCTGGACCTTGCGGTAAAAATTCAGAATCATCTGATGAAACTGCTGATCCGCATCCATGAAGTTGGCCAGCTGCAGCCCTTCTTCGTTGTGCGTTACGATCAGCGAATAACGCTGCATGTTCCGCCAGTAATGATACCCCTCCTCGATCACTTCCAGCAGCTTCTGCCGGTCATGAAAATAAGGATGGGCGATCTCTTCGATCTCCAGCACCTGCATCACCTTCAGTAACCGCACCAGATCCTTTTTGACCTCCGGTTTCGGCAATCCCCGGCTCAGCCAGTCGGACAGCTGAGGGCGGGTTTGCGCCAGATGATCGAGAGTGCGATCCAGAAACAGAGAAAAGCCTTCGCTGGAAAGCAGTTCCTCTACGGTGGAATAATAAGCCCGGGTATAGTTGATCAGCGCCAGGTTTTCGTGCAGATAAATCGCTTCTTTCATGATCTTCCTCCTTCAGACAGAAGTCATTATATCACAGCCGCTCCAAAAGAAAATGAAAGATTTTTCGCTTATCTTTCATTTCTTTCATCATATTCTTACGGATTTCTTCGTTTCTGTCCGCTTCTGTCTCATTTCAGCTTATGCTCGATTTCGCCGCTGACGGACAACTTCAAAACTCAGCGCCGCGACCGCACTGCAGCCGTTGAGTGCGGCACGAAAGGAACGACCGTAAGGAATGACCACATTCTGATCGCTCTGAGCCAGAATTTCCCGTCCCAGTCCGCGCCGTTCCCCGCCAATCGCCAAAATGAAAGGCTGAGTAAACTGAGCGTCAAAGTAGTCGATCGCCTGCGGCGAGCGCTGGGCGCAATACAGCACACAGCCCTGACGGCGCAAAGCACTCACGCTTTCCGCCAGATTCTCGCATTGACACCAGGGCAGCCATTCGCTGGCGCCGGCGCTGGATTTCACCAGCGTGCTTTCCGCCGCCGACCAGTCGCGCACTGCCGTCAATACCCCGCTGCAGCCGGCCGCATACAGACTTCGAAACGCATAGCCCAGATTGTACGGATCCTCAATGCCTTCCAGCACCGCGACAAACGGCAGCGGCTGATCCAGACAATCCTGCACATTCTGATACTGCCGCGGCTGCACCAGCGCCACAATCCCGCCATGGGTATGCCCGCTGGCCAGGGAATGGATCCGCTGGCGATCCGTCCGTTCCACCGCGATCCCCTGCTGCCGGGCCAGACGCAGGATAAAGGCGGTATCCCGGTCTTTCTTTTTTTCGTCGATGATTAACCGCTCCACAAGGCGGCGGCGCGCCTGCATCACCGCCTTGACGCTCAGCGCTCCTTCCATCACAATCATAGTCTGCGCTCCTTTCGCCGAATCAGATCATACCGGCTCAGCCGAACCGGGGTCTTCAGCCACAGACGCTGCATCGCCCGGTTGGCGATCCGCACCGGCATTCCCTCTTCATCCCGCAGCGACTGGGCCACCAGCTCCGTATTGTCCAGATGTGGTCCAAACGCTTCCAGCAGCTCATCGCAGGTAAAATGATTGCGGACTTCGATCAGCGCTTCCTGTCGCTGAAGATCATAGTCCAGCACCTGAGCCACAAAGTCATGCGTGACCGTGGATGCCTCCGTTGTGATCAGCTGCTCCTGCGGGCCTGGGACATGATCGAGAAAGCCCAGACAGGCCGGCCGGTTTTCCGCCCGGATCAGCTCGCATCGGGCCCGCGCCACCGCCGCACTGTGATCTTGCCGGGGATTGGCCGCCATCGTATCGATCAGCTGCCGGTAAGCCCGCACGACGACCGCAATGTAATAGGCGGACTTCATCCGTCCCTCAATTTTTAATGAGGCAACGCCGCAGCGCATCATGTCCGCCACATATTCCGGCGCCATCAGATCGCGGGATCCCATGGAAAACAACACTTCGTCGCTGAGCTCTTCCTCCGACTGCAGAAGATGATAACGCCATCGGCATGACTGGGCGCAGCCGCCGCGATTGGCATCCCGCAGCGTCATCACGTTGCTCAGCGTACAGCGGCCCGACACATTTGCACACATTCCGCCATGGATAAACGCTTCAATCGGTACCGGGCTGTGCGCGCAGATCTGCCGGATCTGCGCCATCGAACATTCCCGCGCCAGCACGATCCGATCCGCTCCCAGCTGATGATAAAAGGTTGCCGCACGGGAATTGGTGCAGGACATCTGCGTGCTCAGATGAACCTGCAGCTGCGGGGCAACCTGCTTCGCCCGCGCCATCACCGCCAGCGAAGCGACGATGATCGCCCGCACTCCCAGCTGCTGCAGTTGCCGCAGATACTCGTCCAGCCCCTCAAAATCCTCATCGTGCGGAATGAGATTGACCGTCACATGGACCGATGCCCCGTATTTTTGGGCAAAACGCACGCCCTCGCCAATATCCTCCAGGGAAAAATTGCTGGCCCGGCTGCGCAGCGAAAATCGCTTGCCGCCCAGATACACCGCGTCAGCGCCATACCGGATGGCCGTCTTCAGCCGTGTCAGATCTCCGGCCGGCGCCAGCAGTTCGATTTTTTCACTCATCGCCCTTCCTCCTTGGTCAGACTGGTTTTCCGATCATAATACCCGTTGCCATAAGGCAGACCGGTTTTTTCGCGAAGCCGGCATAGGACGGTTTGCGCTTCAGCCCCCGCCAGCACCTCCGCCATCGCCGCACGGGCCAGCAGCACCTCCTGGTCGCTGCCAAAGATCCCCTCCAGAAACAGATGACCAAAACCCGCCTGCACGATCGAGGCGATCTGCGGCAGCGAATTCAATATCCAGGGCGCATACACCGCGGTCCCTTCCTCCTCTTCCAGAATCGGCATCGCTTCCTGCCGCGTCTGTTCCACAATCCGCAAATCCCGCCGCTGATGAAGATCGGTAAGCGTCCGGCCGCGCAGCTGCAGATAGCTGCTGATTAACGGCCGCCGGGATACCGCGCACACCTGCGCCCCATGAACCTGCAGTTCCAGATGCCCGGCGTCATTCTGCGCGGCAATGTCCATGATTTCCTGCAGCGTGATTTCCGTGGACAACGCCACCCGGTCGCAGCCGGCTTCCCGCATTCTGCGCACATCCCAGGCGTTGGTCATCAGCGTATCGGAAACAAAAATCAGCTCGCTGTCCAGCCCAGCCTGCCGCGCACTGAGCAGAACCGCCGGATCATGAAAGACAATCCCATCCGGCCGCCAGAGGCAAAGCTGGCTCATCAGCTTGTCCAGCCAGGGCAGATCTTCTTCCTCAATCGGACGGTTGACCACCAGCTCCCAGCGCATTCCCAGCTCACCGCAGCGCTGCCGCAGCTGTTCTATCTCCTCATCGTCAAACCGGGCTGCCACCCGCCAGGAACACCGCTCGCTGCCCACCCGCACGGTCGTAATGCCGCCCTCTTTCATCCTCTGCAGCGACGAAAGCTGCTGCAGCGCGGCAATCCAGTTGATCATGGACCTTCCCCCTTTTCTTTTCCTGCGTCTTAATTATAAAGGCTGCCCTTTGAAAGTCAATGATTCAACCTTGACAGGCCGGCCCAAAGGGCGTATATTCGCTGTGTACAGAGTAGGTTCCTGCGCGTTAAGTGTTTTCTGAACGGGGAGTTGTCAGAAGAACGAAAAGAATTTCTTGCGGTGCAGGATCCGCATCCCGCTGACCTGAAAATCGAGGGCTGTCCGTGCCTTCTCTTTTCTTATCCAAGTCAGAGGGAAAAGAGGAGGTTTTTCTTATGACGCAATCCAAAACGCTCTTTTCTCATCCGTTTTCTGCCGCCTATTGGAAGCTGGCCTGGGCCCAGACCCGCAATCTGCGCATTCTGACGCTGGCTGCCCTGTGCATGGCGCTGAAAATGGCCGTCGCTTCTTTCCGCATCCCGGTCGGCGATCAGCTCTACATCTATTTTACCTACCTGATCACCGCCGTTCAGTGTGCGGTCTGCGGACCTGTCGTCGGCGTTCTGTGCGGCGGCATCGGTGATCTGATCGAATTTGCCATTGCCCCCAACGGGCCGTTTTTTCCCGGCTACACGCTGTCCAGCATGGCTGGCGCGCTGGTTTTCGGACTGTTTCTGTTTCATACCCGGATCACAGTCTGGCGCTTGATTCTGTCCCGGCTAATCATCAATCTGGGAGTCAACGTTCTGATGGGCTCCTTGTGGAGCTATCTGCTTTACTCGCATGGCTATCTGTACTATTTCTTTCAGAGCCTGATCAAAAATACGCTGCTGCTGCCGCTGGAAGTGATTCTGCTGGTATTCTTTTTCCGAATGCTGAGTCCTTTCCTGCAAAGAAGAGGCTGGATCGTTCCCCAGCAGCCCCGACGCTCCAAAGCCTGATATCCACTAAAAAAGAAGAGAACGGAACCCTGCGATGCCATTCTCTTCTTTTTTCGTCACCAGAATTGTCTGCTACAATCCGCCCAGATCCACTTCTGCGCTGCCGGAGGTAACAATCTTGCCATATTCCGCATAGACACCCCAGATATCGTCCAGTTCGTTTTCCTGGATTTCATCAAAGAATTTCAGTTTGAAATTGCGATAGCCTGAATCGTAATGAGTAAACACCAGATCCGCCCGCACATCGCTCAGCGTCACCACGCTTTCCCCCTCCAGCGTCGTTTTGGTGATCGTCACTCCCGCCAACAGACCAACCCGCTTCTCAATGCCATCCTGCGCGGAAATCAGATTGCCCAGCGAATAGACGACCAGCGTATCGTCGATCCAGTCGATCGGCTGAACGACATGGGGATGAGAGCCGATAATGATATCCACGCCCAGATCCGCCAATAACTGCGCCGTCTGGCGCTGCTGCTGAGTCGGCTCAAACGTATATTCTGTTCCCCAGTGCATCGCCACGATCAGCACGTCCACCTGTTCGCGCGCCCGGCTGATGTCTTCCCGCAGCATCTGTTCCGTGTAGACGTTGACCAGGTATTCCTTTCCCTGCGGAACAGGAATACCGTTAGTCCCGTACGTGTAGGACAATAGCGTATAGGTAATCCCGTTGACCTCGCCGATCTGCACTTCCTCTTTTTGCTGGGCGCTGCGGTAGGAACCGGCGGTCATCACCGGCTGCTGCTCCCAGTAATCCAGCGAAGCCAGCACCGCCTCTTCCCCCCGATCCAGCGTATGATTGTTGGCCAGCGAAACGAGATTGAATCCCAGTCCCACCATCGCATCGCCGAATTCCTGCGGCGAATTGAAGCGCGGATAGGTGGACAACCCCAGCTCCGTTCCGCCCAGAATGGTCTCCTGGTTGTAATATTTCAGCTCATATTGCGGCGTTACCCGCTGCAGCGAACTCATCATTTCGGTGAAATCATAATTTCCTTCCTCATCCCGGGCATCCGTATACACTGCCCCATGCAGAAGCGCGTCGCCGCCCATCAGCAGATTGGCCGTCTGAACCAGCGGTGTCGGCTGCGGCGTCGGCTGCGCGCTGGGAATAATCTGTACCTCACCATCCTGCGGCTTCTGCATATCGATCACAAACAGGACCGCCAGCAGCGTCGCCAGCAAAATCAGCAGCGCAACCACTGTCCTGATCAGATTCTTCATCAAATTTCTCTGATTCATGACCCTCTCTCCTCGGCCTTTATTATAACAGTTTTTTTCCAGCCGCCGGTCACAGTTCACCAACAATTAAGTTTTTTGTAAGGTTTACGCTCACAAAAAGAACAATTTCTCACGATGGCGCTCCGTCATCGCTTCAATACCACCGCATGAACCGGACAGACCTCCTGACAGCAATAACAGCGAATGCACTGACGGAGGTCAATCTGCGCACGGCTGTGCTGAAGAACGATAGCCTGACGGGGACAGTCACGGACACACTCCCCGCAACCCACGCACCGTTCGCTGATCTGCGGCCATGGTCTGTGCCACCGCTGCCACAGCTGACGGAAAGAAGGAATCAGTTTCAAAACTCCGGCTGCGGATACCGGCAGGCGAAATCCCTGCAGTTCCAGCGCCTGCCATGACTCGCCAAGGCCCACCAGATGGCACTGGCTCGCATCGATCAGTCCCAGACGGACTGCCTGCCGGTGTACCGGTGTGCGTTGCGGATCGATCTGCAGCAGCTTCAGCATTCCATAATCCAGCGCAAACGGATTGCGGCTGGCCAATAACCGCTTCCCGTCAAAGCGTTCGCCGCCGCTGGGGCCTTCTCCCTGCATTCCCTCCACCGCATCGATCAGACAGATCTGCGGTGCGATGTGAGCTGCCCATTGAGCCAGAAAGCGGCAGAACCGTTCCCGTTTCGGATACCGGGCATGCATCTGCGCCTTAAATAGACCCGGAATCATACCGAAGCAGTTTTTCACCGCTCCGGTATATACGGTATAGCTGTGGCTTTTCAGCTTGGCGCAATCCACGATCAGATCCGCCTGCTGCGCGCAAGCCATCACCGGCACTGCAACCCCATCGATAAGCGGTCCGGCGACGCTTTGCGCCGATTCGTTCAGCACGACCTTTTCCTGACGTGCCAGCTGTCTCATGCCGGTACACTGAAACACCCGCTGAAGCGATGTGGGCGTCATCACCCCGGCCGGACTGTCGGCAATCATCACCTGACATCCCCGCTCTTTCAGATAGCGGACAACCGCCCGCACCACCTCCGGATGCGTCGTCGTCTGCTGGTCCGGCGTTTTGGCCGAAAGCAGATTGGGCTTGACCAGCACCCGCATTCCCGGCTTCAACAGCGAATCGGCCCCGATCCGCTCTAGCAGCTGACAGACACAAAAAGAAACCTCCTGTGTGCTGTAACTGTTACAGCGGATCGCTGCCACGGTGTATTCTTTCATAACTTCTCTTTATCCTTTCCGCAAAGTGAACAACAAAGCGTGCTGCCCAAACCGGATCCGTTCCGTTTCCAGCAGCACGCTGTTTTTTTATGACTCAGTCCTGTTCTGCTGGCAATCCCGGATCAGCCTTCGTACACAACTTCGCCATTGACCATCGTCTTGCGAACCACCGCCGACGGATCCAGCGCCGGCATGCCGTCAAACAGTGCGATATCCGCATCCTTGCCCGGCTCCAGCGAACCGATCCGATCGTCGCAGCCGATGATCTTCGCCGGATTGATCGTCAGCATCCGCAGCGCATCCTCATGCGAAGTTCCATACCGGACCGCTTCCCCGGCCTGTTCCACGATCAGCCATGGTTGATAGACCGGACCATCCGTCATGATCGCGCACAGCACTCCGCGCCGATTCAGCTGCGCCACGCTTTCGATATCGACCTTGACTGATTCGCCAAATCCCTTGGCCACCCCGATCGGGCCGAAAATCACCGGACAGCCGGCCTGTACGATCTCGTCCAGATAATCCGACGCTCCCCAGGCATGATCCAGCGTAAAATCAAAGCCGAACTGCCGGGCCAGTTCGATGACGGTGATCATGTCAAACTGCGTACAGTGCATTTTGACCGGCATCTGATGACGGAGTACGCGGGCTCCGTTTTCCAGCCGGACATCCTTTTTCGGCATCTTCTTCGGATCTCCCTGCGCCTCTTCCTGTTGTTTCATATAATCCTGAACGTCGCAGAAATACTGCCGCAGCACCGCTGCCACGCCCATCCGCGTCATCGGCATCTGATTCCGCTTGCCGTAAACGCCCTTCGGATTGCCGCCCATCGCCGCCTTCAGCGCCACGTCGCGCTTGATGCACATCGATTCAATGGTACCCTGACCGGCGCTTTTGACTGCGCAGACAAGCCCACCGATCACGTTGCCGCTGCCCGGCGCAATCGCGCTGCAGGTAATTCCGGCCGCCAGCGCCTGATGAAAGGAAGGCGAATGCGGATCCAGGCCATCGATCACTTCGACTTCGGCGGTGATGTTATTGACCATTTCATTCACATCCTGAGTTCCGGCGGCAAGATCAAAACCGCCGATATGACTATGCGCATCGACAATTCCCGGAATGGCGATCAGTCCCTGCGCATCGATAACCTCCGCCTGCGCGTCCTGCAGATCGGCCTCGATTCGGACAATCTTGCCGTCTTCGATCAGAATGTTGCCCTTTAGCGTTCCCTGCGGCCCCATCGTGATGACCTGAGCGCCTGTAATCAGCTTTTTCATCGCGCTTCTCCTCCTTTTACTCTTTCACCGGAGATGATGACGGCTTCCGGATGAGCGTCAAAAGTCATCAGCGGATGGTCGCTCCAGATGACCACATCCGCGTCCATTCCTTCCCGCAGCGCTCCGATCCGATCGGAAACCTGCAGCAGCCGGGCCGGAATGGATGTCATCATCTGCAGCACCTGTTCCGCATCGATGCCGGCCTTCAGCCGCCGGGCCTGCCGCAGCAGGCCATGCGCGTTCCACAGCAGAATTTCCCGGCCTGGCGAACTGTTGTCGCCAAAAGCGCTCAGTGCCACCGGCTGTCCCTGCCGGATTCTCTCAAACAGCTGACCGTAATCCAGCTGAAGATTCCGCTCATTGAAACCATCAGTCAGATCGCCCAGGATCAGACCATGCTGCAAGCCGGACGGAAGCCCCTCCAGCTCATAACAATCCGCCACGATCAGCCGCACCGGATGTTCGCCCAGCGCCCGCTCGACGTTGCGCACATCCATCGCCTTGTCACAGCTCATCAATAACGGCAGCTCTCCTGCCAGAACCGGCTTCATCGCCAGCACTTTCGGATCTCTGGCCTCTTTTTCCTCTTTGGACTCACATTGCGCAACCATCTGACGCAAAGCGGAAAACAGGCCCATGCGGGTCATGGGCGCGACGTTGCGCGATCCATACGTTTTTTTGACCGCAGCCTTGGCCGATCCCCGCATCACCGCTTTTTCCGCGACGCACATCGTTTTCGGATCGCGTCCCCAGCTCTTCCAGACCGAACCGGTACCTCCCAGGATGTTTTTATCCCCCGGCAGCACTGCCGCGGCGGTGATACCGTATTCCCACAGCTGCTGATACATCATGCTTTGCGGATCAAACGCATCCATCGAATCCAGCTGCGGCGTCAGCGGATCGCTGTTTTCCTCGTTATCCGCTTTCTGGCCGCGTCCGGCAGAGGTTCCCCAGCTGCTCATCGGGTCGATGAAACCCGGCATGACGCACTTTCCTTCCGCCTCGATCACCGTGGCCTCCTTCGCCGTCAGATCCTTGCCGATCCGGATGATCTGACCATGATCGATCAAAAGATCGGTCTGTTTTAATACCTGACCCAAACCGTTATGAATCGTTCCTTTTCGTATCAGAATCAAAGTGAACTCCCCCGTTTCTTCTCTCTTTATTATAATGATTTCCGCGTCGTTTTCCTAGTAAAAAAACATCTCCGCTCCCTGAGGCCTATCAGAGAACAGAGATGCTTGTCTTCAGCAGCAGCGACGGTAATATACCCCGCACGTCATCCCACAGACAATGGTAATGTAACTGACAACCAGCTGCATGCCGATACTTTGAATCAGATAACTGAATGAGGTGGAAAAAAACGGAACTAACAGCTGATCTGTCACCACTGCTGCCGATTTCAGCGCTGCATCGATCTGCGGAGCATAAACAAACACATTGACCAGAGTGACCAGCACGCTGCCAGCCAGCATCAGAATTATCGTTTTCATCAACAGCGACGGAATCATCCGCCGACCCCGCAACACCGCCAGCGCTGCCTGGCGCAGTGCGCCAGACACACGCTGCGGATGTTCCGCAAGAATGAATAATGTCAGATGCTGAAGACAGTTCAAAATGACAATTCCCAGCAGTGCCACAGCCGGTACCATCACTGCCAGACCTGTCCAGCGCAGCCAGAACAAAACCAGAGCCGTTCCCAGCAGGATTACCGTTACTTCCAGTATCGTGATCAAAACCAACGTTCGAGTTTGATTCTTCAGTTCCCTGATTTCACGCAAACCATAAGGCTTGCCATCCAGTGCCTTCAGCATCATCCGATTCAGCGCAAAGGACAGAATCAGATTGATCAGCAATGTCAGTATCAATGGTATCTGACGGTTGCCCAACTGCTGAAAGCCCAGAGAAATCAATGAACAGAGTATCGCTGCCGCCAGACAATATTTCATCAGAGTCCAGCGATGTTTCTCCACAGGCTCGCGAACCTGCCGCAGAACTTCCGTTACCCGCAATGCTTTCATGGCGTAATCGCCAGGAACCCGTTTTCCTGCAGTTGAACGGTTCCTTCCTTCAGCAGTCGGATACGACGGCTGTTGGCATTGACAACAAGAATGGGACTGACCATGGAAATCCCTTGCTGCCGGAAAAACTCCAGATCCACTTCCGCCAGCAAATCTCCCTGCTTCACCTGCTGTTCCGCTGTCACGGCAATATGAAATCCCTGACCATGGAAATGAACCGTATCCAGTCCCAGATGCAGCAGATATTCATTGCGGTCCTGTGACTTAATTCCAATCGCATGGCCGGTAGGAAACAGCGCGGTGATTTTTCCGCTGACCGGAGAAAGAACCCGCCCCCCGGTCATCTCAATCGCGAAGCCATCTCCCATGCTGCCACTGGAAAACACCGGATCCGGCACTTCCTGCAGCGTCATCAGCCGTCCCTGAAACGGAGCGGCAAAGTCAACAGGTTTCGGTTTGAACAGATTTTTCAACATAGCCTATGCCTCCATCACGACCTTTTTCCCCATGCAATACACAGCCTGAAGTTCAAAATTATGATTGACTACCAGAATATCGGCATCTTTTCCTGTCTCCAGGGAACCCTTGCGATCACTGACTCCAATATATCGCGCCGGATTTTCCGCCGTTACCTTAATAATCTCATGAACTGAAGGATGTACATTGGCAATCAGATTCCGGATTGATTCAATATATCCCATTTCCAGCTTGCGCACTCCGGCAACATCGTTCAGCGCAATACGCTGCACACTGCCGTCATCCCCTTTCAGGATAATACCATCTCCATCCGGAATGAAGGTCTGTTTCCGAATATAATGATACTTGGGTTTGCGTGTCAGTGCAATGCCTCCGCAATCCGTTGTCATGATGATTTTATCCTTGCTTTTCATCTTCCATGCCATCGCTACCGCTTCCGGGCGAACGGTCATGCCGGTCTGTTTTGCAAACTCACAGTTCAGATCATCAAAGAACAGCGCCGCACCAACAACCCCTGGTTCACGATGATGAAAACCGCGCATCCCACTGAACATATGCGTTACGCCACCAAGTCCATATTCCTTCAGATCCCGGATGCAGTCAAACGTTGCTGCGCTGTGTCCGATATTAAGCTGAATTCCCTGCTGATGACAAAGCTCAATCAGTTCCCGAGCCCCCGGCAATTCCGGTGCAATGGTCATCAGACGGATGATTCCCGGATGAGCCTGTGCGTCTAGAAACTGCCTCATAATATCCAGCGACGGATCGATACAGCATTCCTCCCGCTGCATTCCTTTGTATTCGCGATTGATAAACGGCCCTTCCAGATGAACTCCCAGCAGCGTCGCTCCATCATCCTTCTGCGTATCGACAACCTGCGAAGCGTTATGAATTCCTTCCAGCAGATCTTCTATCGGTTCAGCACCGGAAGTAGCCAGAAAGCTGGTCACTCCTTCCAAAGGCAAAGTTCTTTTCATTTCCTTCAGCGAATGAACCGATTTGTCATGGTTGAAACTGCCTGTCGCCCAGCCATGAATATGCTGATCAATAAATCCCGGGATAATCAGATGGTCTCCATAATCGACCACCTCCGCATTAGCAGGCACCTCCGTGCTGAAGCCGGCAATCTGACTGCCCTCGATTCTTAAATATCCGCTTTTTCTGATCTGATTTGGAAAATACACCTGCGATGATTTCAGATACATGATCCATCCCTCTTTTCTAAAGTCCAGTATTCCTTGTTTGCCTCCATCAAGTCGTCCAGCACAGCTCTGGCCTTGTCAAAATCGTTGACAGTCCGATTCAGTGCCAGGGCCTGCAAAGCCTTGGTATAATCTCTTTCCATCCACGCCTGACAGGTCAATTCCTCATAAGCGTATTGATTCTCCATCAAACCTTTGTAAAACGGTTTGATAGAACCATAAGGGATGCCTTTTACCCCCTGAGAACCCAAAGTACCGGCAACCTCCACAACAGCGTCAGATGGAAAATTATCAATCAATCCTCGGTTACGCGTCATGACGATGAACTCCTGATTCAAATCGTAGGCAATCGATTCAGCAACCTCAACCATCATGGAACCAAATACCGGTGAAGTCAGCACCGGCAGATCGCCCAGTTCTTCCCTTCCGACTGCTTTGGCACACAGATCCCACACTTCTTTTTCCCGGGTCTGCATCGTTTCATCCGCTCGGGTAAAATGCGGATCGCTCTCCCTGACAATTTCCTCACTGTAAAAATAATACTGAAGATAAGTTGTCGGGATATACTCCGGCACGCAATTCAACATCCGGTTAACGCGCAGATAGGTATCCAGCCATGATTTTGTCCTCTGTTCCGCATTGTACGGGCGGAAATCATGATTTTTCAGATAATCGCGCAGTTGATCAAAATACTGATTTCCCTGGGTATCGTACAGGTCAGTAAACCAACCGAAATGATTCAGGCCAAAGTAGCGGGCCCGGAGCTTTTTCGGATCCACATTGAGAATCTTGGCGAAGCTCACCATCATCGAATATGGCTGATCGCACATGTTGATAATCCGCTGATCCTCAGGATACAGACGATCCAGCGCCAGCCCGACAATCGCCGCTGGATTGGTATAATTCAGAATCCAGGTCTGATCCGAATGACGGCGAACACAATCTACCATTTCCTTCATTCCGCCGATGGAACGCATCCCGTAGGCAAAACCTCCCGGGCCGCACGTTTCCTGCCCGACCAGGCCATATTTCAGCGGTATTTTTTCATCCAGAGAGCGCATGCGGCTTTGTCCCACACGCATCTGACAAAAGACAAAATCACAATGAGAATAAGCCTGATCCAGATCATCAGTGACGATGATCTCCGTCTGAGGGGAATAGGTTTTCAGCAGTAACCGGCAATAATCTTCAATCTTATGAAAACGGGAAAGATCTTTATCCATGAAAATGATTCTGCGCACTGGAAACCGTTCTTTCATCTGCATCAGCGTCCCGATCAGAGCCGGTGTCCGACAACTGCCGGCACCGGAAATCGTTATTATCTGAGGTTTTCTCATCCTTGCCTCCCGAGTTGGTCATCTACCGCATTGCGCACAAATTCTACCAGCGGACCAAAAACAATATGAATGTGTTTGGTTGTCGGGAAAAAGATACCCGAGCAGCCGGATTTCTTCAGCAATTCCCGATCGATTTTCTTATTATCATGAATATCGACACGAAGCCGGGTAATGCAGTTTTCCACCGTTCCGATATTGGATGGGCCTCCCAGCGCTTCGATCACGATTTTAGCGATTTCATCGTAGCGCTTCTCACGAATCAGAACGTTATCCGCAGACGGCTCATCTTCACGTCCCGGCGTCTTGACGTCAAACTTAACAATCCACCATTTGAACAGGAAATAATAGACAACAAAGCTGACAGCACCCACAATGACGATGTTAATCCAATGAGAGTTTTTCATCATCACACCGAAAATGATGAAATCAAATACGGTTCCTCGAATATAGCCGACTGCCGTTCCCATGAAGTACAAAGCCAGAGATCCAACGGTGCTTAACAGTGCATAAATGACATACAGCCCCGGCGCGATAAACAGGAAGGTAAATTCCAGCGGCTCGGTAACATTACCCAATATTGCCGTCAGTACCGATGTCAGAATCAGTGATTTGGCAAGTGCCTTATTTTCCGGATAGGCAGTTTTGTACATGGCCAAGCCGATCGCCGGGAAGATAAACATGGTTCTGACCATCTGATTCTGTGCTCCGAAACGGGTCAGTTCCGGCATCAGCGACCAGTATTCACTATCCGGACCCAGATTGAACAGAATTTCATTCATCGCATCCAGATAGCCAATATAGGTTTCGCCATTGATAATATAGGTGCCGCCCGCTTCAGTGAAACGCAGCATTGCATTCCAGACATGATGCAGGCCAAATGGAATCATCATTCGATTGACAAAGCCGGAAAGCACCGGACCAAGAATTTTGTGCAGAAGCAGGCCGGAAAGGCTGCTGCAGAAAGCGATGAAATACTGCCAGAAAAACGGCAGAATCAATCCGATGACGATGGTTACCCCCATGGAAATCAATGGTACGGATTTCTTGCCGGAGAAGAAGGCAAATGCCAGCGGAAGCTCAAGATTATAGAATTTATCCGCCGCCCAGGCTGCCACAAGACCGGCAATGATTCCGCCCAGAACATTGACGTTCAGCGTCTGAATTCCCAATACCGAGGCCTGCCCAGCTACCGCAATATTCCCCTCGGTAACCAGCTGTCCGGAAGCGCTCAGCCAGATTTTCATCGTAATCAGAAGCACAAGATAGGCCATGACGGAAGAGAAAACCGCGATTCCCTTTTCACGGCGCGCCATACCATAGGCAACTCCCATGGCGAACATAATCGGAATGTTGCCGAAGATCAGATCGGATATCTGCCGAATGCTGTCAAAGATCAGCTTGAGAATCGGATTCCCCAGGAAGGGAAGCAGTTCGATCATGTACGACTGAGTAAAGGCGGCCGATACGCCCAGCAGCAATCCTACCGGAGCCATGACGCCGATAGGCAGCAACAACGATCGGCCGAAGCGTTGAATTTGTTCACTGTACTTTTTCATAACACTTCCTCCTGATACCAGAGTATCAGTTTTCGTAAGCGATTTCAAAGCCTGGACTGCCGATTTCCATAAGACTTAGTGACCCTGGTCACCGTTTCTGACCCAGGTCATTTTTGTCTGCCGAAGCCTGCTGAACAGCCAGTTCCCGACGTATATAGTAGATCAGCAAATCAACGACCGCAAACATGCCGATCCGGGTTACCACATCGTTGACTTTCGTATCGGTAGTACTGGAAGAACAATACAGCGGCACATCGCTGTACTGGGTCAGCGGACAATTGGCAAACGCTGTCAGCGTAAATAACGTGTTGCCATAGGCTTTAACTGTTTTGGCTGTTTCCACAATAATCGGCGTTCGTCCGGACAAGGAAATAGCGACCATAATTTCCTCATGTGTCATCTGACAGGCAATGATATTCAGAAGATTGTAGTCCGGAATATTAATACATTTTACATTCAACGTCAGCAGCAGATGAGAAAAATAGCTGCCGACAGCCTTTGAAGTTCCCCGTGATACCACATACATGCATTTTGCATTGACGATCTGATGCGCCGCATTTCTCATCACCTCCGGCTTGTTCAGCCGCATTGTCTTGGAAATATCGCTGATGATTTCCGATTCCACCGTTTCCACGCTCTCTACCTGAGTGGAGAGTTTGGACTGGTTTTTCAAGTAAAAGCGCAGATCATTGTATCCCTCAAACCCCAGTTTCTGCGACATGTTGATAACCATCGTTTTCGATACGCCGCACAGATCCGCAAGCCTGCGGCAGGTCATTTTCTGAATCTGATCCGGATGGTCGAGAATATAATGCAGCAGATCCCGCTCGCTGGCAGTCAGAAGGTCATAATTATTGGTGTAAAAATCCATACTCAATCCCCCTCGGATGGATACGGTTTCATTATAATACAAGAAACTGCACGGAACCACAGAAGAATAAAATCCGTTCTTTCTCTTTTTTTCCTCTGAGCGCTGCTTTCCTGACGCAGCGGGCAAGTAGCAATGCCCTCTGCGCTGTGTTACAATAGGAATCAGATTGGAGGAATATGATGAAACGGGTTAGAATCGAAGATTTTATTGATTATCGGTATCTGGGCTCGCTGAAAGTCTCGCCGGACAAAAAGCATGCCCTGTTTACCGTCATCCGCGGATCGCTGGAAACCGACAGCTATCCGGGTAACCTCTGGCTGATGGAAGTGGAAAGCGGCAAAACCCGCCAGCTGACCAGCGGCAACCAGGAAAAAAAGGGATTCTGGTGGGATGAAAACACCATCGTTTTCACCGGCTGCCGGGATCAGCAGCTGCAGGCCAAAATCAGTGAAGGCGAAAGCTGGACCGTATTCTACAAGCTCAGCCTGCGGGGAGGAGAGGCCACCGAATGGTTTCGCCTCAACATGCCGGTCGGCAATGTGGAAAAAATCAACGATCACCAGCTGATGCTTTCGGTAGCCTATCGCACCGATGGCGCCAATTTCTTTGAATGCGAAACCGAACAGGACCGCAAAAAACTCAGGGAAATGCAGGACAGCCACAAGGATTTCGAATGGTTTGATGAAATTCCTTTCTGGGCTAATGGTCAGGGCATCACCAACGCGCAGCGCACACGGCTGTACCTTCTGGATCTGGACACGATGAAAGCGGAGCCGGTTTCCGACGCCGATGCCAACGCATCGATCGCCCACATCCGGGATGACAAAGTACTCTACATCAGCAATCCGCTGCACTCTGTCCGGGAAATTCCTTCCTCGCTGCGTCAGTTTGACTGCCGCACAAAACAGACGCAGGTATTAATTGCAGATCATGAGGTCAGCGTAAGCTGGGCTTTCTACGTTCATGACAAGATCATCGCCGCACTGAGCGATTTCAAGGAGTATGGTTATCATCAGCATGCGACGCTGTTTGAAATCGGACAGGACGGCAGCCGGCGCAAGATCGTTCATTACGACAACACCTATGGCGCCTCGCTGGGTTCCGACTGCATCCAGCAGTTCGGCACCGCCGTCCGGGAACACGAGGGTCAGATCGTTTTCAGCTGCGTGGAAGAAAACAACGGCTGTCTGAAATGCTTCGATGAAAACGGCACGCTGCAGACGCTCTCGGAATGCCGCGGCGGCATCGAAGACTTTGACTTCATCGACAACGGCATTCTGATGATCGGATTACGCGATCAGCATCTGCAGGAAATCTACCGGCTGGAAAACGGACAGGAAACCCGTCTGACTGATTTCAATACGGAAATCCATCGCACAGTGCAGTTCAGTCCGATTGAAACAATCACCTTCACCAGCGACGGCATCCGTCATGAAGGCTTTGTGATCAAGCCGGCAGACTTTGATCCGCAGAAGCGCTATCCGGGAATTCTGGAAATTCACGGCGGCCCGAAGGGAACCTACGGTCCGGTAATCAACCACGAGATGCAGACCTTTGCCGCCAACGGCTATTTCGTCTTTTTCTGCAACCCGCGCGGTTCCGATGGCCGCGGTAATGCCTTTGCCGATATCCGCGGGCGCTTCGGCAAGGAAGATTATCAGGATCTGATGACGTTTACCGACGCGGTGCTGGCTCAGTATCCGCAACTGGATCCTGACCGTCTGGGCGTTACCGGCAGCAGTTATGGCGGATACATGTCCAACTGGATCATCACCCAGACCGACCGTTTCAAGGCTGCCATTCCGGAAGCATCGATTTCCAACTACGTCACCAAATTCCTCTGCACCGATATCGGCTTCACCTACAACATGGACAATCAGGCGGCAACGCCATGGAGCGATATCGGACTGGTCTGGGAACAGTCGCCGCTGAAATACGCCGACCGGGTCAAAACGCCGACGCTGTTCATTCATTCCGATCAGGATTACCGCTGCTGGATCGCCGAGCCGATTCAGATGTTCTATGCGCTGAAACTGCATGGCGTGGAGACGCGCTTCCTGCTGTTCCATGGCGAACATCACGGCCTGCCGGTATTCGGCAAGCCAAGCCATCGCATTCAGCGTCTTAACGCCATGATTCACTGGTTCGATCAGCACTGCAAAGTTTAAAAAAGGAGGAAGAAGATAATGAAACGTTCCCCCATGGATACCGTTTATCAATCTGTCGTCATGGGATTGATGGGTGTTGTCGCCGCTTCGGCGGTTGTTTTCCCGGTTCTCTTTCTGACTCAGTTTCATCGTTACCGTAAGGAATCCGCTCAACGCGGATTGCGGCTGAGCATCCAGACAGAAAAAGAAACTGGACAGAACTGATTTCTTTGTACTCACACAAAAGGGCTGATTTCTGTTTTTTCAGAATCAGCCCTTTTGTGTCAGCTTGGTTGCCGTTTTCAATTCAGCACGATACAAAAAGGCAGGAGAAACCTGCCTTTCTGATTACTGATACATGGCGTAAGTGAACTCGGAAGCGCCTGCCAGATCCGGAACATCACGCGGCGTTCCTGTCAGGTTGACCGATACAGGCAGACAGTCGCCGTTTTCAAACAGGAAGATCATCGGCATATCTTCGCTCATAATACGCTGTACTTCACTGTAGTAAGCCGCCCGTTCCTCGGTTACATCAGTCTGAACCGCTGCTTCCAGCGCCGCATCCATTTCCGGATTGTTGTACAGACCGATGTTCGTCGAGCCATAGGAAGCGACTCGGCCGGCAACACCGGAAACATCCGGTCCCTGATAACCTGCCAGCATCGTCATCTCAAAGTCCTGGTTGACCTGAACCTTATCCTGCCAAGCCGCCATTTCCATGATGTTCAGAGTAACGTTAATTCCGATATCTTTCAGATTCTGCTGGACGATCTGAGCGATGTTGGTGAAGTTGCCGCTTTCAAAGATATCCAGCGTCATATCGAAATAGTAACCGTCGTCACGCAGCGTATAGCCTGCTTCTTCGATCAGCGCTCTGGCCGCCTCCACATCACGATCCGGCATTCTGTACTGGGTGTCCAGATAGGTGCCTTCCCATACCGGAGAAATGAAGTATTCCGCCAGCGCACCGGTACCGTTGGCAACCCGGTCATAAATGCCCTGACGATCCACACCCATCGCTACTGCCTGACGCAGCCGCGCATCGGTGAAGATGCCTTCCGACATGTTGAAAGTAATATACGTCCGGTTAATTGACAGATAGTGGAAATGCTTGTAATTCGGATCATCATCCAGTTCATGTTTATTAGCAGTTGGAACTGTAGTGCCAAGATAATCAATTTCGCCGTTCAGGAACGACTGATACGCCGTTGTAGCGTCCGGTACGATGGAGAAAATCAACCGCTCTACCGTCGCTTCATCGCCCCAGTAATCATCGACCTTGACCAGGGTCGTTGCTACGCCAGCTTCATAGTTTTCAAACTTGTACGATCCCGATCCAATCGGATCCCAGGTCGCTGGATTGGAAGTAAAATCAGCATAATCCGGATTATTCCAGATATGTTCCGGCATGATAAATGTTGCGTACCATCCCAGTTTGGCAACAATTGACACATCCCGCTGCGTCAGATTAAGGACAACCGTATGCTCATCTGGCGTATCAATCGTATCGACGGTAGCCAGCGCGTCCGATTTGGCCCAGTTGTTTTCCATAATGGTGTCAAAGGTCCACTTGACATCTTCTGAAGTAACCGGCTCCCCATCATGCCACATCGCATTTTCATTAAGGTGGAATGTCAGCGTCATGCCATCGTCGGAGAACTCCCAGCTTTCCGCCAGATCCGGAATAACCTGATCTTCGGCATTCAGCTTGACAAGACGGTTGTAAATATTCTGGTTGATCGCATAAGCATAATCATCAGTTCGCATGTCCGGATTGAAGCTTTGCGGATCGCCGTTGACACTGTAGATAATGGCATCCTGAGCAACTTCGGAACCTCCCGATCCCCCGGAAGTTCCGCCGCTGCTACTGCAGCCAGCCAAAGCCAGAGATACGGTCAAACCGGCGATCAGCAGTTTGGGTAATTTTTTCATACTCCTTTTCCTCCTAAATATTGATCTCCCTCATCCCATTGAGAAGATAGTTCCATTTTACACTTCAAGAAAAAGCGCGTCAATCTATTTTTTCACATTTCTTTCACACTTTGATA
>CAJFOC010000010.1 GCA_904395815.1 uncultured Holdemania sp.
TCAAATCGGCTTTGTCATACAGCCTTTTATATTCCCCACAGAGAGCCTAAAAAAGAGCTGTTTTAGGGATTTAATATCTAAAATTGCCCATATTTTGATATTTATTTCCCACTTTGAGTTTATTAAAGTTTTTCATTTTTCAAAATAGGTAGTTTGTCAACACTCTGACCTGCCCTGGATCAGGGCAGGTTTCACTGAATATTCAGTCATTTTTGTCATTCTGCTGACGGCTGATTTTCTTCTTCTTCCTCTTCTTTCAGAATCAGCATTCCGTTCTCATCCAGCGTCTGTCGTTTTTTCTTCATCATAGAGTTGACCCAATCGCTCAGCAGCGTGTAGCTAACGGCAGTCAGCGGTACGGCGATCAGCATGCCGAACAAGCCCCACAATCCGCCGCAGACAACGATGGACAACAGCACCCAGATCCCGGGCAGGCCGACAGATTTTCCAACGACCCGGGGATAGATCAGATTGTTTTCAAATTGCTGAACGATCTGAAAGAAGACCATGAAAAACAACGACATCCATGGATTGATGGCAAAGATCAGAATACAGCCAAAGGCCATGCCGATCATGGCGCCAAAAATCGGAACGATACTGGTGACGCCGATAACAGTGCTGATCAGCATCGCGTAAGGCATGTTGAACAGTGTCATCGAAATATAGTACAGCAGCGCCAGTATGCAGGCTTCCAGCAACTGTCCGGAAAAGAAGCTGGAGAAAGTCTGATTGGCCTGCTGGCCGATCAGCAGCAGCCGGTTGGCCGTTTTTAACGGCAGCAGAGCGCCGATCAGTTTCTTGCACTGGCGGATGAATTTTTCCTTGCTGGACAGCAGGTACAGACTGAGCATGAAGCCCATGACCCAGTTGGACAGCGCGGAGGTCAGTGCGGAGAGGTTGTTGATGACGGTCATACCGGTTCCGCCGACCACATCGGTTGCGGTCTGCAGCAGTTTTTCATAGCTGAGGCCCAGCTGATCCAGTGTAGATTGCAGCTTGGCGGCATCAATTTCCCATTCGATGTTGTCCAGATGCAGCTGCTCCAGCAACGTATTGACATTAGCTACGATATTGGTCGCATACACGACGCAGTTGTTGATCAGCTGTCCGATGGAAGTAATCAGCTGCGGGAAAATGATGCTGGACAGCACAAACAGTACGGCCAGCGCTAATAACAACGTCAGAAAAATGGCGATTCCGCGAACCTTGGGTTCCTCTTTTCGTTTTTTGCGCCGCAGCGGGTTGGCCAGCGCCACTTTTTTCAGCATCGCTTCAATCGCTTTCATCGGCTGATTGAGCACAAAGGCAATGGCAATGGCATAAAACAGCGGCGTCAGCAGGCTCAGCAGCTGTGAAACCACCGACCAGATTTCAGGAAAATGAAGCAGAACAAAACAAAGCAATACCGTATATGTGGAAAGCCATAACCAGGGTCGGATCCGGTTGAGAATATCTTTGGGAATCATAATCATGTCCTTTCCTTGGGTTTAGTTATAGATTATAATGTTTACTCATAAAATACAAGGATCCGGCGGGAAAAAATCTGGTATAATAGACAGAGATTTCAGGATCACTGAACAAGCGTGTCCGATACCGGATCAAACCGGAAAGGAGCGCAGATAAAGGAGAGTTAAAATGAAACTTCGTGTAGGTATTCTGTTTGGTGGAGAGTCTGTGGAACATGAGGTCAGCATCATTTCCGCACTGCAGGCGATGGCGGCGATGGACTCCCAACGTTATGACATCGTTCCGATTTATATTTCAAAACAGCGGGATTTTTACACATCCCCGATGTTCTTTGACGTCGAACCGTTTCAGGATCTGGAACTGCTGAAGGAAAAAGCCGAGAACATCACTCTGGTGAAAAAAGGCCAGCAGGTGGTCATGGAGCCGGTGAAAAAAAGCTGGCGGAAGAAAGACCTGGGTACGCTGGATGTCATCATCCCGGTGATGCATGGCACCAATGGCGAAGACGGGACGATTCAGGGATATCTGGAAATGCTGAAGATTCCGTATGCCGGCTGCGATGTGATTGCCGCTGCAGTAGGCCAGGACAAGGCGATCATGAAGAACATTCTGGAAAACAGCGGGCTTCCGGTTTGTCCATGGTTCTGGATTTATGGCCATGAGTTTGCGGATCAGCAGCAGAACGTGCTGGATCGGGTGCATGATCTGGGCTATCCGGTCGTGCTGAAACCGGCCTGTCTTGGCTCCTCGGTCGGCATCACCATCGCTCATAACGATGAGGAGCTGGTGGCCGGAATTGAGGAAGCGCGTCAGTATGACAACAAGATTGTCATCGAACGGATGGTGCCTAAGCTGCGTGAGATCAACTGTTCGGTGCTGGGCAGCTGTTTTGACTGTCAGGCCAGCGTTCTGGAGGAAGTAGGACGGCATGATGAGGATGATCTGCTGAGCTATGTCGATAAATATCTGGGCACCGGCGCGGCCAAGGGCAGCGTACAAAATCATGCCGGCGCAGCGAAGGGGACCGGCAGCAAGGGCGGTATGGCCAGTGCCGCGCGAATTGTGCCGGCGCCGCTGGACGATCAGACGACGGCTCGGATTCAGCAGCTGGCGGTGGAGACGTTCAAGGCGCTGGGCGCCAGCGGGGTCTGCCGTATTGACTTCATGATGGATGGGAAAAGCGGCGAGATCTATGTCAATGAGATCAACACCATTCCCGGATCGCTGGCGTTTTATCTGTGGGAGGCCAGCGGGGTCAGCTTTGCCGAACTGATGGACCGGCTGGTGGCGCAGGCGATCGACCGGCAGCGGCGGCGCGAGAAGATGATCTTCTCATATTCGACTAATATTCTGGCGTCGTACAGCGCAAACCGCGGCGGCGCCAAACAAGGCGGCAAGCTGTGAACAGATAAAAAGCGCCGGGTGCGGCAGGAAAAACAGACGGATCTGATTTCGTTTCCTGCGCACTCAGCGCTTTTTTTTAATGGCGAAGAGTATAGTCAACCCCATCGGATTCCAGCAGGATCGTTCCCAGCTGATCGGTACGCCAGACAGTGACTTGCATCTGCTGCAGCCGGTTCAGCACTGTGGGGGAGGGCAGACTGTAGTCGTTGCCGGAGCCGACGGAAATGACGGCATCCTGCGGATCGACCGCTGCCAGAAAAGCGGCGGTGGACGAGGTGTCGCTGCCATGATGGGCTACTTTCAGCACGTCCGCGCGAAGTGAGATGCCGCTGTCGAGCAGATCCCGTTCCGCTGCCGCCTGCATATCGGCGCACAACAGCAGCGTCAGGCTGCCATGGGTGTAGCGCAGCACCAGCGAAGCGTTGTTGACTTCATCGTAATCATCTCGGATCGGCGCCAGTACCTCGATGCGATCTTCTCCCAGCGTCAGCGTGTCGCCGGCGGAAGGATAACCGATCGGTGTTTCGGTTTCTTCCGCCGCCTCAAGCACATCCCGGACATATCCGGCGTTCAGCGTCCGGCGGGAAAGCAGCAGTGTTTCCACTTCAAAATGGGTCAGCACGCTGTCCAGCGCGCCCAGATGATCTTCATGCGGATGGGTGCCGACGGCATATTTCAGCCGGGTTATTCCCTGTTGGCGCAGGTAATCGACGATCAGTTCGGCATCCTCGTCATTGCCGGCGTCAATCAGCATGGCTTGCTGGCCGCTTTGAATCAGGATCGCTTCCGCCTGTCCCACATCGATGAAATGTACGGTCAGCGTGATGGAAGAGGGGGAAGAAACGGGAATTTCGGGCGCACTGACCGGCACGCGGAGGGCGGCCGCCTGGCTCAGCAGCAGCGCACCCAGCAAAACGCAGGCCGCCAGAACAGGGGGCAGAATCCGGCGCTTTTTTTCTTTCATTGTTCTGATGTCCCGCAGCCATCCACACCGCAGGCCATGCCTGTCATCGTGCGGGCGGCTTCATCGAGGATCAGCTGACGGAACTGCTCGGGCGAGTGATAGCCGCTGACCTGGCGCTGGTGGATCAGGTAGGAAGGACAGCCCTGAATCCTGAACTCTTGTCGGATCTGAAACTGTCGGTCTAACTGCGGCATCCAGGTTTTCTGCTGCAATGCGGTTTGAAACGCGGTTTCGTCCAGATTCAGCTTGCGCATCAATGTGCACAGCACCCCGATTTCGCCGATATCCTGCTGATGGACGTAAAAGGCCTCGAAAACAAGCTGATTGTAACGTTCTCCCAGTCCGTACTGCTGGGCGAAGTAATAGCCCTGAAAAGCATTCGTGCTGTAAGGATGGGGCGAAATCCATGGCAGCGTCATCGCAACATCCAACTGTCTGGCGATGGGCAGCAGCACTTCGTCAAAACGCTTCAGCCGGACCGGATCGTGCATTGGATCCACTGGGGGCTGCGGTGGGCGGCGCAGTTCATACGGGTGAAATTCGATGTCGATATCCAGACCGGCACAGGCTTTTTTCAGCGCGATAGAGCCAAGATAACAGAAAGGGCAGACATAATCGGAAAAGACGGTGATTTTCATGATGCTCCTCCTTCAGATCTGATTCTGATGATAATAACTCCCCTTCGGTTTGTCAACGCGAAAGATGCGTCGGCAGCGGGGAATATGGTATAATAAATCTGTGAGAAAAAGAGGAGGAAATCATTTATGTCAACACCGCATAACAGTGCTGAAAAAGGTCAGATTGCCAAAACCGTTCTGATGCCGGGCGATCCGCTGCGCGCTCAGTTCATCGCTGAAACATTTCTGGAAAATCCGGTTCAGTTCAATGCTGTCCGCAACATGTTCGGCTATACCGGAACCTACAAGGGAAAAACGATTTCGGTCATGGGCAGCGGCATGGGGATGCCGAGCATCGGTATCTATTCCTATGAGCTGTTCAGCCAGTACGGCGTGGAAAACATCATCCGCATCGGTTCGGCCGGTGCGTATTCTCCGGATCTGAAAATCTTTGACGTGGTGCTGGCCAACAGCGCCTACAGTGAATCCAGCTATGCGCGGGTGCAGAGCGGTTATGAAGCGGACAAGACGTTCCCGTCGGCAGAGCTGAACGGAAAGCTCATCGCGGCGGCGGAAAAACTCGGAATCCCGCTGACGGTAGGCTGCATCCATTCCAGCGACGTCTTCTATCGTGAGGGCGGCAACGACTACATCCGTTCGCTGGTGGACGATCACCAGTGCCTGGCAGTGGAAATGGAGAGCTTTGCCCTGTTTCACAACGCACGGGTGCTGGGTAAGCATGCGGCCTGCCTGATTACGATCTCCGATTCGTTTGTGACCAGCGAAGTGACCACCGCCCAGCAGCGACAGAATTCCTTTACCCGGATGATGCAGATTGCCCTGGAAGCGGCCGAATAAAAATACTTCAGCGAAGCCTGATGTTCTCTGGACGAAAGAGACACAGGCTTTTTCTGTTTTCGGGCGTCTGTCCCCGTCTGGCGGCGATGAATTTCATAGTCTGAATTGTGGAGGAAGGGGGCTGGACTATGGAAATCGGCGTCATTAAATTCGGGGGATCTTCCCTGGGCAGTCCGCAGGCCCGCAGCCGGGTAGTGCAGATTCTGAAGTCGCTGTGTACGGATCGCAAGGTCATCGCGGTAGTTTCGGCCATGGGCCGCTATCCCGCCCCGTATGCGACAGATACGCTGATGTCGCTGGCCGAGGGGTTGACGGCACGCCAGCAGGATCAGCTGATCAGTGTCGGAGAGCTGATCAGCACGCTGAAAATGCACTCTCTTTGCCGTCACTGCGGCATCTGCAGCGCACCGTTAAACACACGGCAGCTGGGCATCATCACCGACGATCATTATGGTCAGGCGCAGGTGTTGGAAGTGCGTACGGAAACGCTGCGCCAGACGCTGCGGCAGGCGGATTGCGTGATTGTGCCGGGATTTCAGGGCATGACGAAAGATCAGGAAATCACTACTTTGGGACGCGGCGGCAGCGACTATACGGCAATGCTGATCGCGGCGGCGCTGAATCTGAAGGAAGTGCACATCGTGACCGACGTGGATGGAATCTATGACCGGGATCCCAAACAGGATCCGCAGGCGCAGCGGTTTGACAGAATCGATTACGATCGGCTGTTGGAACTGATCGATCAGGGTGCGCAGGTCATGCAGCGTCAGAGCATCGAGTATGCCCGGCAGCATCAGCTGAGAGTGTGGGTCGGATCACTGATGAACCCGGGAAAGGGGACGTGGATTGGCGCGTGAGAAACACAAGAGTTCTGATTCTGACCGATCAGCCGCGCCGGTTTCAGCAGCTGGCAGATCAGCTGCGGCTGTTGTCCGGGCCGGCTTCGCAGCTGGCGTGGGGAAGCTGTCGGAAAAAACAGCTCTGGTTACGAATCCAGGGGCAGATCGTTCAGGCTCAGCCGCCATCTGTCGTTTTGCGAAAAAGAGCGGATCTGGCCGTAGTGATTCCGCCGCTGGATCAGATGTCCTGGTGGCTGAAAGCGCTGCATCGCCGTCGGATCACGGTGATCCGGTGTCTGCCGCCGCTGGCGACGCTTTCCGCGCCGGTCTGTTCGGATTCTCCGCATCAGCT
This sequence comes from uncultured Holdemania sp., assembly GCA_904395815.1. Classification (GTDB taxonomy): domain Bacteria; phylum Bacillota_I; class Bacilli_A; order Erysipelotrichales; family Erysipelotrichaceae; genus Holdemania. The sequence goes on from CAJFOC010000010.1 coordinate 6,502, forward strand.
GCTGCTCAGTCCGGAAGCCGCGATTCTCTTTTTTGCGCTGGAAGGACTGGCGGCGCGGGATTTGGACAGGCTGGAAGTGACGTTGCCGGGTACCTGTGCGAAAAAGTTGTCTGACGGTCTTTTTCAACAGCTGGAGAACCGTTTTGCGCCATGCGAGATTGCGTTCGATGATGGGATTGTTTTTACTTCTGATCCGCTGATCATCATGAGGCTGAAACTGACGTTGCGCAAAGGGTGGGACCGGGATCAGCTGACTGCCGCTTTGCAGCGGGCCGATCATGCGTTAGTGATCGACAGCCATCCGCTGAGCCGGGATTGCCGTGAAGGAAAAAAAGAAACCCGCGTGCTGATCGATCAGATTCAAAGCGGGAACAATGAGAAAGAGTGGATGCTGCGGCTGACCAGCGACAGAGAACGCTGCGGCTGGATTTCAGCAGCGGCCCAGCAGATCTGCGCATGGCTTTCCGCTCACTGATCTGCCCCGGTGTTTTCGCTTGGCAAAGCGATCTGAAATCGGTATAATAGCAGCAGACGGAAGGGAGGATGTCCAGATGAAAACGATACTTTTTATCCGCGATATGAAAACGGAGGATCAGGCTGATCGGATCCGGCGCGCCCTGGATGAAACCCGTGTCGAATACAGCGTGGTGCCTCAGAGCGGCATTGTGGTAGTGGAAGGCGGCAACGATATTGTATATGCCGCCAAAACCGCGATTCGGGAAGCCGGTTTTGTGATTGAATAACGGCAGAAGGAAAGCTTGAGGTCGTCCGCCAGGGCGCCTTTTTTGAATGCGGAAAAGGGAGAAAATGCCAGGATTACAGTGGAACGCAGGGATAATTGCAGCGCCGCTGAATGACTTCGGTCAGTATGACCAGAAACTGCAGGTTGGTCGGCTTGCCTTTGTGAGGATCGATCGTATTGCCAAAATAAAAATTGAGGATGGCGGGATCACAGGTGGTCCAGGCTTTCTCAATCGCGCTGCGGATATTCCGCTCCACTCTGGTGGCCGTGGTCTGATGTTCCCGCGCCACTTTGGGATACAGTCCCTTTTTCAGATTGTTCAGCTCGTTGGGATTTTTGGCGGTGATGGTCAGCGCGGTTGTCAGCAGCAGAAAGCCTTTGTTGGATATCCCGCATTCCTTCAGAATGACCGCCGCTTCATTACGCAGGATCAGATTGCCGGTGGTATTGGGCTGATCGGGATGAATGAGCTCCTCTGTGCTGGCATATATGCAATGGTAAAAATCAAAGCGATGCGGGCAGTTGGAACAGGTGCCCGGAAACGGTTTGACCATAGTTTAATCCCCCTTTTGTATGCTTCACTGCGTGTTCCTATTTCATTTTAAGAAAAAATCCCGGATAATGAAAAGAGGAACAGAGAAAAGATGACAAATTTTGGATAGATCATGAATATTTTGATTCGAATTGTCGCTTTTTGTCGATTTCTGTCGAAAAAATAGAAGCGTAAAATCAAAATATGTAATGATTTACGCAGGAAATAAAATGAAGATAAAAGATGACTCATTCACCATGAGATGACGGCGGGATCAACGCGGCGGGAAGGCCTGAAGTCATTCAGCGATAAGAGGAGAAGCGCGGTCAGTTTTCAAAGCGAAGCATGATATAATGAACAAAAAAGAAAGAGGAGGAAAGCGGAGATGGCAAAATCAGAAAAACGGTGTCGCTGGGTACCGGATAACGATGTCCTGTATCAGAAATATCATGATGAGGAATGGGGAGTTCCCAGCACTCAGGATAGCTATCTGTTTGAAATGCTGCTGCTGGAATCGTTTCAGGCCGGTCTGTCCTGGTCCTGTATTCTGAGAAAAAGAGAGGCGTTCCGGCAGGCTTTCGATCAGTTTGACGTGCGGCGTATCGCAGCTTACGATCAGGACAAGATCGAAGCGCTGATGAACAATCCGGCGATCGTGCGAAATCGCCGTAAAATCGAAGCGGCCGTGACCAATGCCAGGATTTTTCTGGACATCGCGCAACAATACGGTTGCTTTTCTGATTATATCTGGCATTTTACCGGCGGTCGGACTGTGATCCGGCAAAGCGGCGAGATGGCCGCAACTTCCGCTCTGTCCGATGAAGTATCCCGGGATCTGAAACGGCGCGGCATGAAGTTCGTCGGCAGTACGATCGTGTACTCCTATCTGCAGGCAATCGGCGTGATTAATGATCATGATCTGGATTGCGATTTCCGGCATCTGCCGCAAGAAAGGTAGAAATGAAAAAGCAGATAAAAAACAGTCGGCAGGAAGAAAGGTCGAACCGGTGCGGAAGGCGTTGTTTTCCGATTGCGGATAAGATAAAGAGGTGACGGCGGTGAACTGGCTTGTAGTGGGAATTCTGCTGTTTGTGGAAGTGGTGATCTATTTTCAGTCCAAAAGCGATGCGAAATATCGAAAAGGATGTCTGTTTCTGGTTTCCATTCCTGTTTCTGCGTATGCAAGCAGGGAGGTCAGAGAACTTTGCCGGAAATTTGAACGGGAGAATCTCAGGAATTACCTTCTGATCACCCTTCTGCTTTTGCCGGTGTTGTTTTTATCCGGGGTCATGAGTCTTGTTTCAAACATGATCTGGCTTGCAGCGCTGTTGATCGGAGCGAATCTGGCTTTAAGAAAATATCGCCGGCAGCTAAAAGCGCTGAAAAAGCGGAACTCATGGTCTGTCAAGGAAGAAAGCACGATCCATCATGACGCGCCGCTGGCGATTCTGGCGGAAAAGGGAAACGTTCGTCGAATTCTTCTGGTTATTCCGTTGGCGCTGGATAGTGTTTTGCTGGGTTGGGGAATTGTGAACAGGCAACCGGTTCTGGCGGTGTCCGCAGTGTTGATGATGTTGATGCTGGGGGTGGGCAGTAGTTGGATTTTGCGTCTGCCTGATGCGCTGTATACGACCGATGCGGATCTCAATGTCAAACTGAACCGGGCGCGCCGGAAAAGCGGATGGATGGCTTTGCTGTATCTGGGGTGCGGCGATGCCGTCTTCCTTCTGGGGCTGTGTCTGCTGGATTGGCAGTTTACGGTGGGCCTGATCTGTTTTGCCATCGCGGCGGCTGCGCTGATTCTGGCGGCGTCTTCTCTGTTGTCTTTTTCCCGGTTTAAAGAACGGATGCTTCGCTTTCACGAGGAACCTTTCTGCGCTCAGGATCCGGATGAGACGTGGCGTGTGGGATTGCTTGGCGCGGTATATGATAATCCTGCCGATCCCAGAACCCTGGTTTTGGGGCCTAATGGGGCGCAAATGATCTTCAATGCGGCCAAACCGGGCTATCGCTGGTTCATGCTGTCGCTGCTGATTGCGGCGATGGTTTTCTTCGGTTCTGTTTTCGGCTATCCTTATTATCTGGATCAGCGTCATGAACTGGCAGATCTGACTTTGACAAAGACGACTTTGCGGGTGGACAGTCCTTTTTATGAGCGGGAATGGGCGCTGGAGTCCATTGAAAAAGTGGAGTGGAGCGAAGATCTGGGCGAGGGGATCCGTATCAATGGAACGGATACGGGAATCTATGCCAAAGGACATTATCGCTTTGATCGCTATGGCGATTGTGAAGTCTATCTGGCATCTTTGCATCCGGCCTATCTTCTCTGTTATACCCGGGAGGGATTGTTTATCGTTAATGCTAATGACCCGCAGCAGACAAAGGCGGTTTATCAGCAGCTGGCCGACAGGGTGAATGACTGAGGAAAAAACGGCGTCTGGAATCAGAATGCGTCATGGGGCCGCAGGTCAAAGCCAGTCCTGACAAAGCGGATCATGCCAAAATCATGCTATGCAATAAAAAAGCCCTTTGTTAAGGGCTCAAATCGCTATGGAGCAGGTGAGGAGAATCGAACTCCCGCAGCAACCTTGGGAAGGTTGAGTTCTGCCATTAAACTACACCTGCGTTTACCTAATCAGTATAGCACATTTCCTGAAAGAAGGGAAAGAAAATTCTGTCGGCTTATCCGGCAGTTTTGTAGAGCTACAATACATATTGGACAGAAGAGGAAAAGAAAGAAAAAAGTAGAAGGACAGAGCCTTCATCGGGTATAGTTAAGTTACGACACCAAACAAACCCAAAAAAGGAGCCCTGTCCCTCATGAA
>CAJFOC010000011.1 GCA_904395815.1 uncultured Holdemania sp.
GAGTAATCGGAATGGAACAAAAATGGCTATAAAGTATTAGAAATAATACAAAAAAGATAATTCCATCTCTTTGTTTCTTTCTGATCTGTATTCTTCAGTTTCTTTCTGATCTGTATTCTTGAAGTCATTGTCATTTTCCGACTGTTCTCTTACAATAAAAGATAGAAAGAATCCGGAGCCGTCATGACCCTGACTTCCGGATCAGGGAAAAGGGGGAAAATCAATTGAAAATCCTGCTGTCTGTGCTGGTGTGCCTGGCGATGCTGCTGAACACCGGTTGTTCTGATGACGCCCGTTCCTCTCACGAAACGATCATTGCCCGTCAAAACGATACGGAAGAAGGTCTGTTTTATGGCGAGCTGAACAACGTCATGCGTAACGTTTTCTTTGATTTCATCGTCACCGATCCACAACGGCTGACAGAGAAAGACGGCTATCGCGCAAGCGAGGGATACCAGCTGCTTTGTGTCACAATTGAGGAGCGCAACACGTTTGGAGAAACCCTGCCGATGTTTCTTGCCGACTATCAGATTCAGTGGGGTGAGGGGGACAGCGACTTTGCTAATCCGCTGACCGGATTGCAGGACGAACAGGTCATGCCTGATTCCTTTGAGCTGAATCCGGATGAAACCGTTGTCTATCAGGTCGTTTTTGAAGTTCCGCAGGATATCACCGAATTCGAACTTGTATATCTTGAAGAATTTGCGGATGAGACGGTGGGTGACCTGTTTATCGTTCGTTTTCAGGTGTAAGCATCCCGATGAATCTCATATCGCTTTCCTTCAGCGCTGTTCCCACTGATTTCGTTTCATGTCCACGCAGCCATTGGCTTTGAAGGTCACGCCTTCCGCTTCCAGCAGCTGACGTTGCTGGGACCAGCCCGGGCAGAGCCTTCCCTGACTGCTGACAACGCGATGGCATGGAGCTTCACCGTAAATATGGCTGTGAGCGCAGGCTTTGCCCACATGGCGGGCATGACGGGGATAGCCCATCAGAGCGGCAATCTGGGAGTAGCTGGCAACTTTCCCGCGGGGAATTTCGCTGATCACTGCCAGCGCCAGCATTTCAAAATCTTCCTGCATGGTTCCTCCTCCTGTTTCACTCTCATTGTAACGAAAGCGCTGAACGTCGGCAATGAAAACCCATCGTTTTCAGTCTTTCTTTTTTCCTGTACAATAGGACATGAAGAAAAGAGAGGAACCGATATGAAAATTCAAGTTGAGATCTGCTGCGGCAGCGCAACAGACGCGCTGGCTGCCAGTCAGGGCGGAGCTCAGCGAATTGAGCTCAATTCCGCATTGTCGCTGGGTGGGCTGACCCCTTCGCCAGCCACCCTGATTCTGGCAAAACAATGGACCGGATTGCCGGTCATCGCCATGGTTCGCTGCCGGGGCGCAGGTTTCTGTTACAGCGAAAAAGAATTTGACGTACTGCTGCAGGATGCCCGCATTTTGCTGGAAAATGGCGCCGACGGTATCGCTTTCGGAGCTTTGAGCTCCCAACGGCAAATTCAGGAAAGTCAGACCCGGGCGATGATTGATCTGGCTCATCAGTTCGGCAAGGAATTTGTGTTTCATCGCGCTTTTGACTGTCTGGATGATGGCTGCGCCGGTGTGGAACAGCTGATTCGATGGGGTGCGGATCGTTTGCTGAGCAGTGGTCAGAAAGCAACCGCCTCCCAAGGCGCTGATCTTTTGAAAATACTGCAGGAGCGCTATGGTGATCAGATTGAAATTCTGGGTGGCAGCGGTATTCATGCCGGCAACGCGGCAGCGCTGATCCGAGATACCGGGCTGCGCCAGATTCATTCCTCATGCCGCCACTGGGTCAAAGATCCGACAACACAGACAGCTGAGGTCAGTTACGCCATGGATCCGCAGTATTCCTTCCATTACGACTGCGTCAGTGAAGATAAGGTTCGAGCGCTTGTAAATGCGGTAGCGCAGATCGAGAGTGAAAATTAAAAGACGAAGAGGACATGAAAGTCAGATCCTCCACCGGCAGACAGCCCTCAGGGCAGGTGCCGAAAAAGGATTGCAGGACTTTCTCCTCTTCGTCTTTTTTTATTTCTGATCTGCGGAAAAGCGAATCCCGGCTTCCAGCCGTGCCTGATGGACAAGTTCCATCACTTCCATGGAATAATCCAGCATCCGGCAGCAGCCTTCCCAATCCTGGTTTTCCATCATCCGTTTGAAATGCAGCACTTCGAAATAATGGGCGCCATGTCCCTCGCACAGATTGATGATTTCCGGTTCCTTTGCGCCACGAATCCAGATTTCCGCTTCAGCGCAGATGGAAGAAGCGCTGTGAATGACGATATAGCCGCGATCCCCCTGAATCTGACAGATGTTTTCGCTGGCTGAATCCTTACAGCCGATGCCGGCAGCCAGGAAACCATCATATTCAAACAACAGAATGCCCGAGGTATCGATACCGTTAGCGGCCATGTTGGCCGTGTAGGTCAGCCGCCGTGGTCTGCCCAGAAGTCCGGTAATGAAATGGGCATTGTAGATATTGATATCCATCAGCGCTCCGCCGGAAAATTCTGGGTTGAAAACGTTGGGATTCTCGTTGTTTTTGAATTTGTCGTACTTGCTGGAATACTGCGAGAAATTGCACTGAACCCATTTCAGTTCCCCAAGCCGGTTCAGGTTTTCGCGCACCTTCTGATAGTTCGGATTATAAGGCACCGTGATCGCTTCAAACAGGAAAAGGTGTTTTTGTTTCGCTGTGGCGATCAGCGTCCGGCACTCCTCGATGGTCGAAACAAAAGGTTTCTCCAGAATCACATGTTTACCGGCATTCAGCGCCTTCATGGCCTGTGAAAAATGGAGACTGTTGGGAGAGGCGATGTAAACACAGTCAATCTGATCGTCTGCCAGCATGGTATCAAGATCGGTATAGACCTTGCTCATGCCGTAAAGATCGGCCAGCCGCTGACCGGTTTCCTGTTTGCGGGAATACACCGCATAAGGTTCCAATCCGTTTTGCTGAAAAGCGGTATTCAGCCATTCGGTAATCATACCCGTGCCCACTGTTGCAATTTTCATTCGTCATTTCCTTCTTTCTGTCCTTATTGTATCAGAATGAAGAAAAGAAGTCCCGCAAAAAAAGAAAACCCCTTCCACATTCTGGAAAGGGTAGAAAGACCTGGCAACGAGCTAGGTTGACTATGGCAGGCATAGCTAGGATCGCCGCGGAAATGCTTAACTTCTGTGTTCGGGA
>CAJFOC010000012.1 GCA_904395815.1 uncultured Holdemania sp.
AAGACGGTTATCGTGGTTACGCATTCCAACGCGGTATCGGCGATGAGCGATCACCGTGTTCTGCTGGAAGACGGTCAGCTGAAGGAATTGACAGAATAACAACAGGGCTTCGCATTGGCGAGGCCTTTCTTTTCTGTTTAAATCGAGAAAAACGCGAAAATAGGAAGAATCTGTGATATCCTATAATCAATGGACAAAGGGGGAATGCCGGAATGCGGCGGCGAAACATTGCGCCGGCCCTTTCCTGGATGGCCTGAAGCGAACAAACTTCAGCAGAAACAGAAAGGAAAGGACAGAGATTATGGAAGAACTGAAATTACTGAAGGCGATTGAACAGGATGCCCGCATCAGTGTGACGGATCTGGCGGATATTCTGAACAGTGAACAGCAGCAGGTTGAGGCAACGATGAAAAAGCTGGCGGAGGATCATATCATCTGCGGTTATCATACGGTGATCAACTGGGATAAGACCAATCAGGATCATGTGATGGCCCTGATTGAGGTCAATGCGTATCCGGAGCGGGATTGCGGCTATGACAAGGTAGCGGAAAAGATTTACCGCTATCCGGAGGTCAGCAACATGTACCTGATTTCAGGACGCTCGGAATTCATCGTCATCGTTCAGGGCCGGACGATGCGCGAAGTGGCGGATTTTGTCGGTCAGAAACTGGCGCCGATCGAGGGGGTCAGAGGGACGGCGACATATTTTGTGCTGAAACAGTACAAGGTAGAGGGCGTTGTGATGGATCAGCCGGAAGATGATCAGCAGCGGCTGCTGGTGACGCCATGAAGCCGAAAGAACTGCTGAACCGGAAGATCGGAACAATTCCGCCTTCCGGTATTCGAAAATTCTTTGATCTGGCCAACGCGATGGAAGGGGTCATTTCTCTTGGGGTGGGAGAACCGGACTTTGATACGCCGTGGCATATCCGCGAGGAAGCGATTTACGCCATTGAGAAGGGCCGGACCTTTTATTCGGCTAACGCGGGACTGCCGCAGCTGCGCCAGGAAATCTGCCGGTATCTGAAGCGGCGATTTCATCTGGAGTATCAGTGGGAGTCGCAGATCATCGTGACCGTGGGCGGCAGCGAAGCGATCGATATTGCCTTGCGGGCGCTGCTGGATCCGGGAGATGAGGTGATCGTTCTGTCACCGGGGTACGTTGCCTATGAACCGTGCGTACGTCTGGCTGGCGGCGTTCCGGTGATCATCGAACTGAAGGAAGAAGATCAATTCAAACTGAAAAAGGAACAGCTGCGGCAGGCGCTGAGTGAAAAGACCAAGGCGATTCTGATCAATTTCCCGGGAAATCCTACCGGCGGAGTGATGACGCGCGAAGATTATGCCGAAATCGTGCCGTTGATCAGGGACGCCGGCATTGCCGTGCTCACCGATGAAATCTACGCGGAGCTGACTTACAGCGGCCAGCATTGCTCGATTGCGGAGTTTGAGGAAATTCACGATCAGGTTATGCTGATCAGCGGATTCTCCAAGGCCTGGTCGATGACCGGCTGGCGGCTGGGCTACATCGCCGCTCATCCGGATCTGATCACCGCCATGAACAAGATTCACCAGTATGCGATCATGTGTGCGCCGACGATCAGTCAGGTTGCCGGAATGGAGGCGATGGCGCACGGCGACAGCGATGTCCAGATGATGAAGGAATCGTTTGAGCGCAGAAGAAACTTCATCGTCAACGGGCTGAACCGCATCGGACTGACTTGCCCGATGCCGCAGGGCGCTTTCTATGTTTTCCCGTCGATTCGCCATACCGGGCTGAGCTCAGATGAATTCTGCGAACAGCTGCTGGCGAAGGAAAAGGTGGCGGTGGTGCCGGGCAGTGCCTTCGGTATTTCCGGAGAAGGCTTTGTGCGCATTTCCTATGCTTACAGCATTGAGGAAATCAAGGCCGCGCTGCAGCGGATTGAACACTTCCTGAAGGAACTCTGATGTACCAACGATAAGCGAAAACGCAGCGATGCGATTTTCGCTTTTTTTATATCCCGGAAACTTTTTTTTGGCCGTAAAAAGGACGCATCGCCGCGGAACAAAGCCTGCCGAAGTCCTGCGGGAACCGGCTTGAGCCGTCTGATGAAAGCGCTTATAATGAGAAAAAAGGAGTGAGAAGATGAGAACGAGGATTTACAACAAGTGTACGGACAGGGAAATTACCGACTATCTGGAACGAGGCGGCGACACGCTGTTTATGAGCGTCGGCGTCACGGAACTGCATGGTCAGCTGCCGGTGGATTGCGAATCCATCCTGGCGGAGGCCGCCGCGGTGAAGATGGCGGAAAAGGCTGACGGCCTGGCTGTCATCAATCTGCCGTTTTTCCACGCCGGGGCGACAGCGATTGGCCGCAGCACGGTGAACATTTCGATCAGGGCCGGCTATGACTACCTGAAAACGCTGGTATACGCTTTCTACAAGCTGGGCTTCAAGCGTATCTTCTTTCTGAGCATGCACGGGCCGGCGTATCTGACGATCAATTCGGTCTGCATGGACTTTTTCCATGAAACGCACAATCCGATCTGTCATCTGGAACTGGGCCATGTGATGAAGATTGCTCAGGATAATGGCTGGCAGACGGAAGGCGAGATGATGGACGTCTTCACCGATCTGATGTATGGCGCCTACAAGGCGATGAATCAGCTGGAGTTTATTCCGGTGATCCCCGATCTGGATGAAGAAGCGTTTCTGGCCAAACGCCGGGAAGGCAACGCCAAGCAATGGTTCAAGAAAGATCTGCACAAACTGAATTTCGGAACCGGCGGATTTGGCTCCTTTTATGCGGAACTGGAAGAACATGGCGGACTGGAGCATGCGCGCAGCGAGCAGGAAAGAGAACAGCGCGGCCAGAAGGGGCTGGCCATGCTGGAAGAGATGATCCGCTATTTTGATCCGGCGCATTTCAGCATGCTGCTGAAGGAGCTGGATACGGCAGTGAATGAGGAGATCGTTCCGCGTTATCCGCACCTCGGGCTGGACAAGCCGTTCCGGTAAGCGGATCGGGAGAACATGGCCGTTCTTTTTTGCAGATGAATTAAGCAAAATTTCAGTTTACTTTTGGTATCGGGTTTGATAGAATAATGAAACGGGTAGATATCTTTTATATTTACTCCTTGCTTATCCTGAAGATAAGCCAATAGACCATAAGGAGGTGTGTACAATGAGAAAGTATGAAGTCATGTACATCGTCAACGCATCCCTGGATGATGCGGCCCGTCAGCAGGTTATCGACGGTCTGCACGCCATCATCACCAACGGCGGAGGAACCATTACCAAGGTTGATGAGATGGGACTGAAGGAGTTTGCGTATCGCATCGAAGACATGACCAAAGGTTACTATGTCGTCGTGACCTTTGAGGCCGACAACGCGACGGTAAAGGAATTCGACCGTCTGGCCCGTATCAATGCCAACGTTGTCCGTTTCATGATCATCCGTCAGGATGAGAAATAAGAACTGAAGGGGGAAGCATCATGATCAATCGTGTTGTTCTGGTTGGCCGTCTGACTCAGGATCCGTCGCTCAGAAAAACGCAGAGCGGGATTTCCGTTGTTTCCTTTACGGTAGCCTGCAATCGCCGCTTTTCCGGCGGCAACGGTCAGGACCGGCAGGCGGATTTTATCAACTGCGTCGCCTGGCGCCAGTCTGCGGATTTCATGGCGCAGTATTGCCATAAGGGAGCGCTGGTCGGAGTGGAAGGCCGGATTCAGACGCGCAATTATGATGATGCGACCGGCCGGCGTGTTTATGTGACGGAGGTTGTCTGCGACAACGTTCAGATTCTGGAATCGAAAGCGGCTTCGCAGAACCGGGCGGCCGGCAATGCCCAGGCTTCCAATAACGGTTTTGCGCAGAATAATCCGTTTGGCGATCTGCCGGCGGAGGACAGCTTTGATGATTTCGGCGCCGGACCGTCGCTGGATATTTCCAGCGATGACTTACCATTTTAACTGAATTGAAAGGAGATCGGCTATGGCATTCAAAAAACAGCGCATGGGACGCAAGAAAGTCTGCTATTTCACGAAAAACAATATCACTTCGATCGACTACAAAGACGTCGAGCTGCTGAAGCGTTTTGTTTCCGCCAACGGAAAAATCATTCCGCGGCGTGTGACCGGCACCCGTGCCAAATATCAGCGTATGCTGGCGACAGCGATCAAGCGTGCCCGCCAGATGGCTTTGCTGCCTTACGTAAACGACTAACTGACGAAAGCCTCCATCAGAATTCTGGTGGAGGTTTTTGCCTTTCAACAGGAGGGATTGAAAATGAACACAAGTGTAAGAAAAATTACGGACGGCGCGATGATGGCTGCGCTGGTCGGCCTGTTTCTGCTGCTTAACCGTCAGCTGGGCGGGATGCTGGACGTGTATGCAACCTGGCTGGTCCCGCTGCCGTTGGTGCTGTATGCCGTCCGGTATGGGGGGAAAAGCGCGCTGCTGCCCTATGCCGCCATCATTTTCCTTTCCCTGGTGATTGGCGGTCCGCAGACAGGATTTTATATTTTCTCAGCCGGAGTCTGCGGGGTCGTTTACGGTCATGGAGTGCGGCAGGGATGGAATAATCTGCGTCTTTTGCTGACGACCATGGTGTTTACGATCTTTTCAAATTGTGTGACAACGGTTTTATTTGCCTCCTTTTTCGGTTATGATATAGCTATGGAAATTTCGCAGTTCAGCCAGCTGATCAGCGGGCCGGATGCGATGATTCAGGTGCAGATGCCGCAGGGGCTGACGGCGGAACGCTTTCTGACGACGATCTTTGTGCTGGCAGCCGTTCTTTCCGGCGTGCTGGAAGGGGTGATCGTTCACCTGCTGTCCCATCTTCTGCTGAAGCGGATGAAGATTCAGGTCGCGCCGCCGAAGCCGCTGAGTCAGTTCGCTGCGCCGAAATGGCTGGGATATGTCTGTTTTCTTTTGTTTATCGGAATGAATTTTGCCTTTCGGATGGATCTGCCGGCGCAGGTGCAGCAGGGCTTTCTGATCGGCGGGGTGATCGGGGCGCTGATCCTGGTTGTTTTCGGTTATGTCTGCTGCCTGGTTTACGGCGCGGCGCGCTATCGGCGCAATCTGGCGCTGACGCTGATGCTGATCACGCTGCTGCTGTTTCCGATCATGCTTCCGCTTTTGGCTATCGTGGGGTTTCTGTACATCACAACGGACATGCGGGAGAAAATCTTGAGGAGGTAACGCTATGAATGATAAAATCGGACGCGTCAAAACGATGCTGAGCGTTTTGCTGGGAGTGGAGCTGCTGACGCTGATCTGTCTTGCCCTGATTTTCCAGCTGGATATCAAAATCGCGGCGCTGTATTTTGTGATCAACGCGCTGACGATGTATTTTCTCGTCCAGTCTTTTCAGGAGGACAGTCAGTCGCGGGTGCTCGGCGTTTCCCGGATTCTGGGCAGCAACGCCAAGGAAGCGTTTCAGTTCGGGCAGATCGGCATGGTGACCTACGATGAGAATTACACCATCACCTGGATGAGCGAACTGTTCGAGGAACGCGGCATCAACCGGATTTCCAAGCGGGTGACGATGTGGCTGCCGGAGGTCAACGCGCTGATTCAGGGCGATGTGGAGAGCGTTCAGGTGCAGATTGACGATCGGATTTACCGTATTGCGCGCAAGGATGACGCTCAGATTCTGTTCTTTCAGGATATTACAGAGAAGGTCAATCTGGAAAAAGCCTATCAGGATGAGCAGCTGGTCATCGGTCTGATTCATCTCGATAATTATGAGGAATCCACGCAATATGAAGAAGAACAGGAAATTGCGATGATCAACAACAACATTCGCCAGCCGGTTGTGGAGTGGGCCAAGGGACATGGCATGATTCTGCGGCGAATGAAATCAGACCGGTTTCTGGTTGTGCTTAACGAACGGATTTACCGCCAGATTGTCGACGAACGTTTCAGCATTCTGGCGCAGACACGCAAGGCTTCCCAGCAGCTGGATGTCGCCATCACCCTGTCGATGGCTTTTGCGCGGGGCAGCAGCGATCTGACAGAACTGGATGAGATGGTCAATCAGCTGCTGGAACTGGCGCAAAGCCGCGGCGGCGATCAGGTTGCCATCCGCAAGGCCGGGGAAGATGTCCGTTATTTTGGCGGCGGCAGCGAGGCGCAGGAAAAGCGCAGCCGCGTTCGGGTGCGGATCATGGCGCATACGCTGCGGGATCTGATCAAAAAGAGCTCCAACGTCATTCTGCTGGGACATAAGGAGATGGATTTTGACTGCATGGGCTCTCTGATCTGTCTGAGCCGGATCGTTCAGTCTTATGAAAAGCCGTGCTGCATCGTTTCCAAGTCAGGCGGCGTCGAAGCCAAGCTCAGCGGCGCTTTGACCTGTTATAAAAAGGAACTGGAAGACCGGCACCGCTTTGTGACGGAAAACGAGGCGCTCAATCAGCTGCGGGAACAAACGCTGGTCATCATGGCGGATCATCATTCGCTGGAACAGTCCAACGGTCCGCAGGTGCTGGAAAAGGCCAGAAAGATCGCAATTTTTGATCATCACCGCCGTAAGACGGATCTGGGCGTCAATCCGATTCTTGTGTATATCGAACCCGGCGCTTCCAGCGCTTGCGAGCTGGTATCGGAATTTGTTCCGTACCAAAGCGGCAAGGTGGAACTGACCAGTGAGGAAGCGACGATTATGCTGACGGGGATGATCATCGATACCAACCGTTTCAAGGTGCGTACCGGAACCCGGACATTTGAAGCGGCGGCGATGATCCGTCGCTGGGGAGCGGATCCGCAGACGGCGGACAATCTGCTGAAAGATGAATATTCTGAGTTTGAAACGAAAACCAATGTTTTAAAATTCTGTGAAAAAAGAGATAATGGTGTTGTGATTTCCGCTGTGACGGACAATCGGATTCTGTCACGGGCCATGTTGTCGCAGGTTGCCGATACGATTCTGACTGTCCGCGGAGTGGAGGCGGCGTTTGTGATCGCCCGGATCAGCGAGGCTCAGACCGCGATCAGCGCCCGCAGCCGCGGCAGGATCAACGTTCAGGTCATCATGGAACGGATGAAAGGCGGAGGTCATCTTACCGCCGCTGCGCTGCAGCGGGAAAACACCAGCGTCAAGGATCTGCGCGAAGAGCTGATCACGACGCTGGATGAGGTCATGAAGGAGGAGTAACGAATGAAAGTCATTTTGTTAAACGATGTCAGCAAGGTTGGCAAGAAGGGGGAAATCGTCGAAGTCGCCGACGGTTATGCCCGCAATTATCTGATCGCCCGCCGTCTGGCGGTGCAGGCGACGCAGAAAAGCCTGGAAATTCTGGATGAACAGAAAGTCCAGCAGAAGCTGAATGAAAAGGAAATGGAATCGCAGGCTCGCCAGACGGTGGAAAAGCTGAAGCCGATTCTGCTGCAGTTTACCGTCAAAAGCGGCAAGGACGGCCGGGTTTTCGGCTCGGTTTCAACCAAGCAGATCGTTCAGCAGCTGCAGCAGAAATATGACATTCATATCGACAAGCGGAAGATTCTGGATACGGCGCCGATTCAGAGCCTCGGCGTCACTCAGGTGCGCGTGGAGCTGTATCGGGGCGTTATCGGTACGATCCGCGTGCAGGTACTGGGGACCGAGTAATTCATGAACCGGCAGATGCCCAGCAGCGTCGATGCCGAACAGGCTCTGCTCGGCTCGTTTCTGATTTATCCCAGCAGCGTGCGCATCGCTTCCGAGGAGGGATTGCGCAGCGATGAGTTTTTCCTGGAAGCGCACCGGAAGATTTACAACGTTATCGAAGCGCTCAGCAATGAAGGCAAACCGGTGGACGCGGCTTCGGTCGCCAGCCGGCTGAGCGATCTGGGACAGCTGTCTTCTGTCGGCGGTCTGGAGTACATCATGCAGCTGGCCGACAGTTCCGTTACCTCCGCCAGCAGCAAGTACTATATCGAGCTGATTCAGTCCAAGGCGCTGTTGCGGGCGCTGATTGAAACGGCGCAGTCCATCGCCGAGGATGGCATGCAGAATCAGGCGGAACTGGAAACGGTAATGGATGAGGCGGAAAAGCGGATCCTGGATGTCACCCGCCGGCGAAAAACCGGCGATTTCAAGTCCAGCAGTGAAGTCGTCAATACCGTGATTGAAAATATCCACAAAATGAGCACGCAGAAATCCGGCGTGACCGGCGTTGCGACCGGTTATCGCGATCTGGACAACACCACCAACGGATTTCAGCGCGGAGATCTGATCATCCTGGCCGCCCGTCCGTCGATGGGAAAGACGGCGTTCGCGTTGAATGTGGCGATGCAGATCGCACAGCTGAATCATCAGGCAGCTGCGATTTTTTCACTGGAAATGCCGGCGGAACAGCTGATTTCGCGTATGTTGTCAGCCAAAAGCCGGGTGCCGGGGGGGCAGCTGAGAACCGGATTTCTCAACAACAACGAATGGAACCAGCTCAATGAGGCAGCGGCGGATCTGAAGGCTACCAAGATTTTTATCGATGATTCGCCCAACATCCGGGTTTCGGAAATTTATTCCAAATGCCGCAAGCTGCAATCGGAGCACGGATTGGCCGTGATTCTGATCGACTACATTCAGCTGATTACCGGCAGCGGCCGCAGCGGGGACAACCGGCAGCAGGAAGTCTCGGAAATCTCCCGCGGCCTGAAAGGGCTGGCCCGTGAGCTGCAGGTTCCGGTGATCGCGCTGTCGCAGCTGTCCCGTCTGGTAGAGCGGCGTGAGGACAAACGGCCGATGCTGTCCGATCTGAGAGAATCGGGGGCGCTGGAACAGGATGCCGATATCGTCATGTTTTTGTATCGCGATGAGTACTATCAGCGCGAAAAAAGCGAAGAAGGAACGGAAAAAACGGAAATCAACATCGCCAAGCACCGTAATGGTCCTACCCGGACCATTGAGCTGGCATTTGAAAGGAATATCAACGCGTTTTACAACTATGAATTACAGAAAGGCTGATTTACGGAAAGGAAGGGTGACATGAAAAAATGGATTCCGATTGCGGCGGCGCTGGTATTGAGCGCCGCGCTGACCTGGATCGGAGCGATGATCTCCGGCCGCCAGCTGAATGCGGCGGCGGAAGGAACGCCGGAGACCTCCATTCTGGCCCAGCGTGCCGAGCTGACTTCCCAGCCTCACAAGACGGTGAAGCTGTATGCGTCAGGGCAGCTGATCGGCGTGGTGCAGGACAGCGACAAAATCGATCAGCTGCTGCAGGAGGTTTACCAGCAGGAATATGAAGCGGACTTTCCGGATACCCGTCTGGATCTGGGGGAGGATGTCGTCGTTTCGCAGGAGGTAAGTTATTACCGCTATGAGAACATCGACGATCAGATCTGCGATTACCTGCGGGAGCATGATCTGTTTTCCATCGAAACCTATCAGATCGACTTTGCGGATGAAAACGACGTTTACGCGACGATTTACGTCAAGAATCTTCAGGATTTTTATGATGCCCGCGATCAGTATCTGCTGAACTTTGTCTCACAGGAGACGCTGGATCTGATCAGCAAGGGACAAAGCACGCCGGAGCTGCGCACCTATGGCAGCCGTGAGGTCAGCGTGGACATTCTGGAAACGATGACAGTTTCCCGCGGCCGCGCTTCTTCCAGCAACATTCTGAAGGACAAACAGGAAATTCTGCACTATCTCAGCTATGGGGCGAATCCGGATGTGGAAATGCAATACTATACGGTAGAGGAAGGCGATCTGATCGAAGGCGTCGGCTCGAAAAACGGGCTGTCTGCCCAGCAGGTCGTCTCGATCAACAGCGACATTCTGGACAACGTCAATCAGCTGGTTCAGCCGGGAACGGTGCTGAACGTGACCTATTTCCAGTCGCCGATCACGGTTCGGGTTGTGATGGAGCGGGTAGTCAAGGAAGTGGTCTATCCGGAAGAGCCGATTTATATCGAAGATCCGCAGCTGCGTGAGGGACGCTACATAACCGATGTGGAAGCGCGGGACGGCTCGCGCAACGCTTTCTATGAAGAAGTCTGGATTAACGGAGAGAACACCGGCGGTACGCTGGTTTCCTCCATCATCACCGAACAGCCGGTGCGCGAACAGATTCGGGTAGGAACGCTGGTTATCCCGGGTATTGGTACCGGCACCTTCCGCTGGCCGGTTGACAATCCGAGAATCAGCTGCCGCTGGGGCTGCTACACCGGCCATCGGGCGATCGATATCCAGAACAGCTACAACCGGTATGGCAACCTGTATGCGGCAGACCGCGGTACGGTGGAAGAAGCCAGCTATCATTCGATCAACGGTTATTATGTCATCATCAATCACAACAACGGCTATAAAACCTATTACGGACACATGAACCGCCCGGCCTACGTCAGCGTCGGCGAAAATGTGGAAAAAGGTGAGGTTATCGGCCAGATCGGTCGGACTGGCAAGGCAACCGGTCCGCATGTGCATTTCTTTATTATGGAAAACGGGGTCCGACGAAATCCGTGCGACGGGTTCCTGGATTGTTAGGCATGCGGTTCTGGATGCTGGCCAGCGGATCGAAAGGCAACTGTTTTGTTTTGAAAACCGCTGGCGCGCAGATCGTGATCGATTGCGGCACGACTCGCCGTTATCTGACGCAGAGTTTTCGGCAGATCGGGGTGGACTGGCAACAAAGCGACGCGCTGCTGTTGACTCATGGTCATCGCGACCACATCAGCCAGCTGAAAATGTTTTCCGGTGTCAGGACGTATGCGTCCTTTGATCTGTCCGAAGAGCTTACCGGTCAGCGCTGGGTCAGACCGCTTGAATCGTTTTGCATCGGCGATATCCGTGTGACGCCGGTACCGCTGTCGCACGATGCGCCCTGCACGGTCGGCTATCTGCTGGAAACCGCGCGGACAAAGCTGGTTTATATCACCGATACCGGTTATCTGCGGCAGGATTGCCTGCCGTTATTGAAAAATGCGGATTATTACGTTATGGAAAGCAATCATGACGTCGGCCTGCTGATGAAGACATCCCGGCCCTATCCGATCAAGATGCGGATTCTTTCCGACAGCGGCCATCTGTGCAATGAGGATTGCGCGGCGCTGCTGAGCCGGCTGGTTGGCGGACGTACCCGCTCGGTGATGCTGGCTCATCTCAGCGAGGAGGCCAATGATCCAACGCTGGCCCTGGAAACGACAGTCCGCCGGCTGCGGGAAGAAAACATCGCGGATGGGCTGAGTGTCAGCGTTGCAGCGCAATATGAAATTCTGGAAGGAGGAGACCGCCGTG
This sequence comes from uncultured Holdemania sp., assembly GCA_904395815.1. Classification (GTDB taxonomy): domain Bacteria; phylum Bacillota_I; class Bacilli_A; order Erysipelotrichales; family Erysipelotrichaceae; genus Holdemania. The sequence continues at coordinate 11,221 of CAJFOC010000012.1, forward strand.
AAGAAACTGCTGATTCTGCTTGCCTGCGGGCTGGTGTGCTGGAATTTGTATCTGACCGCTGAGCTGGCGCAGCTGCGTACGCGAACCGACAGCGATGAGCAGGAACCGAATACCGAGCAGCTGACCCAGCCGGTGTCTGTGGTGACCTCCGATATCACCCGGATTGCGGAGGCCAGTCAGTCCCGGGTAGCGGGCATTCAGGCGCTGGATGAGGATGGGGAGCTGATCGCCTCCGGAACCGGAACGATTTACAGCGTTTCCGGTCAGGTGGTCACTGTCATTACCAATCTGCATCTGGTTGAGCAAAGCAGTCGGATTCTTGTCCGCTTTGCCAGCGGCGAACAGCTGGAAGCGCAATGGGTCGGAGCGGATGAAGCGACTGATCTGGTGGTTTTGACCATCAATCCGGATTTTCTGGTTGAACCGTTTGAGCTGGGCGATTCCTCGCTGTGTACCAACGGGGAATGGGTCATTGCTATGGGATACAGCGACAAGGCACTGAATGAATGCAGCACGGCTGTCGGCGTTATCACATCGCATGACCGAATCATTCCTTTCGATCCGGATGGGGATCAGCAGCAGGAATGGGAAATGATCGCTTTGCAGACAGACGCGGCCATCAACGAAGAAAACACGGGGGGACCGCTGCTCAATCTGAATGGCGAGCTGATCGGTATCACGACGACGCAGCTTGATGATCAGACCGCCCAGGATAATCACGGCGCGATTCCGATCAATGAAGTGTCGCTGATCGTGGAACAGCTGAAATCCACCGGAATGGTCAGCCGGCCGGATATCGGGATGAATGGGCGGGATATCAGCTCGCTGACCAGCTATCAGAAAAGCTACCTGGGCATCAGTCTGGATCTGACCGAAGGAGTACTGATCAGCCGTTTGCGTCAGGAGGGACCGGCGCAACGGGCCGGCGTGCAGCTTAACGATGTGCTGGTCCGTTTTGACGGAACGCAGATCGACAGCACCAAGACGTTCCGCAAGCTGCTGTATGCGAAAGCCGCCGGTGAACAGGCGGAGCTGGTCGTTTTACGTCAGGGACAGGAAATCCAGCTGAGCGTGACGCTGGAATGATTCGGATCATCGGCGTCGGCCGCGTCAAGGAGCGGGCGCTGCAGCAGTCCATTCAGGAATATCTGCGGCGGCTGCAGCCGTATCAGAAAACGGAAATTGTGGAAGTGGAAGATCTGCCGGCGCCGCAGGACAATTCCCCGGCGCAAAACGATCTGGTGCGTCAGCGTGAGGGAGAAAAAATTCTGGCCCGGCTGAAACCGGATGACTATGTAATCCTGCTGGATCTGAAAGGCAAAATGCTTTCCTCGCCTGAACTGGCGCAGAAGCTGCAGGATGTATTTACCTACCGCGGCAGCGCCATCGCGTTTGTGATCGGCGGTTCGCTGGGCGTTTCGCCGGCAGTGATCGAACGGGCGGATTTTCGCTGGCAGCTGTCAGAGCTGACCTTTCCTCATCAGCTGGTTCGTCTGATGCTGACAGAGCAGCTGTATCGCTCATTCCGGATTCTGAATCATGAGCCCTATCACAAGTAACGGAGAACGCCGAAAGGCGTTTTCTTTGTTGGGGTTTGATGGTAGAATGAAAAAGAACAGGATGAGTGATGAAAAACCGGAATGACGGCGGTTTTCGTGAACAGAGCTTATCTAAGGAGAGCTGAAGGAGAGAGGACATGATCAAGGCAGTTTTTTTTGACATGGATGGCACGCTGTTTTCCCATACGTCCGGACAGATTCCGCCTTCTGCCCGCCAGGCGCTGCAGCAGCTGCGTGAGAACGGCATTCGCATTTTTCTGTCTACCGGGCGATGCATGGCGGAACTGAAACAGATGGCGGCAGACGATGTTGAGTTTGACGGCTATGTCACCATCAACGGTCAGTGCTGTCTGGATGAGCATCGACGCCTGCTGTGCGGTAATCCGTTTGATGAGGAGATGCGCCGTCAGCTGGCGGATGCATTTGCGCTGAAACGGTTTCCGCTGGTGCTGGTGGAAGAGCAGCGCATCATCATCAACATGGTCAGCGATCAGGTTGTTCAGGCGCAGCGTTCCATTTCTTCGCCGGTTCCGGATCTGGCGGAGTATACCGGCGCGCCGATCTATCAGGCCACGGCCTTTCTGACACGTCAGCAGCAGCCGATGGCGGAAGAGCTGCTGAGCGGAAAATTCTGCTGGACGCGCTGGAGTGAAAAGGTGGCGGACCTGATTCCCTATGAAGGCGGCAAGGTCAACGGCATGCGGGTGTTCTGCGACAGGCTCGGTCTGGATCAAAAGGAGGTTATGGCTTTCGGCGATGCTGAAAACGATATCGATATGCTGACCTTTGCCGGGACAGGCATCGCCATGGGCAACGCGCTGCCGGCGGTCAAACAGATCGCGGATGCGGTGACGGACGATGTGGATCACGACGGCATTGCCAACGCGCTGCGCCGCTATCATCTGATCTGAGCGGATGCCGCGTCACCGAATCAAAATGTAAGCGGTCGCAGAAAGCCCTACCGAAACTGACGTTTTCCTCTTGTAACAGGATAAAAAATGGTTTAAAATGAATGCAGGTAAAGCAGGAGGAATAAAAAACAATGAAACAGATTTCTGTATTAGTAATTGATCCGGTCGGCTTGCACGCGCGTCCGGCGACAGTAGCGGTCAATGCCGCAAGCAAGTTCAAAAGCGAGGTTAAAGTCGCCTACAAGGGACGTTCTGTCAACATGAAGTCCATCATGGGCGTGATGTCGCTGGGAATCCCAACGCAGTCGGAAGTAACAGTAACCTGCGAGGGTGAAGACGAGGATATCGCGATTACAACAATTGAAGAAGTTCTGCGTGCACAGAAAGTAATTGCATAGAAGACTTGAGAGAAGATGCGCGGCATCTTCTTTTTTTTCCATGATCATGAATGCGCTATCAGAGCGCAGAAACAGAGGAGGAGTTTCATATGACGATCGAACAGGCTTATCTTCGCTGGCTGAATCATCCGAACCTGGACGCCGACTTGAAAAAGGAGCTGCAGTCCATGAGCGAACAGGAGAAACAGGACGCATTCTACACCAACATTGAATTTGGAACTGCCGGCATGCGGGGGTTATTGGGAGCGGGAACCAACCGCATCAACGTTCATACGATCCGCAAGGCCAACGAGGGTTTTGCCCGCTGGATTGAAAGCTTTGGCGAACAGGCCTGCCGGCGCGGGGTGGCAATCGGCTATGACAACCGGCACATGTCGGCACAACTGGCCCGTGAATCAGCGGCGGTGCTGGCTTCTCACAACATCACCAGCTATGTTTTTGAATCGCTGCGGCCAACCCCGGAGCTGTCGTTTGCGGTACGGCATCTGCAGTGCTTTGGCGGGATCATGATCACCGCTTCGCACAATCCGAAAGAATATAACGGATACAAACTGTATGATGAAACCGGCTGTCAGCTGGTTCCGCAGCTGGCGGAACAGGTCATCGCGCAGGTCAACGCGATCGAGGATGAGCTGGCGATTCACCCGCAGCTTTCGCCGCAGCAGAAAGCGCTGATTCATACGATCGGCAGCGATGTGGACGAAGCGTATTATGAACAGGTGCTGTCGATTCAGCTGAACCCGCAGGTGGATCGGGACCTGGTGCAGATCGTCTTTTCTCCGGAACATGGCACCGCCAACATTCCGGTCAGAGAGATCTTTACCCGCGCAGGGTATCACTTTACGCCGGTAGAAGCGCAATGCACGCCGGATCCGGATTTTTCCTGCACCCCGACGCCCAATCCGGAAGAAAAGGGCGCTTATGAGCTGGCATTGCGGGAAGCGGAAGCGATTGGAGCGGACATCATTCTTGTCTGTGATCCGGATGCCGACCGGATGGGCGTCGGCGTACTGCATCATGGGGAATACGTGCTGCTCAGCGGCAATCAGAGCGGTTCCGTATTGATCGAATACATCCTGTCTCAGCTGACGCAGCAAGGGAAGATGCCGCAGAATCCGGTGATGTTCAACACGATCGTAACGAGTGATCTGGGTGAAAAGATCGCTGCCCGGTATGGAGTGGAAACGGAAAAAACGCTGACCGGCTTCAAGTTTATTGGAGAAAAGATTGCCCGTTACGAAAAAAATCATGAGAAGAACTACGTTTTTGGTTATGAGGAAAGCTATGGTTCGCTGATCAGACCGTTTGTGCGGGACAAGGATGCTCCGCAGGCCTGTCTGATGCTGGCGGAAGCGGCCTGTTACTACAAGGCGCAGGGAAAAACGCTGGTCGATGTGCTTCATGACCTGTACGAACAGCTTGGATATTACCGTGAAAGCCAGACGTCTTTGACGCTGAAAGGACAGGAAGGCGCCCAGCGGATTCGCCAGATTCTCGATACGCTGCGTCAGCAGCAGCCTTCTTCCATCGGCGGCATTGCGGTGCGGGCGGTTGAGGATTATCAGAACGCTACCCGCATGGAAAACGGCGTCGTTAGCGAGCTGACCGGTTTTACCCGCAGCAACGTGCTCAAATATTATCTGGAAGAGGGTTCCTGGATTGCCATCCGGCCAAGCGGCACAGAACCGAAATGCAAGTTCTATTACTGCATTCGGGGTGAAAGTGAAGCTCAGGCTCAGGAAAAAACAGCGGCGATGCAGAAGGCGGTTGCCGAACTGATCGCGTAAAACACGGAAGGAAGCGGGAAATCCGCTTCTTTTTTC
>CAJFOC010000013.1 GCA_904395815.1 uncultured Holdemania sp.
ATAAAAAAAAGACATGTCTGTCAGGCAGACATGTCTTCTCGTTAACTTCTTGTTAAATTAATATGCGCGATAAGTATAGGTATACTCAGAAGAAGCTGTCTTATCCGGCAGCTGAATCGGCATGCCGTTCATTTCCTTCTTGATCGCATACTTGTAACCGTTGTCGATAATCGGGATGATTGGCAGATCTTCACGCAGGATTCTCTGAACCTCAGCATACACAGCGATTCGCTCTTCCTCATTGGACAGCGTTACACCCTCAGTCAGCAGGGCATCCAGTTCAGGATTAGAATAGCCTGCCACGTTGGTCGAGGCATCCGTACGAACACGACCGTCAATACCCGAAATATCCGGTCCCTGATAGCCAGCCAGCATCGTCATTGTGAAATCGCCGTTAACCAGAACCTTATCCTGCCAGGCCGCCATTTCCATCATGTTGATCGTCATATCAATGCCGGCTTCTTTCAGATTCTGCTGAATAACCGCAGCCAGATCGTTCCAGTTCCCGCTTTCAAAGCAATCCAGCGTAACATGCAGATAGTAGCCGTCCGCATCCTTGGTCAGACCAGCTTCTTCCAGCAGTCGCTGAGCTTCTTCAACGTTTCTTTCCGGAAGCTTGTATTCATCCTTAACATAGTTCGAGAAAACCGGAGAAATCATGTATTCCGCAGGAACTCCGCTGCCGCCGCCAGTTCTGTCCCAGCATCCCTGACGATCCACAGCCAGCGCGATCGCCTCGCGGACTTCACGCTTCGAGAAGATTTCATCTTCCAGATTGAAAGTCAGATACGTACGGTTAATTCCCAGTTCCGTATAGAAATTATAATTCTCGTTGCCATCCAGATCGTTAGCATGAGAAGCCGGAATGCTTGTGCACATGTCGTCAATCTCTCCGTTCATGAATGACTCCCACAACGTATTCTGATCGCTGATGATCGCAAACTTCAGCGTCTTCGCCTTGGCAACATCACCGAAATAATCTTCATTTCTTTCCAGCGTTACCGCGACGCCCGGCTCATAGCTGACAAACTTGAACGGACCGGTTCCGATCGGCTGCTGATTAGCCGGATTGGTCGCTGTATCCGTACCTTCATAAATGTGCTTTGGCATGATGAAAGTACCATACCAGGCCAGCTTGGAAATAATGGAAACATCCGGAGTCTTCAGATTCATGACCACGGTGTTCTCATCCGGGCATTCGATGCTTTCAATATTTGCCAGGCTGTCCGACTTGGACCACTTCTCGGCAATGGCGGTATCGTAAGTCCACTTAACATCCTCAGAACTGAACGGTTCGCCGTCATGCCACTTGACGCCGTCATGCAGATGGAAAGTCAGCGTCATGCCGTCCTCGCTGAACTCATAGGATTCAGCCAGGTCCATGTTGATGGTGGTGTTGGCGCCCAGTTTTACCAGACGGTTGAAAATGTTCTGGTTAATTGGCCATGCGCCATCATCCGATTTGAAGTCCGGGTTGAAGCTCTGCGGTTCGGTAGTCGTGACCATGACCAGCGTCTGATCCGCTGAACCTTCGCCCGATGTTCCGCCGGTTGTCTCGTCGGTTCCGCATCCGCTCAGGGACAGAACCATTGCGAGGCAAACGACAAAAACACTCAGCAGTTTTTTCATCTTTTTTCCTCCTCTTGTATCGTTTCTTTCACCAAACGATCACAATCATTATGATAAAGCATTTCACTGAAAAAAGAAAGGCTGAGGCTTGTCGAAATGATAAAGAAACCCCTTCATTTCACAAATTAATCTGAAAATAACAAAACTTTTGCAGAAAGAAATATGAAACTACTTTCCTTGACGTGTAGCTTTTCCCTCATTGCAGCAAAAAAGAGGTCTGATTTCAAGATCATCAGACCTCTTTTCATCAATCGCGATGATGCTGCAGATAATCCGCCACCAGCATGCCGCTTTCCAGCTGCACTGCGATCAGCCGGCGAATCGGAATGACCTGATAATTCAGATCCCGCTCGGCAATCTCCGCCCGACAGGCAAACTGCCTTTCCGCCTCCTCATGTACTGAACGCAAACGCGCCGCCGCTTCTTCTGAAGGCTGCTTGGTCAGTTCATGCTCGCAGCTGCGGATCAGCAGCGACCACTGAAACAGCACGCTGAACTTTCTGATTTCCAGATTATCAAACGCTTCCGACTCTTTGCATACCGCATCGTAATTCGGATCCTGACGGATAAAATCACACTCCTGCGCGTAGTTTTCCTCCAGATGATCAAAGCCGTTGCAGACCATCTTCGCAAAGCTGTTGTCCGCGCTGATCAGATCCTGAATCTGATCGTAGAGTTTCTTGACCTCCATGCGGTTTTCGAACATCATTGCCTTGCCTTTCAGCGCCGCCTCCCGGCGTGAGAAATCCATCAGCTTGTCGCTCTGAATCCGCGGCTCATAGAAATAAGGCAGCTCCGTTACCAGCGTCGTCGTATCATATCCCTGAGTCAGAGCGTAGTCGGCGCTGCTGGTGCCGGTGTTCATCAGCTTCTCCGGCGCCACCTTGCCATATTTCTCATTGTAATCGTAGGTATCACGGGAGGTGATCATCGGGTAAATCGCCTGAGAAAACGGCGTGATGTAGTTGACTTCCGGTTCGCCCAGATGCAGCGGAATGTTCTGTTTCTCTGTTGCCTTGTACAGCTTGTCCCACAGCGATGGAATTTCCCGGGTCAGATACCAGTACGTTCCGCCAAATCCGGCGTTGTGCAGCGAATACATGAACTGCGGCTGAATCTGATCGATCAGCTTCATCAGGCATTCCGTTTCCGGAATCGGCTTGTCATAGCGGTAGTTTTTGTAATGAAACGGGAAAGTCCATTCCACCTGTTCGTATCCGGCCGGGCGGAAATAATGCCGCGTATAGTTGGTCAGTGTGATCGGTCCCTTGAACCAGCCTTCATTCAGCTGCGTTCCGTCCACATCAATGCTTTTGATCAGATACCACGTGTAATCCAGCGACTTGCGCAGCTGTTCATCCTCTGCCAGAGCACGGGAGAAATACTCCAATAACATCGCGCCCATCGGTTCATTGGGATGAGGACAGCCAAACATCAGGGCGTTGCGGCTGCCCTGGCCGATTTTCAGACAGTAGATCGGATGTCCCTTACGGGAACGGCCAGCCTCAAACATCGTAACCAGATCCGGATATTCCTCTGCCAGCTTTCGGGAGCTGGCATCCATCTCGTCCACAGTCAGAAACTGCTGGTAATCCGGAATGTTGTCAATCAGCTTTTGAATGAAATCAGACATCATCAACTCTCCTTTTTATCCATAGGATAACAGACCGGGCATCCATCCTGGCGGGAAAAAGGATGACAGCCGTTCTGTCATCCTTTACGGTTACTGTTCGATCCAGATGCGTGTGAATTCGTTGGAAGCCACCTCGCCGATCGCTTCATCCGAATATGGATGACCGTGAATCGTGTTGCGGACCGCTACGGTAAAGGTCGCTTCCTTGACCGGAACAATCGGCAGATCCTGCGCCAGAATCGCCTGAACCTGACGATAGATCTCAGCCCGTGCCTGCTGATCGGAAGTCGAAGCGCCCTGATCCAGCAAGGCATCCAGTTCCGGATTGCTGTAGCGGGCCAGATTCAGTGCTCCGTCCGACTGGATCCGCATCGCAATCGCTGAGGCATCCGGTCCCTGTGAACCGGAAAGCATCGCCACTTCAAAGTCGCCTTCTACCTGAACCTTCTGCTGCCAGGAACCGATTTCCGTGATGTTCAGCTGCAGATCGATCCCGATTTCCTTGAAATTCTGCTGCAGTACGGTCGCCGTATCCATGAAATCACCGCTGTCAAACAGATCCAGCGTCGCGGTGAAATACATGCCGTTGGCATCGGCAGTATAGCCTGCTTCCTCAATCAGCCGACGCGCTTCTTCCACATTGCGCTGTGGAATTTTCGCCTCGTCGTTCATGCACCAGCTGAATACCGGCGACATGTAATACTCCGGAATCGCACCGATTCCTTTAGCCGCTTTTTCCAGCACTTCCGCCCGGTTGATGCCCAGGTTCACCGCCTGGCGAACCCGCAGATCGCTGAACGGACCTTCAGTGAAGTTGAACGTCAGATAAGTACGGTTGTTGGAAGCTTTCTCATAGACGGTGTACTCCGGATTGGCTTTTAATCCGGCGATCTCGCTGGTCGGGATATTCAGCATCAGATCGTCTACCTCGCCATTCATATAGGCCTGGAAGGCCGTATTGGCATCCGGAATGATCGTAAAGATCAGTTTATCCAGATATGGCGCGCCCTTGAAGTAATCATCATTGCGCACCAGCGTGATCGCCTGACCCGGTTCATAGGATTCAAATTTGAACGGTCCGGTTCCGATCGGATGAGAATTCGCTTCATTGGTCAGCCAGTCCGTTCCCTCATAAATGTGTTTCGGCAGAATGAACACACCCAGCCATCCTAACGTGCTGACCAGTCCCGGACTCGGTGCGTTCAGATGCAGCACGACCGTATTGTCGTCCGGGCAGGTAATCTCCTCAATCATCGCCAGGCTGGCGGACTGATAGCCATCCGTACGGATTTTATCCAGGGTCCATTGCACATCGGCGGAAGTGAACGGTTCCCCATCATGCCACAGTACGTTGTCATGCAGATGGAACGTCAGTGTAAGTCCATCTTCGCTGAACTCCCAGCTTTCCGCCAAATCGCCGATCACCTCGGATGCCGCGTTGGTTTTGACCAGCCGGCTGAAAACATTCATTGCCGTGTAGCTGACCATGTCGTCGGTTTTTGCGTCCGGATTGAAGCTGGCCGGATCCGAAGCTTGACGAACGATATACGTTCCGCCGCTAACCGGTCCGTTCGACGCTGAGCTGTCATCGCCGGAAGTTCCGCTCTGTTCATTCGCCGAACTGCAACCCGTCAGCATCGCCGCCGCCAGCAGCACTGCCAGCGCTTTTTTTGCGAGTTTCATCTTTCTCTCCCCTTTTCTATTTCCTCTTCCTTGCCGAATTCCCAATTCCCCATCCGCCGCGATCCCGATTCACGGCAAATGGGATGAAGGAAGTCAAGTTCTGTAAAAAAGCCCGCCTCAAAAGGCGGGCGGAAAGACAGTCAGTGGTTGTCTCCGCCGACAAAATGGCAGGAAACAATATGACCATTTCCCAGATCGCGAGCCTCAGGGTACTCCTTAAAGCACTGTTCACAGGCCTGATAACACCGCGGCGCGAAATAGCAGCCCGGGCCGGTGTTGATCGGGGTAGGCGGTTCACCTTCAATTTCGATGATTTCCCGCTTTTCCAGAGGATCCAGCGAAGCGCAGTTGGAGATCAGCACTTTGGTATAAGGATGCTGCGGATTGTGAAGAACCTCGTCGGTAATGCCGGTTTCCACGATCCGTCCCAGATACATGACCGCTACGCGGTCGGAAATATAGCGGGTGGTCGCAATATCATGGCTGATGAAAACCATCGCCGTATTCTCTTCCTTGCTCAGCGTCTGCAGCATGTTGATGATGTCTGCACGGATGGAAACATCCAGCATGCTGACCGGTTCGTCCGCAACGAGAAACGAAGGTCTCAGAAGCATGCTGCGCAGAATGGAAATACGCTGCAGCTGACCGCCGGACAATTCATGCGGATGACGGTAAATGTAATCCGTCGCCGGCGCCATACCGGCATCCTCCAGCGTCTTGATCATGATCTGCTGACGTTCGGCATCGTTCGCACCGATTTTGTGAAGCTTCAGCGTGCTCATGAAAATCTTTTCGATCGTATATCGCGGATCAAACGTATCAAACGGATTCTGGAAAATCATCTGACATGTCCGGCAAAAAGCCAGACGGTCTTTTTTCTTCAGCTTCGTACTGGAGACACCGCCATAGAGAATCTCGCCGGAGGTCGGTTCCTCCAGATGAATCAGCACGCGGCCCAACGTCGATTTGCCGCAGCCGGATTCGCCGATAACACCCAGCGTTTCGCCGCGCTTCAGCTCAAAGCTGACGCCGTCGACTGCCTTGATCGTCTGTTTTTTGCTGACCTTGCCGTCCTGCTTGGTTACTTTCTTCTGGATAAACCAGCGAGTCAGATCTTTTACCTGAATTACTGTTTCAGCCATAACTTACTCGCCTCCTCCTACTCGATGGCAGGCAACCTTCCAGTTGCTCTTGCCGTTGACGCTTCTGAGCATCGGCTCCTCTGTACGGCAGCGCTCTGTCGTATACGGGCAGCGGTCAGCGAAAACGCAGCCCGGAATTTCCTGCGACAGATCCGGCAGAGAACCCGGGATGCCGCGCAGATCGTTCTTCTCTCCCTTGAAGGAAGGGAACGACTTCAGCAATCCCTGAGTATACGGATGCTGCGGATTGACGAGCACATCCCGTGTCTCGCCGCTTTCCATCATCCGGCCGGCATACATGACCGCCACCTTCTTGCAGGTGGAGGCGACAACGGAAACGTCATGGGTAATCATGATCCGGGTCAGATTCATGTTCTGTTCCAGATTCATGATCTCTCTTAAAATCTGGCTCTGAGTCACAACGTCCAGCGCCGTCGTCGCTTCGTCCAGCACCAGCAGCTTCGGATTGTGCAGCAGTGCCAGCGCGATGGAAACACGCTGCATCATGCCACCGGACAACTCATGCGGATACAGCTCATAGACGCGATCAGAAAGATTCACGATCTCAAACAGCTGATATACCCGCTTACGAATCTCAGCCTTATCGGCATTCGGAAAATGAACGCGATATACGTCTTCCATCTGGGAGCCTACTTTATGCACCGGACTCAGGGCGCTCATCGATTTCTGGAACACCGTCGCCAGATCCGTCCAGCGCAGCGCATTCATTTCTTCCTGACTCAGTTTCAGCAAATCACGGCCGTTATACAGAATTTCGCCGTCCACCTGCGTAATCCGCTTCGGCAGCAGGCGCAGAATCGCACTGGCCAGCGTCGACTTGCCGGAACCGGATTCACCGACGATACCGATGGAATCCTGTTCTTCAATTTCCAGACTGACATGCTGGCAGGCATGCACCTTCTTGTCCTTCATAATATAGCGGACATTGACATTTTTAATTTCTAATAAAGCCATCGTACTCTCCCCCCTTAGTTATTCGCATCCATCTTCGGCGAGAGTACGCGGTTCAGGCCGTCACCGATGAGGAAGAATGTGAGAACGGTGAAGACAACAGCGACACCGGCAAAAGTGGAAATCCACCAGCCGTTTGGCATGTACTGCTTGCCATGGTATATAATCTGTCCCCAGCTGACCACGTTCGGATCACCCAGACCAAGGAAGGACAGGCCCGCCTCGGACAGAATCGCACCGGAAACGTTCATCGTCGTCTGAGCAATGATCGGGAAAATACCGTTAGGAATAATATGCCGGAACATGATGCTCAGCCGGCTCTCGCCCATCGCCTGAGCGCTCTTGATAAACGTCCGCTGTTTCAGCGAAATCGCCTGCGCCCGCATCAGCCGCGCGTTGCCCGTCCAGGAAGTCAGACCGATAACAATCATAATGTAGATGATGTTGCTGCCAAACAGCGCAACGACGATCAGCGTCAGAAAGAACGACGGCGTCATCAGAAAGAAGTTGATGAACTCGGAAACAACCCGGTCTACCTTGCCGCCGAAGAAACCGGCGACCGCGCCGATGCACGTTCCGACCAGACCGGCGATGCTGGCGGCGATAACGCCGATCATCAGCGAAGTCCGCGTACCGTAGATAATCTCACTCAGTACGTCGCGGCCCAATCCGTCCGTACCCAGAAGATGACCCGGGGTTCCCGGCGGCTTGACCAGCGCGTCATACAGCTGATAAGGATCACATGGCGCCAGTACCGGCGCAAAGATCGCTACCAGCAGCAGAACAATCAACAGGATAATTCCCGTTCTCAGCTGAGAGTTCTTTTTCAGAACACGCAGAATCGCGTGAAATAAGCTTTCTTTTTTCATTGTCTGCCATTCCCTTCCTAATCATACCGGATCCGCGGATCAATGAATCCGTACAGAATGTCAACGAGAATCATCGCGATACAGATCACAACCGAGGTGACAAGATAAATTCCTGTCAGTACCGGATAATCACGCTTGGAAATCGAGTTGTACATCAGACGTCCCATGCCTGGCCATGCGAATACGGTTTCGATCAGGACCGATCCGGAAAGCAGATGCGCCAGCGACATGCCCAGTACAGTAATTGTCGGCATGATCGCGTTGCGCAGCACGTACTTGTTGAAGATCCGGCTTTCCTTCATGCCGGTCGCTCTGAACGTCGTAATGAAATCTTCCGACATGACCTGCAGCACGGAGGAACGTGCGATACGGAAGTAATACGGCGTCTGCACCAGTACCTGCGTCGCTACCGGCAGCACCAGATGCCGGCAGATGTCCAAGAACCGGGCAAAGCCGGTATAATTCGCCCGCAGGTTAACCATACCGGAAGTCGGGAACCACTTCAGCGTCGAGGCGAAGATCAGAATCATCATCAACCCCAGCCAGAATCCCGGCGTCGCATCAAAGACATACGAGATACCGCAGACAAAGCGGTCAAACCAGGAACCATTCTTCCGGGCCGCATAAATTCCCAGAATGGTTCCAAAAGTCACGGCCAGCGTGACCGAAGTCAGCGACAGCGCCAGCGTCGGACCAATCTTATCCGAAATCAGCGTTACGACAGATTCATCGCTGATGTAGGAATAGCCAAGATCGCCCTGAGCCACCTGTCCCAGAAACATCACAAACTGTTCCGGAATCGATTTATCAAGACCATACTTTTTCTGCAGCGTCTCAATCATCTCTTCATTCGGATTGTCTGTGCCAGCCATAATACGGATCGGATCGCCTGGCGCCAACCGGATCAGCGTAAAGTTGAAGCATACGGATAGGATAACGATCAGAAGACCGCTTAATGCCCGCTTTCCAATATACCGTTTCACACAAGATTCCTCCTTTTCAAGCCTTTCCCCTCTGCTCCTCTCAAACGGGAAAATAAAAATGTAAAATTTTCATAATTTTACATTTAATGAAACATAATTTCATTGCTTTCTATTATACACGAAAATCGGGTAAATGGAATAACTGAAACCTGATTTTGCACAATTTTTTTACTTTTTTTCGTCAGCGGCACTTTTTTTTCAGTTTTTTTCAAAACGGGCGCAGACAAATTCCGATTTTTCAGCGCTGCTGCCAGTAGCGGATCCGTTCTTTCAGCTGCGCGATCGAAGCAGTGCAATCCCCTTCAAACCCGGTATCGCCCAGCGCAATATTCGGCTTGGTAGCGCCGTGGTAATCGCTGCCAAACGTGCTGATCAGATCATGCCGGCGGCAGAACTGCTCATATACCTGCCGCGCCTTCTGGTCATGATAGGAGCTGTACACCTCAAAACCGTCCGCTCCCATCTGCATTAACCGCTGCGCCGGCTGCAGATCCAGTCCCAGCGTGACCAGAGGATGAGCGACGATGACCGCCCCGCCCCGCTGATGAATCCAGCGGATCACCTGTTCGCTCTGCGGCAGCTTCATCTCGACATAGCCCCATTTGCCGATCGCCAGCTGATCCCAGTAAAACGCGGCGATCGGATTGCCGCTGAGCTCGCCGTTCTGATAGACCTGCAGTTGCGGATGATGGGCGCTTTCCAGTAAAACCCGGGTGATTTCCACATTGGTAAACGGCCTGCCCTGCGCCAGCTGTTCAATGCGCTGCCGGTCCAGACGGACGCCGTAATGTTCTTCAACAAGCGCCAGACGCCGCTCTCCCACCCGTTTCAGTTCACTGCGGTAATGTTCAGCCAGACGCGCAAAGTCAGGATGCGTCAGATCGCAGCCATACCCCAGCAGATGAACGACGTTATCATCGAAAAAACAGTCGATCTCAATGCCGCTGAGCACCTCGACAGGCTCTGTCTGAGCCAGCTGCTGCAGCTGAAGCGCGCCGGCAGTTTCGTTGTGGTCTGCCACGGCAATCATCTGCAGTTGTCGCTGCCGGGCCTGCCGCAGGATGTCCTGCGGCGGCTGGGTGCCGTCAAAACTGGCAGAAGTATGAATATGAAGATCCGCTTTCATAAGTTCTCCTTTCCGCATACCGCAACGTGCTATAATAAAGATCGTGAAAAGAGGGATACCATGACAGAAATCTATCACCGCATCCGTTCGAAGTGTCCGCCGGATTGCCGGATTCTGGTCGTTTCCAAACATCGCAGCGTCCGGCAGATTCAGGCTTATTACGATCTCGGCGTCCGGGATTTCGGCGAAAACCGCGCTCAGGAACTGCTGGAAAAAGCACCTCAGCTGCCCGCCGATATCCGCTGGAGCTTCATCGGTCATCTGCAGCGCAACAAGGTTCGCGCCGTGCTGCCCTGGCTGAGCCGGATTCATTCGCTGGATTCGCTGGCCCTGGCCGAAGTCGTTGAGAAAGAAGCGGCCCGCATCGAACGCACCATCGAGGTACTGGCTGAATTCAACCTGGCTGAAGAAGCTACCAAAACCGGCATGAGCGCCGATGAGGCGCTGCCCTTCTTCCGTCAGCTCAGCCGCTTTCCCCATCTGATCCCGCGCGGCATCATGGTGATGGGACCGCATGTTCAAGACGAACAGGCCATCGCCGCCGTTTTCCATCAGGCCCGCACGCTTCTGGAACAGCTGCGGCAGAAAACCGGTCTGGATCTGCCGGTCTGTTCGATGGGGATGAGCCAGGACTGGCCGATCGCCTTGAAGGAAGGATCCAACGAGCTGCGTCTGGGATCCATTCTGTTTCCCGACTAGTCAAAAAACGCCCAGCCGCAATAGACGTATACCATGGCAATCACAAATCCCTGAATGCCCAGGAAATCAAAAACCGCCTTCAGCTGCGGAAAGACGATGTAGCCCAGATCCCACAGCAGAAAAAACAGCAGCACAAAACAGATGACGAGTTTTTTGAACCACGACTCGTCTCTTCTTTTTTTATGAACATGCAGCGCCATGCCAAAGGCAAACAACGCCACCGCCATGGTGATCGTCACGATCAGCGATCGGATCGAACCCGGAAGATACGTATTGAACAGTCTCACCAGCAAGCCGCTGATCACCATGATCAATACCGGCAGGCCATAACGTCGGTAAAAATTCATCGTTCCACTCCCTTTGAATTCCGTTCCTTATTATACATGATTCCCCCCGCTGCTGACAAAACAAAAAAACGCGGTCAATCGCCCGCGGCGTTCCACAGGCTTTCCATATTCTGAAACAGAAGGAGGAATGCATCGTGATACAGATTCTTCTGCTCAGCCTGCTGGTCAGCCTGGACGGATTGTTCTGCGGGCTGACGTTTGCAATCAAAAAGATCAGGCTTTCCGCAAAAAGGCTGGGTCTGATCTCGTTTTGTCCTTTCCTTATCGTTTCCGCCGTCATGAGCGCAGCCGGGCTGATCGGCCGGCAGCTGAATGAGGGAGCCATACGGGGACTGAGTTTTGTGCTGTTTTTTATTCTGGCCTATCTGTCGTTGACAGAGGCGCTACGAAAACGGGGAAAGCCTTCCCTGCTGACGCTGATCCGCAACCCTTCAGCCTCCGATCTGAATCAGGACCGGCAGATCAGCGCAAAAGAGGCTTTGCTGATGGGAATGGCGTTATCGCTGGACAACGCGGTCATGGGATTGGACTTTGCGCTGCGCAACGCGCCGGTTTTGCCGGTTGCCGCCGGTTTTGCGCTGATCAATTTCACGCTGGTATGGGCAGGCAGCCGCTGCCGCTGGCCAGCGCGCTGGACCAGACTGGAAAAAGTCAGCGACTATCTGCCGGCGGTGTTGTTTGCACTGCTGGCTTTTCTGCGGCTGAAGTGACAAACCGGACAATCCGTTCTGCAGCCTGTTCCACCTGCGCTCTCTGTCCGCACAGAGAAAGCCGGACATGCCCTGCTCCCCGCTGTCCAAAAAGCGAACCCGGCAAAACGGCCACGCCCTGCTTCTGAACCAGCTGCAGCGCAAACTGCCGGTCATCCGCCATGCAGCGGCGGATATCGGGAAACAGATAGAATCCGCCCTGAACCTCCGGACATCTCAGACCGCAGCAGGTCAGCGCCGACGTCATTACCCGGACATTGTCCGCGATCTGCTCCCTCAGCGGCTCCGGATCCTGCCGCAGCGCCGCCAGCGCTCCATACTGGGCAAAACTGCATACGCCGGAAACCAGCGCCTGATGAACGGGAACTAACCGCTTTATCACGCTGACATCCCCGCACAGCCAGCCCACCCGCCAGCCGGTCATCGCCCACGGCTTGGAAAAGCTGTTGATCAGAATCAGACGATCGCGAAACGGGCGCAGTACAGCCAGAGCACTTTCCCGCTGAGACAGTTCTTCATAGACAACATCGACGATCAGAAACAGATCATGCCGCCAAGCCAGCTGACCGATCCGAAACAGACGCCGCGGCTCGATCATCTGACCGGTCGGATTGGCGGGAACATTCAGAATCAGCGCCCGGGTATGGGGCTGAATCCGCCGCTGCATCGCTTCACAATCCGGCTGAAAGTCCGCGCTTTGCGGACAGACGACCGCCAGGGCGGAGGCGGTTTTCAGCGCGCTGAGATAACCGGGATAGCATGGATCCTGCACCAGCACCTCTTCCCCGCTTTTCAGCAATCCCAGACAACAAAGCGCCAGCGCTTCCTGAGCGCCATTGGTAACGATAATCTGTTCCGGCACCACCGGCCAGCCGCGCCGCTGCTGTTCCCACTTTGCCAGCGCCTGACGCAGCGGGTCGATTCCCGCCGCTGGCGGATAATGCGTCTTTCCCTGACGCAGCGCCTCGATCGCCGCATCGCAGATCGGCCCGGCCGTTGCCTGCGGCATCTGCCCCAGCGTCAGCTCGATATCCGGATGAAACTGTCTTAACAAAGCTGTCCAGCGCCGAATCGGGCTGGATGTGCCGCATGCTGACATCTCATCGCCCCCTTTCATTGCATTGTATGCGCAGTCATTGCCTCAGACCGTCCATTTCGGGTATAATCAGATCAGAGATCAAGGAAAGAAGATGATGTCATGTCGTTTATGAAACACACTGCCGATCTGCGTCCAATTGAAGATACGGTATTTGCCGTGGTCGCCATGGCCAAGCAGGACATCGCCGCTCATGGCGCCGATCGGGTCGTCGACGCGACGATCGGTTCCCTGGCTGACGAACAGGGGGAACTGATCGCCTACCATTCCGTTTTCGATCATTACGACCACATCCCACCGCAAATCAAGGCTGCCTATGCCGCCAGCTTTACCGGTAATCCTGAATACCGCCGTCTTGTCCGCCAGTGGGTGCTGCCATCCCAGCCGCTGCCGCTGGCCTGCAGTGTCATTGCGACGCCGGGAGGAACCGGAGCGGTCAACATGACGATCACCAGCGTCCTGGAGCCGGGACAGACGCTGATCCTGCCGCAGATCGCCTGGGGTTCCTACAGTCTGATGGCCGCCCAGGCCGGATGCAGCACGCGCAGCTACACAATGTTTGATCACGATCATTTCAACCTGGACAGTTTCCGTCAGGTCTGTACGGAAGTCATGGCGCAGCAGGGCCGGGTACTGGCCGTCATCAACGATCCATGCCACAATCCAACCGGCTATTCGATGAGCCTGGCGGAATGGGAGGCGGTCGTGGACTTTCTCAACGAGCTGAGCCGGCAAGGTCCGTGCGTCATCCTCAACGACATTGCCTATATCGACTACAGCTACCGCCAGAAAGCCAGCCGCGATTACATGCGCTGTTTCAGCCGGCTCAATGAAGGGGTGCTGGTTGTGATTGCCTTCAGCTGTTCCAAGACGCTGACCTCCTATGGTCTGCGCTGCGGCGCGGCGGTGGCGTTGGGAAAAGAGCAGCAGGCGGTACGGCAGACAGAAATCGTCTTCGAAAAGATGGCCCGCGCCACCTGGAGCAACATTCCCAACGCCGCAATGGAAAATTTCAGCTGGGTTGTCAGCGAGAACCGCACCGCCTTTGAAGCGGAAAAGCAGGCGGCAATCGATCTGCTGCAAAAGCGCAGCGCGCTGTTTCTGAAGCAGGCCCGCCAGTGTTCACTGCCGCTTTACCCTTATCACGAAGGCTTCTTCATCACGATGGCGCTGCCTGACAACGCCATCCGCGACCGGCTGCATCAGGCGCTGATCGATCAGCACATCTACACCGTCAAGGTCAACCTCGGCCTGCGCATCGCCATCTGTTCGCTGAGCATGGCCAAAATCCAGGGACTGCCGCAGCGACTCTGCCAGATCCTGCAGGCAACCGGCTGATCCATCTTGCCCGCCGCTCTTCGGAGCGGTTTTTTTGTGTTCAGCAAGTATTAACATCGTTTTTTTATTTTTTGAATTTAAAATCAATATTTTTAATCATAGACTCAATATTTTTAATTGACATGAACAGATAATGAGCATATCATAAGATCAACAAGAGGTGATGACCATGACCATTCAACGACCGATGAAGCTCTGGAACAAAAACTTTATCCTGCTGTGGCAGGGAACGTTGTTTTCCACCTTCGGCGATGTCCTGTACAGCATCTGTATCGGCTACTGGGTTTACGAACAGACCGGCTCCACCGCGCTGATGGGGCTGCTCAGCAGCATCTCCATGTTTGTTACGATGGTGCTGGGCCCGTTATGCGGCGCGATCATCGACCGCAGTCAGCGCAGATGGATCATCGTCGGCGCCGATTTCATCCGCGGCGTCATGATGATCGTACTGGGATTGTTTGCGCTGAACCAGCATATGGAAGTCTGGATGGTTCTGACCACCGCCCTGGTCGCCGCCCTGTGCAACGCGTTTTTCTCCCCGTGTTCGATGACGGTGCTGAGCGATCTGGTAGCGCCGAGCGATCTTGTCCGCGCCCAATCGCTGTTCAACGGTTCCCGCTCGCTGTTTTCCATCTTCGGCAAGGGACTCAGCGGTGCGATCATCGCTTTCTGCGGCGTTCCGCTGGTGATCCTGCTCAATGGTATCTCCCTGCTGATTTCCGCTTTCACCGAAATTTTCATCACCGTGCCGCCAGCCCCCAAAACCGGTATGCCGATTCAGTGGCAAGCGCTGTTAGACGATCTGAAGGAAGGCGCGCGGTTTGTTTTCAGCGACTCCTGTCTGCGGCTGATCGCGATCATCGCGCTGGCTGCCAACTTCTTCGGCTCCGGCATGAGTTCGGTCATGCTGCCGTTCTGTCTGAGCCGTCATCTTGATCTGACTCAATACGGTCTGTTGCTGTCCATCCAGTCGGTCGCGGCGCTGGCAGGAACCTTTCTGATCGGTCTGATCCGGCTCAAGCCGGAAATCCGAACCGCAATCATGATCGCAGCCTTTCCACTGAGCTCTCTGTTGTCCGCGATTTTCTATGCCATGACCCACTTCTTTTCCCTGGCGCTGTTCTTTCTGCTGTTCGGCTTCTGCAACGCCATTGCCAACGCCATTTTGAACGCCTCGATGATGCTGGTTATCCCCCGCAGTCAGCGAGCCACGATCACCGGCTTCATCACCACCGCCTCCTGCGGCGGTCAGGCGTTCTCTTCGCTGATCTTTGGTTTTCTGGCTGAATTTATCGATCTGGGTCTTTTGGGAATCCTCTCCAGTCTGATCTCGATCCTGCCCTTTGCCCTGTTGTGGATCTACCCGCAGATTCGCCAGCGTTTTATTCAGGCGGAACTCAATCCGCAAACCTGACGCGCTCCAATCCGCCAGCCTGCTCCTTTTGCCTCATCCCGTCATTGTAAGAAAAACTGCGATGATTTCGCCTGACCGGCTCTCATCGCAGTTTTTCTGTCTTTTTGCATTTTTACTGTTCAATCCAGACTTTGGAGAATTCATTGGTTCCTAACGTCGCGGACATTTCCGTTGACAGCGGATGACCGTGAATGGTCGCCTTGACCGGATAGCTGTAGATTTCATCCGTCACGATCACCATCGGCAGATCCCGCTTCATGATTTCCTGAATTTGGCGGTAAACGTCGCCGCGCTGCTGCGTATCGGACACCGCAACCGCCTGTTTCAGCAGTTCATCCACCTGCGGATTGCTGTAGCGGCTGATGTTGAGCGAACCGTCAGAACCGATGCGGTTTTCAATCGCGCTGGCATCCGGGCCCTGTGAACCGGAGTTCAGCGCCATGTCAAAGTCGTAATTATCCAGCACCTTGGTCTGGAAGTTGGCGATTTCGGTGATATTGAGCTTGACGTCGATGCCGATCTCTTTCAGCTGCGCCTGGATGACCGTCGCGGTATCCTTGAAGTTGCCGCTTTCAAACGTATCCAGCGTACAGGAGAAATAGAAGCCGTTTTCATCCCGGGTATACCCGGCTTCCTGCAGCAACTGCTCCGCCCGTTCACGATCCATTTCCGGAATCGTCGCCGTCTCGCTCATCGCCCAGTCAAAGACCGGCGTCATGTAGGTAGTTGGCACCTTGCCGATTCCCTTGGCCGCCTTGTCAAGAATTTCCTGCCGGTTCAGCGCCAGATCGACCGCTTCCCGCACCCGCACATCGGCAAACGGGCCTTCGGTCAGATTGAAGGAAAGATAAGCCCGGCCGGTAGAGACGTATTGATAGACATTGTAATTCGGATTCTGCATCAGCGCGGCGATTTCCGAGGACGGACAGCCGCTGAGAATATCGTCAATTTCCCCGTTCATCCAGGCCTGGAATGCGGTCGTTGCATCCGGAATGATCGAAATGATCAGCTCATCCACATACGGCGCGCCGTCGAAATAATCTTCGTTGCGCTCCATTCGGATCGCCACGCCCTTCTCATAGGAAACAAACTTGAACGGTCCGGTTCCCACCGGCTGGAAATTGGCCGGATTTTCAGACCAGTCGTATTCTTCTGTGTCGTAGATATGGGCCGGCAGAATGAAGGTTCCAAGCCAGGCAATGGAAGCGATGATGCCGGAATTCGGCTCCGACAGATGGAACACCGCCGTGTAGTCATCCGGACAGGTGATTTCGCTGAGCTGTTTGAAGCTGTTGGACTGATACCCGTCCGTACGGATGTGATCAAAAGTCCACTTCACATCCCGCGAGGTAAACGGTTCGCCATCATGCCAGGTCACATCCTGACGCAGATGGAACGTCAGCGTCAGGCCGTCGTCGCTGAACTCCCAGCTTTCTGCCAGATCGCCGACAATTTCATTGGAAATCGTCTGTTTGACAAGACGGTTGAACAGATTCTGATACGCGACGACGCCCCAGTCGTCCACCCGCAGATCAGGATTGAAGCTGTACGGATCGCCGGCCCCGCGGACGATATACGTACCGCCCTGCTGCGGCTGATCGACAGCGGCACTGCCGGATGGCTGATCTTCCGCCGGCGCCGCGCAGCTGGCCATCATCAGGCAAGCGATCAGCGTCAGGATGATTTTTCTGAATTTTCTCATAGCCCTCTCTCTCCTTATGTTTTCTTTTTTTCATCAGGCTGCCGCCGTCAGCGTCATGGAAACCCCGGCTGTTTCGACACCTTGTTTCACACTCTCATCCCCCTTTAAGCACAAAAAATCCGTCTTCTGCTCAGAAGACGGATCATAACCCGCGGTACCACTCCCATTACCCCTCTTTCAGGGATCACTCTACGGCATCGTCCTTTGGCCTTTACGGCCAGGAGAATGCTCTTTTCTGTAACGGGAATTCCCGGCTATCCTACTCGCTTGCGCTTTCAGTTCGCTGCTAACAGGCCAGTTGTCCCGGGGCGCTGCACTGCCTTGCACCCTGCGGCAGCTCTCTGTATGCAGCGGATTCCCGTTTCTTACCCCTGATCTCGGCATTTGTGCTGTGATGTTAGTGTACCTCAGTCATGTTCTGTTGTCAATTGCTTTTTCAGAAAATTTTCAGAATCAATACAGTTCGATCTGAACAATTTTTCCAAGTTTTTTCAGATTTTCCGCCATTCTTTCAATCAATCGGATTTTAGCCCGCAGCGAAATGGTGGAATACGCCAGCTGCCGGTGCGCCGGATTGTCGGAACGGCCGACCATGAAGACAATTTTGGTGCAGTCCTTCAAAAGCAGCTGGGCCAGCAGCACAGCGCCATCCTTCTGCCGGGAATTCAGAAACTGCTCGGCATACTGATCTGACGTCGCGCATTCCTGCAGGTATTCATTGGTTTTCTGCAGCGTCAGAACGCCTTCAGTCACCAGATCCAACCCCTCGATGTACGCCATCGGCGGCACATCGGAAACCAGCGACACCAGCGTTTCCACCCGAATCGGCCGGCCGGTGATCCGGGAAACAATATTGGATGTCGTCCCTCCGCAGCACACCTTCTTGCCGCTGGCGCTCAGCAGGCGGCGGACAACGCGGGCATCGTCCTCCGGATGCTCCGGCGGACCAACCATGACCCGGGCCTCTGTCGCCCGGACAATTTTAGCTGTCGCCACGGTGGAATCATCGCCCGGCTTGCCTTTGTACAGATCGTTGACGCAGGCCAGCAGAATCCGCGTCACCTCCCGGGCCGGATCGGTAGAGCGGCAATACTGCAGCAGATGCTGCTCCACATCCTGATGATCCCATCCGAAATTGAGAAACGTACCGACACCGGCATGAATGATACCGTCGGAAAACACGACGATGAAATCATCCGGTTCGGCCAGAAAACTGCTCTCCCGGATTTTCCGTTCGCCGATCTGACGCACCGTTCTTTCCAGCGGCAGACTGACCCCATGGCGCAAAACGATCGCCGCCGGGTTGTCGAATTCGATCAGATTCACCGATCCGTCGTAGTACACCTGAACGATCGTGAACGTGGAATAGGCGATGCCTCTTTCCTGACACTGCGGCAAAGTGGCGGTGATCGTATCCACCGCTTCCGGCAAGGTCGCCCCTTCCGCCATCATTTCACAGATAATCGTACTGGTCAGCGTCGCCAGGATGTTAGCCTTGACCCCGCTGCCCAGACCATCCGCCAGCACCAGGATGCAGAAATCATCGCAATAGCGAACCGCCACCTTGTCGCCGCACAGTTCCTCTTCCTTTTTGATCAGCGAAGACCAGGCAGTCTGTACATGCACTTTTTCCTCAGTCATCTTCGTTCATCGCTTTCATCAGTTTTGTCAGCGCCACCTTGGATTTGGCTGTGGTTTCTCCCAGCAAACTGGCAATTTCCTGAACGACCCGCATCTGATCGTCAATGACCGTCTGGGCGACTTCAACCGTGTTTTTCTGCATCTGACGGATCAGTTTTTCCTTGGTTTCCTCTACCGTCAGATCCATCAGAATGATGATGACATAGCGATGATCCTCAATGGACAGCAGCGCGTGATTGAAGATCTTGCCATATTGCGGATAATCGCAGCGATAATACTGCACCCCGGCCAGATGGCGGATCATTTCCTGCAGTCCCTCATCAGGCAAAATGGATTCCACCGGCAAACCGACAGGATTGATATTCTGCAGGTTCAACATCGTCAGCGCGGCCGGATTGATCTCCCGGATCGCGTTGGTTTCATCCAGCACCAGGATACCGTTAGGCGTATTTTCGATAATCAGATTGGAAATCGACTGAGCGTGTTCCAGCGCGTAAGGCAGACACAGTTTCGGATCCGCCTTCCCCTCCAGTACCGCCATCGCTTTCTGCCGGCAGGTTTCATAGCCGCAGGCGCCGCAGTTCAGCTCTTTTTCCCTGGTCGTCTTGCCCATCAGAAACAGGACGTCCTGGATTTCCGCTTCGCTGTGTTCAGGCCGCACAATCGGATCCGGTTTCCATTGGGCATACATCGAGGTCGGAAAACTGGCTTTGCGCACCGTATCTTGCGGATCCATGTTGCGGCGGATCGCACTGCGGGCCGTCCATTCGCTGTGATCGACATGACACAGCAAAGGCCCGCCCAGACAGGATTGTTCACAAGCGGAAAGCTCGACAAAATAGCCTTCCATGTGCCCTTCTCGGATAGAACGCAAAGCGTCATGCACCCGCTCAAGCCCCTCGGCGCTGACCCGTTCGTATACCTCATCGCCCCCTGAGAGCGTTTTGAGAATGCCGCCGGGGGTCGGGTACATGCGCACCGTGCTGGCTTCCATCGGCTCCCACGCCGTGCTGTTTCTGCCGGTCTGCGTCCTTTCCGTTTCCTCCCCCAGCCAGCCGCTCAGATCCATCATCGTCAGCACCCCGTCAATCGCGCCGGCAAACCGCGGATCCGCCGCTTCCTTCTGTTTGGCGATGCAGGGGGTCAGAAAGACCGTTTTGATTCCCGGATAACGCCGTTTGAGATCCTGACCATGGGCGATCATCGGCGAAACAACCGGCGCCAGCTGATCGACCAGATCCGGAAAATTCTTCTCCACATAACTGACCACCGCCGGGCAGCAGGTAGACAGGATGTTTTTCATCGTGTGCTGATGAATCAGCTCCATGTAGGCGCTGGAAACCAGCCGGGCGCCGACCGCCGTTTCTTCCACTATGGCAAATCCTTCCTCTTTCAGCCTCGCCTTCAGTTTCGGATAATCCGGCCACACTGAGGCAAACGAAGGCGCGATGCTGATCGCCAGCGGCACGTTTTCCTTCAGCCACTGCCGGACCTGCTGCAGGTCGCTGCGCACTCTTTTGGCGCTGTGCGGACAGACCTGATAACATTTGCCGCACAGAATGCACTCATTCTCTACAATGGTAGGCTGATGATTCTGATAGGTCATCGCCTTGGTCGGACAGACGCGCACACATCGCAGGCAGTCACGGCAGTTGGCCTGCGCCAGCTGAATATACCCGCTCATGCCAGAGCTGTCTGAATTTCCCGTTCCAGCGTTTCTTTGACATTATGCAGTCCGACGCCCAGCAGCTGTTTGCCGTTGACGCGCAGACCCAGGCCCTGTGTGCAGACCTGCATGCAGAACGCCCCTTTGACTTCCACCTGATTTTCCCAGCCTTTTTCCCGGATCAGATCCTGCAGAATCGAGACTACCTGATTGCTTCCCTTCACATAGCAGGCGCTCCCGATACAAACTTCCACCGTCACCATCGCTTCTTCTCCTCCTTTATTCCCGATGCATGGCCACATCGCTGAAATCAAACGCTTCTACCGATTCAGAAATCGTCTTCTTGTTGGCGCTGTTCTCCTTAACCATCCGTCCCCGGATCACCATCGGCGGCTCAATCGACGCCGGTCCGGCAATGCAGCCGCCCTGACAGGCCATTCCTTCCAGCAGACTGGCGTTGAATTTCCCAAATTTCATCAGCGTCAGCTGCTTCTTGCATTCCTGACAGCCATCCGCATAGACTGCCGAAAACTGCGCGTCCTTGTTCTTTTCCTTCGCCGCTTCAATCACCGCCTTGCTGACGCCGCCGCCCTGGGCAAAGTTGCGGCCGAAGACCGACGGATAATCTTCCTCACGCGCTTCCACTTCCTCCGGATTGATGCGCTGAGATATCAGCATCGCCGCAATTTCCTCAAACGTCAGCACATAATCGACCGCCGTGAACGATTCCATCGCTTCCTGCTTCTTCGCCAGGCATGGACCGATAAAGACGATGCCGTGATCCGGATGCACTTTTTTCAGCTTGCGGGCCAGCGCCATCATCGGCGATACCGTCGTCGAAACGTTTTTCTCATATACCTCCGGGAAATGAATTTTGGCCAGGTTGACAAACGCCGGACAGCAGGAGGTCGTCATCGGAACCCCGGCTTCCATTTTTTCCAGCAGTTCCTCATGTTCATACCATGCGACCGCATCCGCTCCCAAAGCGACTTCATAAACCTTGTCAAATCCCAGCATCTCGATGCTTTTTTTGATCTGCGGCAGCGTCGCCTTTTCAAACTGTCCCTGAATCGCCGGCGCAATGATCGCAAACATCGGCGTTTTCATCTTCAGCAGACTGATCACCGGAACAACCCAGGAAATATCCTCAATCGCACCAAACGGACAGGCCGCCTGACAGGCTCCGCAGTTGATGCACTTTTCTTCGTTGATCTGCGCGATCCCGTTTTCGTCCCAGCGAATCGCATCGACCGGGCAGTGTTGTGAACATGGACGCTCTGTCACGACAATCGCGTTGTATGGGCAGCTGCGGGCGCAGGCGCCGCATTCCTTGCACTTGGCATAATCAATCTGAGCACGATGGGGGCCCATGGAAATCGCGCCGAAATTGCACGCTCCCATGCAGGCCTTGGCCATGCACTTGCGGCAGTTGTCGGTAATCTGAATCTTGCGGATCGTACAGCCGTCGCACGCCGCGTCAATGACCTGAACGATCTGCCGCGGATGGTATTCCGCCGTTTCATCCGCCATCTTTCCGCAGGCAAGCCGGGTCCGCTGGCGCAGAATTTCCCGCTCCTTGTAAACACAGCAGCGGAATTCCGCCTTTCTTCCCGGAATCAGCTTCTTGCTGATGGCTGCCGCGCTTTCTTCGGTCAGCTTTCCTTCAAATGCCAGCGCTGATATCTCTCTGAGAACATCGAACTTGAACTGACGTGCTTCATGGTTGAACATGGACATATCTGATCCCTCCGTTAAACATCCACCTATTCCCACAATGGAAAGAATTCTCTCAATTCCATTCTTATTATCGCATAGGCTGAACTTCATTTCAAAACGTTTAACGCCTTCTCTGTCTGAATTTCCCGGGAAATTCACCTTCAAAAAGAAAGGATCCGCATTTTTTGCAGATCCTTGTTTTTTCACTATGCATATCGATGAACCGCAGCGGAAGATACTCTCTTTCATGCCTCTGTTTTCCAGGCATCGCCGAATCTGTCTTTCCACTCTTTATACTTAAGCCAGATGCCTTCGTGATCCAAGCGCTGAAATCAATCTCTCTTCTTCCTTTATCCTTCCAATGCACAACGCAGCGATTTCTGTTTTCAGCCGTTCTGACAATGTTCAGCGACATGGGAAGTGACGGTTTCTTTCTTTTTCTTGGACTTGTGCGGTTCTTCTTCTCAACGCTCAGCCGCAGTGATCAGCCGAGCTGTCCTTTCTGTCCAGGTTCCATTCACTTTAACCTCCTTAGAGTTCATCATCTGATCAACTCTGACCTTCCTGTTCCGATCGTTTTCCAGTCTGCATGTTCTCTTTCAGGATTCCTCTGATCCTGATCAGCGGACGGTTCCGCCATCTGAAACTGTTGCCGGCAGGACTTGTCTCCAGAAGCTAAGGTTCTGTCCTTATCTTCATCTTCATTATAACAGAGGAAGAATAAAAGTAAGCCCTTTCATTATTTTTTTTCTATATTATAATAAATATGTTAGGGTCTGTCCGTCATCAGCGGACAGATCTTTTTTACTGAATGCAGCCCAGCTTGCGCAGCGCCAGCGCAATGCCGTTTTCCCAGGTTGGCGCCGTAACCCAGTCGGCCGCCGCTTTCACTTCCTCAATCGCGTTGCCCATGGCCACCGCCGTACCGGCGGCAGCCAGCATTTCCAGATCGTTGCGGTTATCGCCAAACGCCGCCGTCTCCTCGCGCCGCAATCCCAGCTGCTGCATTAACACCTGCAAGCCTCTGCCCTTGTCGACTCCTTTCAAAACGACGTCGAAGCCATCATGGGAATACGGCAGAAACGACAGCGACGCGCTGTTGGAAAACTCACGCGCCACCGCTTCGGGATCGGCATGAACGCTGGCGCTCTGCGGCAGATCCAGCAGATGATGATCCTGCGTGGGACAGAAGACAAACGGTTCGCGTCCGACATCGGAATTCATCTGCGGTACAAGCCAGTCAATCTTTTCCGGATGCTGGTACAGGTAGACATGATCGATGAACTTCCAGGCCAGCCCGGCCTGATGACGGCGGCAGAAATCGTTCACCTGGCGCACCTGATCCCCTGAAAAGTCCTGCCGCGCCAGAACCGTCCCGTCGCCCCGGACAACCACTGCACCGTTAACGCCGAGAATATAGTCCGGTTTCAGATCATTCAGCGCCTTGCCCAGCGCGTAATGCGCTCTTCCGGTCGCAATCGCAAAGCGAATTCCCGCTGCCTTGGCCTGCGCAATGGCCTGACGGCAGGAAGCGGGAATTTCATGATGTTTCATATCGTACAGCGTACCGTCCACGTCAAATACCAGCAATCGGATCATTCACTTCACACTCCTATATCGTATTGTATCAGATTTTTCCATCATCCGTCTCTATGAAAATGAAAGGACATAGCAACGAAACCTGTCTTATTCCCCAAACCCGTTTCCTTTATCATAATTTGCGAAATGGCCAATGTTAATCTGTAAAAAACCCTCGTTTGACACGAAGGCTTTTCTGATACGTTCTCATTCTGTCAGATCCGGATGATGTAGTTTTCCTTGCGTGGTTTAGGCTGCGGCGCTTCGGTTTGCGGATAACCCAGCGCAATCGCGCCAACTCCCCGCAGCGTCGGATCCAGCCCCCATGCTTTCAACAGCGCCTTGCCCTCATCACTGTCAAACATCTGCCGCTCCCGATGGATCCAGACTCCGCCCAGACCTACCGCATGAGCCGCCAGCAGCATCGTATTCAGCACGCAGCTGCCATCCTCAATCCAGGTCGTCACCGCCGGATCCGCCAGTACCAGAATCAGCGTCGGCGCGCCATAATACGGATCGCTGTCCCGACCCATGACTTCCGCGTTCATCCGCACCAGCTGGGCGCGGGTCTTCGGATCCTGAACCGCAATGATTACCGGCGACTGTTTCCCCTGCCCTGTCGGCGCCCAGGTCCCGGCTTCCAGCACTGCCTCCAGCGCTTCTTTTTCGACCTGACGGGATGCGAAAGTACGGATGCTGCGGCGTGTCCGGATACACTGCAGCACAGCTTCTCTGTTCATCAGAATCACCTCTTTCTCTGTTTCTATTATACACCCAAATGCTTCTTCACCATGACGGTCAGAAAACAAAAAAGGCACCCTTCGTACAGCCAAAATACGAAAAATGCCTGAATGAAAATGTATCGTTACTGTTCTTCCTGAGCCGCCCGGTTCAGCTCCCGCATATGCTGCCGGCGCTCCAGGTTGGTCAGATATTTCTTGCGCAGCCGGATATCGGTCGGCGTCAGTTCCACCAGTTCGTCATCGTTGATGAATTCCAGCGCCTCCTCCAGCGACATGATCTTCGGCGGCACCAGCTTCATCGCCTCGTCATTGCCGGTAGAACGGACAGCGGTCATCTTCTTGTTTTTCAGCGGATTGACTTCCATATCCATATTCCGCGACGCCATGCCGATAATCATGCCCTCATAGACTTCCGTCTGCGGTGAAATGAACAGCGTTCCCCGCTCCTGAATGTTCCACAGCGCATAGGTCATCGCCTTGCCGGTCTCGGTGGAAATCAGCGCGCCGTTAGCCCGCTGAGCAATTTCCCCCTTATACGGTTCATAGCCGTTGAAACGGCGGACCATGGTTCCCTCGCCGCGGGTATCGTTGATGAACTCCGAACGGTATCCCAGCAATCCGCGGGTCGGCACCGTATACAGAATCCGGGTATAGCTGCCCTCATCCTGAATATCGACCATGATGCCCTTGCGCAGATTCAGCTTGGAAATCACCGTTCCGGCATACTCGTTCGGTACGCTGCAAACCACTTCCTCCACCGGCTCAAACAATGCGCCATCCACCTTGTGCATGATAACCTCCGGTTTGGAGACCGCCACCTCATAGCCTTCACGACGCATGTTTTCCAGCAAAATCGACAGATGCAGCTCCCCACGGCCGGAAACCTTGAAGCAGTCGGTCGTTTCGGTTTCCTCCACCTTCAGTCCGACATTGACCTCCAGCTCCCGCGCCAGACGATCGCGCAGATTGCGTGAGGTCACATATTTTCCCGTCCGGCCCGCAAATGGCGAGGTGTTGACCATGAAATTCATCGACAGCGTCGGCTCTTCAATTTTAATGGAAGGCAGCGGGCGTACCGATTCCGGGTCGCACAGCGTATCACCGATCGAAATATCGGCAATACCGGAAACCATGACGATTTCACCGCATTGCGCTTCGCTGGCCGCCACCCGGCTCAGTCCCTTATACACGAACACCTGTCCGATCTTGCGGCGCTCCTGACGGCCTTCATGATCGCACAGCACAACGGTGCTGCCCTCTTTCAGCACTCCTTCATAAACCCGGCCAATCCCCAGACGACCGATATAATCGTCATACGCCAGCGCGGATACCTGCATCTGAGCCGGCTGATCCGTCATGTCCGGATACGGTTCGCAATGCTTCAGGATCGTTTCAAACAGCGGTACGATATCCTCGTTGGTATCCTGCGGCTGATAGCGGACAATACCCTGCCGGGCAATTCCGTACAGAATCGGAAAATCCAGCTGTTCGTCGGTCGCGTTCAGATCGAGGAACAGATCGTACACCTCATCGATCACCTCGTCGGCCCGGGCGTCCTTCTTATCGATCTTGTTGATCAGAAGAATCGGGCGCAGGCCGCATTCCAGACTTTTCTGCAGAACAAAGCGGGTCTGCGGCATCGGTCCCTCGCTGGAATCGACCAGCAGAATGACCGTATCCACGGTTTTGATGATGCGTTCTACCTCCGAGGAGAAATCCGCATGCCCTGGCGTATCGACGATGTTGATCTTGTAATCCTTGTAGGTTACCGAACAGTTTTTGGAATAAATGGTAATGCCGCGCTCCCGTTCCAGATCGTTGCTGTCCATGACGCAGTCAACAACTTCCTCATTGTCACGGAACACATGACTCTGGTTCAAAAAGGCATCGACAAGGGTAGATTTTCCGGCATCGACATGCGCGATGACAGCGATATTAATCATTTTCTGATAGGCCATAACGATATCATTCCTTTACCAGGGATTTATTATAACCACATCGGGTACAAATTACAACAGGAAAGTCGCCGGACTGCCTTCTGCCGCTGAAAAAGGGATGACGGCGCATCCCCAAAGCGATCTTTTCCTTCGATTTACAGATGAGGACGGCGTTTTTTCGCCGGCCTTGGCGTACGGTAACGGCGCTGTTCTCTGTGCCAGTCCCGCAGCAGAATCAGACACAGCACCACAGCCAGCGCACCCAGAAAAGTCACAGCCAGATGAGAACGGATCCATTGCAGAACCTGATCGATTCCCACCAGCAGCGCGCTGCGGCGATAGGTCCGCGGGCTGTTCAGCGTCCGGCTTAACAGCAGCTGCGGCTGTTCGCCATCCGTCCGATACAGCTGCAGCGTGGCAATCGGCTGTCCCTCGCTGATCGGCGCTTCCAGCGGCTGAGTCAGCGTCACTTCCACCTGCAGCTGACTCCGGTCGAAATCTTTCGGCAGATTCAGCACGATCGCCTCTTCGCTGCTCAGCGTCAGCGTATCGGAAAACAGCACGTAGCGCACCTTGTCTTCCAACAGCACCTCGCTCTCGCTGATCACCGGCGTTTTCGTATAATGCTCGAAGAAATAATCGTAAAGAAGATCGGCGTCCTGAATGTGATAGGGAGTGGAAGAAACCGGCGCATGAGCAGTGATCAGCAGATACCGCGTTCCGTCCTGCTCGGCGATGGACGCCAGGCATTGTCCGGCCGGATTGGTATAGCCGGTTTTGCCGCCCAGAATCGTATCGTTGTCCACCTCCCCGGAGCTGATGCGGGAAAACAGCGTGCTTTCCCATACCAGCCCCTCCGGATGCATCGACGGGGTTGCCGTATAACGGCGGGTCTGAAAGATCTGAACAAACGTTTCATTCTGCAGCGCATAGCGCATCAGCTTCTCCAGATCCCGCAGCGTCGTCACATGATTGCGGTCATGCAGACCGGAGGTATTGACAAAATGCGTGTCCTCCATTCCCAGCTGCGCCGCCTTGTCGTTCATCATGGCGACAAACGCTTCCTCGCTGCCCGCCTCCAATAACGCCAGCGCCCGCGACGCGTCGGCGCCTGAAGGCAGAAACAGACCATACAGAAGATCACGGACCGTGACCGTCTCTCCCAGACTGAATCCGGCCACCGAAGCGTGCGCTTCCGCCAGTCCCTCAAACACCTCCGCTTCCAGAACCATCGTCTGATCCAGATCCGGAGCGTTTTCAATGGCGACCAGCAGCGTCATCATCTTGGTCATGGAAGCCGGATAAATGATTTCCTCGCTGCCCTCATCGACCATGACCTGATTCGTATCCAGATCCACCATATAAACATAGTCGCTGCTGATCTGAGGAAAATCCTCCTGCTGCGCGTTTGCGGTAATGAAGCTCATCGACAGCATCAGCAGCGACAAAAACCATGTCAGACCTTTTTTCACCCTTCGCTCCTCCTCATCGTTGCCTTCGCCTGAAAACCGGCAGTCCTATTATAACTGCCCCGTGTGAAAAACTGGCGAACAAAAACCAACTGGCCGAAAATCCCGCCCTATTAACGCGGCAGTTCAGGCCAGTTCCATATCCAGAAACTGACACGTCTGGCCGGCGCTGTTTCTGAAATACAGCGCCAGATGATCGATCCCGTCCTGTTTCAGCTGCAGCCAGGGAATATGGCGGCCATGAGCGACAAGCACATGCCCCTGCTCGTCAAAATCATACGCCCGTTTCTCTCTTTCATAATCCAGATGATATCCCGGCTCCGCCAGAATCTGGGCAGGCGCCATATCATAACGCCGCAACCGGCGCGGCACTGCCGCTGCAGCGCCATGCAGTCCAAACAAGCCGTCGTAACCATGACAGGCCCCGTCAAACACCGGAAAACGTTCCCGGCCAAGCGGATCCTGCGCCAGAATCAGAACCGGCGCCCTGTTATCCGCCACGATGTAAGGATAATGCTGCGCGCC
The DNA here is from genome assembly GCA_904395815.1 of uncultured Holdemania sp. Lineage (GTDB taxonomy): Bacteria > Bacillota_I > Bacilli_A > Erysipelotrichales > Erysipelotrichaceae > Holdemania. The sequence continues at coordinate 28,619 of CAJFOC010000013.1, forward strand.
GATGGCAGACAATCCGCCATAAAACCAGATTTCCAGCAGTTCACAGCCGCTGCGGGTACACAGCGTCAGCAGATTGCCCCGCCGATGCGCAATGTGACCGTTCAGCCAGGAAGGAACTCTCCTTTCCCGAAACCGACTGTGATTCATTCGCATCCCTCCCTGCCTGCCAAAATACGCTCCGTTTTCAATTCGCGCCCTCATTATACCACATCCCCGCTTTCCCCAAGATAAGAAAAGAAGAGGTTTCCCTCTTCTTTCCACTACCGGCGCTGCATGTCGCTGCGGCGCGGACGGATCATGTTCACGCTGCCGGTGTACGTGATCAGAAAATACCCGCCATAGATCAGGGCCAGAAACAAGCCGACCAGAACGACCTGCGAACCGATCTGAATCTTCGCAAACATCTGCAGCGTGCTGATCACGGCTTTTACCCCGACGATCGAGTGAACGATCGCCAGCGCCAGCGGGAAGAGAAAGTACACCGCAATCTGTGCCAGCAGAGAATGCCGGATCATTTTCTCCTCCACCCCGATTTTGCGCAAAAGCGCGTAGCGCTGAACGTTATCTGCCGACTGAGAAAGCTGCTGCAGCGCCAGCGTCGCGGCCGAGGCCATCAGAAATACCAGACCAAGATAGATAGCGATGTAGGACACAATCAGCTTGATCCCGCCGGAACTTTCATACATCTCGGCCCGGGTGATGGAGCTGACATCCCCTCCGGTCAGTTCAAAATACTGCGTCAGCATCGCCGTCAGCTGCTGTTCTCCCTGTTCGACAGGCACTTTGTAATTCATGTTGAACGTATAGCTGTACGGCAGCTTGTTTTCAAAACATTCGTCGCGAAGAGCGATCGTGATCGTGTTGCTGTAGGAGGAGAAATTGGACAGCTGTACGAAAATGGGCGGCTGAACTACCCGATACTCCTGCCCCTCGATCATCAGAATCCGGTTCTGCCGGGCAGCCTGCTGCACTTCCTGCTCAGCCAGGTTCATCGACCAGGTCAGAAGATATTCGTTTTCGGCCAGGCTGACCGGCTGACGCCCCTGCATCGAAAGCACCTGATTCAGCTGGGACAAAGGAATGAAGTCCACCCTCTGTTCGCTCAGATAAAGACTGTCCTGAGCCAGAAACTCCTCGCTGCAATAATCGCCGTAGGACACGGCCAGATCGTAAAAGTCCAGCTCCGCCGCCTGCGAAGCGATGTCATCAATCGCCAGCTGATTCGTACGCCAGTCCTGCAGCAATTCAAAATCCAGCGTACGGGTCTGCGGCAGCGTCACCGTCGCGTCATACGGAGCGGTCTGTTCCGTGTTGTTCGCCAGAACCTGATTCATCGACAATCCGGTACACAGCGCCCCGATCGTCAGCAGCAGCAGGATGCAGATCACCGTCATGGAGACAAAGGCGGAATTGATCCGGCTGTTCAGCTGACGCAGAACAAACATATTCAGATTGCGGTAATACAGCTTTTTGCGCGACTGCACAAACTTCAGCAGAAAACCGGACAGGGAGAAGAAAAACAGAAACGTACCGATCGAGCCGAGAACGATGGACATCGCGAACTGCGAATCAAACGTCTTGAACGCGTTGGTCAGAATCAGCGAATACGCGCAGCCCAGAGTCAGCAGCGAAACGATAAACAGCACCACTGACAATCCCAGCGAACGCAGCTTGATCGTTTCATTGCGCCGGCCGCCCTGAAACAGATCCACCAGCTGATAGCGGCTGATGATAAAACCGTTGAACACCAGCACGATCCCAGCACGATCAGATAGATGATCCCATAAAACAAGGCCGACAATCCGATCGCACTTCCGGACAGAACAAACTCAAACGCTCTGAGCTCCACCATAAACAAGTTGGCTGTCACCACAATCAGCGCCTGGGAAATCACAATGCCCAGAACCAGGCCGCAAAGAAAAGCCAGGATTCCGATCGTCAGCGTTTCCATGACCAGAATCCGCGCCACATTGCCCTTGTTCATCCCCAATACCAGATACAAACCCAGCTCCTTTTTGCGCCGGCGGATGAGAAAGTTGTTGGCGTACACGATCAGAAATCCCAGGACCACGCAGACAAAGACGGAGAAGATGCCCATGAGCTCGTCGAGCAGCTGCATCATCTGGTGCTGCGATTCGCTCAGAATGAGCATCACCGACTGAGACTGAACGGAATTGAACACATAGAACAGGCACACGCCGAAGGTCAGCGTCAGAAAATAAACGCTGTAATCACGGATGCTGCGGCGAACGTTGCCCAGCGCAATCTTAAAGTACATTGTTCGTGTCGCCTCCTAACAACGTCACCACCTCGATGATCCGGTTGAAGAACGTCCGGCGATCATCCTCGCCGCGAATCAGTTCGTTGAAAATCCGGCCATCCTTGATAAACAGAATGCGATGGGCGAAACTGGCGGTGAACGCGTCATGGGTAACCATCAGAATGGTGGCTTCCATCGTCCTGTTCAATACCTCAAAGCTGTCCAGCAGCATTCTGGAAGCCCGGGAATCCAGCGCTCCGGTCGGCTCATCCGCCAGCACCAGCGACGGCTGACAGACCATGGCGCGGGCACAGGCTACCCGCTGCTGCTGACCGCCGGACATCTGATACGGATACTTTTTCAGCACATCCTCGATATCCAGCTGCCTGGCCAGCCGCTGCACCCGCTGTTCCATTTTCTTCACCGGCGTTTTGCGGATCGTCAATGGCAGCGCGATGTTCTCATAGGCGGTCAGCGTATCCAGCAGATTGAAATCCTGGAAGATGAACCCGAGCTGTTCGCGTCGGAATTTTGCCAGCTGGCCGCTTCTCATCCTGGTGATATCCTGACCGGCAATCGTAATCGAGCCGCTGGTCACGGTATCAATCGTTGAAAGGCAGTTCAGCAGCGTCGTCTTGCCGGAACCCGACGGTCCCATAATGCCGACAAACTCCCCGCGGTCCACCTTGAAGCTGATCCCGGCCAGCGCTTTGGTCACGCTGCCCCGGTTGCCGTAAATCTTTTCGATCTGTCTTACCTCTAAACAATGTTCCATCCGTTATCCTCTTTTCTCTTCTTCATGAATTCCGTCATTTTCAGGCCGGCCAAGAATCATGACCTCAAACAGCACTTCGCACACAACCAGAATCGTTTTCAGACTTTTCATCATGGCACCTCCTGATTACGGCTTCATTATAAGGGAAACGCCGGTTCTCTGCCTTAGAAGGGACTTACAGGGCGCTTACACTTTCGTAAGAAAAGAGGAATCGCTTCGATTCCCCTTCCGTGTTCTTTCTGTTCAGCGGCAATACACGATTTCGCCATCGATCATCGTCATCCGCGTGCGGGCCGCCGTACTGATCAACGGGTGGCGGTCAAAGAGCACCAGATCCGCATCCTTGCCTTCTTCAATGGAGCCGATGCGATCCTCGCACCCCAGAATCCGCGCCGCATTGATCGTGATCATCCGCAATGCCCGCTGCGGATCGCAGCCAAAGCGCACCGCCTCGCCCGCCTGAGCCAGGATCATCCACGGCTTGCGGGCCGGACCGTCGGTCATGATCGCGCACAAAACGCCCCGCTCATCCAGCTCCTTCAGACAGCCGATATCGACCAGATGCAGTTCATTGGCGCTTTTCTGCGCGCCGATCGGACCATAGATCACCGCCAGCCGGTCTTTTTCCGCCGCGATTTCATCCAGAAAGTCGCTGGCCCCCAGCGCATGATCCAGCGTAATGCGGATATCAAACTCCCTGGCCAGCTCGATGCAGGTCAGCATGTCGTGCTGATAAACGTGAATTTTCAGCGGAATCTTCTTATCGAGCACCAGCTCGCCATGTTCCAGTCCGGGATCCTGTTTGGGCATCTTCTGCGGATCGCCATGAGCCTGTTCTTTCTGACGGCGATAATCCTGTACGCTGCGGAAATACTCCCGGATCGTTTCGGCAATGGCCATGCGCGTCATCGGGCTCTGGTTGCGCGGACCGTAAACGCCCTTCGGATTGCCGCCGACCGCCGCTTTCAGGGCAAACGGGTGACGGAGGGTGCGGGAAGCCAGATCTTTTCCGGCGGATTTGACCACACACCCCAGACCGCAGATCACATTGGCGCTGCCGGGTACGATACCGCTGGCTGTGATGCCGGTTTCCAGCGCCGCCTGAAACAGAGGCGATTGCGGATCGATGGCGTCGTAAGCGCTCAGCTGCGGCGTCAGGGGACTGACCATTTCATTGAGATCCTGATTGCCATTGATCGTATCAAAACCGCCGATATGACTGTGTGCGTCCACCAGTCCCGGCAATACCAGCAACCCCTGAGCGTCGATGATCTGAGCCTGCGGCTGTTCGATCTGCGCCGCAACACGCAGGATTTTTCCGTTGTCGATCAGGATGTCGGCCTGCAGCGTTCCCTGCGGCCCCATCGTCATGACTGTTCCGTTTTTAATGAGCTTCATTGCTGATAACCTCCCTGTTCGTAAACCAGCCGGCCGCCGATCAGCACCTTCTCCACCCGGCCCTGCCAGGTTTCAACCGGATTGGCGCTCCAAATGACCAGATCGGCATCTTTTCCTTCTTCCACCGATCCGATGCGATCCTCGCACCCCAGCATCGTCGCCGCATTGATCGTCAGCATGTTCAGCACTGCCGCGCTGTCCTGCGAAGCCTGCATCATCCGGGACGCCGTCCACAACAGCCCTTCCTTGCCGTTGGGATTGTTGCCCAGCGTAGCCATCGCCACCGGCAGCCCCTGCCGGTACAGCGCGTACAGCCCTTCCAGATCGGCCTTGTCCGCCCAGCTGTTGAACCCGTAGGACAGATTGCCCAGAATGACGCCCTGCGTCTTTTCCAACAGCTCCGTATCCTGACGGTGAATATCGTACCCCAATACCAGCACCGGCCGGATCCCAAACGGTTCGCAAACCCGCAGCAGGCCGCGGATTTCACTGGCGTCGTTGCAGGCGACAAACAGTTTCATCGATCCGTCCAGCACCTTTTTCACCGCGTTGCGCTTTTCATCCCGTTTGTCCGTCGCGCTGGCGTCCGCTGCCTGCTGCAGCGCCTGGCGCAGCTGAGCGAACATGCCCATGCGCGTCATCGGACTCTGATTGCGCTTGCCGTAGGTGTCCAATACCTGCCGGGTCAGCGACCCCTTCATTCCGGCTTCATCACGGATCAGCATTTTGAACGGATTGATTCCTGAAGTATGGAACACCGCCATCTGGCCGCCCAGAATGTTGGAATTGGAAGGCGCGGCCGCCAAAGCGGTGATGCCGTAGCTGACCGGCGACTGTTCCTGAACGCAATCGCCATCATAAGCGTACAGCGCCTTCAGATGTGGCGTCATCGGGTCGCTCTGTTCATCGTTATCGCGGACTTCCTTGCGGCGCACCGCCATCCCCAGCTCGCTCATCGCGTCGATGAATCCCGGCATGACCACCTTTCCCGAAGCATCCAGGCACACGTCAGCCCCGGATGCCAGATGTTGTCCTATGCGGATCATCTTTCCGTTGTCAATCAGAATATCCGTGTTTTCCAGAACCGTGTTTCGTCCGGTATGCACGGTTGCGTTGGTAATGCATAACATGCCTCTGTCCCCCTTTTTCCTTTTATCCGGCGTGATGCTGCCGGTTGTAGTCCAGACACCAGTCGATGCAGGCCGCCACATCGTCCACCACATGATCCGCCTGCCGCTTCACCTGCGGATCGGCATGGGCCATGACAAAGCGATGAGCGCTGCCCGCAAACATCTGCAGATCGTTTTCCGCATCGCCGATGACGGCGATCTGCTGCGGCGTATAGCCGTAAGTTTCGCTCAGATAGCGGATGAACGTTCCCTTGTTGCCATCCCGGCGGCCGATTTCCAGCAGATCGCCGCGGCCGGTATTCACAACATAATACGACTCTGCCAGCTGCGCCTGCAGCCGCTGCTGCCATTGACGGCAGCTGTGGGTGTCGGCAAACAATACGGACAACTTGCCGATCTGCAGATCCGGCTGCTGATCCAATACGTCCAAAAGCGGCTTTTCCGCCACACTGCCCAGCCCTGTCTGACGGCATTCCTTGCGGTAACGCTGCGCCTCGCTGTGCGAAGGATCCAGAAAAATCCGGCGTGAATCCAGATCCTGCGCCTGCACGCAGAGCACCGGCTCAACCGTGCTGAGCTGACAGACTACCTCCCGCATCTGCGCACAATCGCAGGTCAAGGCATACTGCGTCACACCGTTATCCACGCATACCGCCCCGTTGAATCCGCCGACAATCGGATGCGGTAATCCGTATTTCCTCAACACCGTTTCGCCATACAGCGCCGTCCTGCCGGAAGCTACCGAAAAACCGATTCCCGCCTGACGGCACCGCTGCAGCGCCTGTTCGTTGCGTTCGGTCAGATCAAACAGCGACGGACCATGACCGTAAAACAACGTGCCGTCCATATCGCTGACAATCATTCTGATCATGGACTGTCCCCCTTTTCTTCTGTTGATTATTGTAAGACAGTCCCCAGCCGGTTGGCAACGTTTTTCATGATTCTGACGGCGTAACAATCCATGAGGATACCGGAAAATTCAGCGTCACCTCTGTCCATTTTCCAACCTGAGAATCGATGGCAAGGCCGATGCTCATCTTGGCGCACAGCTGCGCTACCAGATACAGACCGATGCCGGTCGATCGGGCCGTTTTTCTGCCGTTGTCCCCGGTAAATCCCTTTTCAAACACCCGCGGCAGATCCCGCGCCGCAATGCCGATCCCGTTATCCCGGATCCGCAGCGAAACCCATTGCGATTCACGCCGGGCATGAAAACTCAGCACCGGTGCGCAAGAGCGGCTGTATTTGACAGCGTTGATAATAATCTGACCGAGGATGAACTCCATCCACTTGCCATCGGTATACACCGTCTGTTCCAGATCCTCTCCCATCTCAATTCGAAACTGATGACCGATCAGCGATTTGGCCTGCGCCCGAACAGCCTGACTGACAAGCTGACGCAGCGAACAGCGGCGGATGACATAATCCTTTTCCACCACGGTGCTGCGGGTATAATACAGCGCCTGTTCCACATACTGATCGATGCGGTCAATTTCTTCTCCCAGCGAACGGGTCACCTCGTCGCTGTGGTTTTCAATGATCAGCTTGCAGGAAGCAATCGGCGTTTTGATCTCATGCACCCAGGTTTCGATGTACTCGCTGTAATCTTCCCAGCGATGACGATGCCGCGCTACCGTGTCGTTGGTCGCCTTGCTGACAATCCGGAAAATTTCCGCCAGCTTCTGTCCTTCGATAAAATCCGGCGTTTCCAGAATTTCCGACAGATAACTTTTTTCCTCCAGCTGTTCCAGCAGCTGAAAGGCCGTGTTGAAATAACTGCGCTTTTTGACAAATTCGCTGCCCAGCGCAACCAGCGTTATGCACAGATACAACCCGCACAGAAAAAACAGCGCGAACCCGCCGACCCGCAGCATGCTTAACAACAATCCGGCAAACATCAGATAGCCCAGCTGACACAGCAGAAATATCTGCCGGTCATGAAGAAATTCCCGCAGCGTCATATCATATACCCCAGTCCGCGCTTAGTGGACAGGTAATCCTGCGGAACCCCAATGCTTTCCAGTTTCCGGCGCAGCCGGTTGATGTTGACCGTCAGCGTGTTGTCATCCACAAACTCTTCCGACTGCCACAGATCCGTCATGATTTCATCGCGGCTGACAATCGTTCCCTGTTTGCGCATCAGAAGACCAAGAATGCGCATCTCATTTTTCGTCAGTTCCACGCTCTGTCCCCGATACGCCGCACTGCCCCGTCCCAGATCCAGTAAAACGCCGTTGGCCTCCAGCAGCCGACCCTGATCTTCATGATAAGTCCGCTTGAGGATCGCCTGGATGTGAGCCAGCAGAATCTGAACATGATACGGCTTGGTAATGAAATCATCCGCCCCCAGATTCATGCTCATCAGCTCATCCACATCGCTGTCGCGGCTGGTCACCATGATGATCGGCACCGATGACTGCTGACGGATCTGACGGCACAGAACATACCCGTCATACTCCGGCAGATTGATATCCAGCAGCACCAGATGAGGACGGGCTGCGATAATCTGCCCGGCCGCCTCGTGAAAATCGTTTAACGCCTGTACCTGATAGCCATAACGCTCCAGTAAATTCTTCAGTTCCTCACGGATTTTCTCTTCGTCTTCCACAACCATGATTCTGAACATGCAATCCCTCATTTCTTCTATCCCTGATTTAACCTTATTATACACAAATTTGCGCAGTCATCGTTCACCATGACAAAACTATAACGAAACTGTAAGAAACCCCCGATACAGAAAATCAGCAACGGGAAGAATCCTGCGACAAACGGCACCAGCGCAAAAAAGTTTCATGAGAAACTCCCAGCTGCAGCGCTGCCTTGCGGGAAGAAATTTTCTGCTGAAGCCACTGCCGGTGCAATCCGTCAAACTCCGCCGGGACCGGTAACCGCGGCCGGCCAAACCGCACCCCCTTCATCTTGGCAGCCCGGATTCCTTCCTGCTGCCGCTGCCGGATGTTTTCCCTTTCCGTCTGCGCGACATAGCTGAGCAGCTGCAGCACAAGATCGGCGATCAGGGTTCCGGTCAGATCCTTGCCCTCCCGGGTATCCAGCAGCGCCATATCCAATACCACGATATCAATCCCCTTTTCCCGGGTCAGCATACGCCATTGATACAGGATTTCCTCGTAATTACGCCCCAGCCGGTCAATACTTTTGATCACCAGCAGATCCCCTTTTTTCATACGGCGGATCAAGCGCTGATAACAAGGACGATTGAAATCTTTCCCGCTCTGCTTTTCCACCACGATGTTCTTTTCCGGAACCGGGAATTCCAGCATTGCGATTCGCTGCCGGTCCTCATTCTGATCTTTGGTTGAAACTCTGACGTAACCGTAAACCTGAACCATCTTTTTACCTCCTTTTCCCATTGCCTGTCTTATGGGTAAAGGCCATTATACGCCACAGGTAAGCTTTTCTGCGGGGAAAAGGCCATCCATTTCGATTCATTCATCCTGTCAGACCGGTCACTTCGCTGCAAGCCCTGACAACCACCGATCCCATTTTTCCTGTTTTTCACAACCCATTTTAACTGTTTTTTTCTTGTCATCCACGGTGAACACTGGTAAGATGATCATTGTAAGTTTGAGGAAGAGGAGTGATTGGATTGCAGAAACCGATCGGATCGCGTAAGAATTTCAGTCAGCCGGAAGGTCCCCGGACAGCGGAATTCATCAGTCTGATTCAGGATCTTCTGGACATCGACGAAGTTCAGCAGCTTTCCGCCTTTTATCAGCACTGCAAGACGACACGTCTGCAGCATTGTGTCAATGTTGCCTATTACACCTTTCTTCTGGCCCGCCGGCTGAACCTGGACGTCCGCAGCGCCACCCGCGGCGCTTTGCTGCACGACTTTTATCTTTATGACTGGAAAAATGATGAACAGCCGATCGAAGGCCGGCATTGCGAGGTCCATCCGCAGATTGCCCTGCAGATGGCACGCCAGTTCACCCCGGTGGATGAGGTCATGGAAGACTGCATTCTGCGGCACATGTGGCCGATGAGCCCGGAAAGACCGCAGACGGCGGAAGGATGGATTGTTCAGGGTGTGGATAAATTCTGTGCGATGATGGAGATGAGCGCTCAGTCAGCCAGAAAAATCAGTCCGGTACGGCTGAAAATGCTGATGGTCTCGGTCATTACCCGCTATTAAGTGAAAAAATGGGTCACGTTGGAAAACGGACCTGTTTTTTTATGTTCGTTGGGCTGGTAATGAAAAACCCGGCAGATATTCCGCCGGATTTTGTTCCCTCTTACACGCTGTTATTCTGCAGCGTTTTCACTCCAGACAAGCCGTCCGTCAATGATCGTCGCTGTGTTGCGGGCTTCCGTGTCCACCGCCGGCATGCCCTGGAAGATGACGACATCGCCATCCTTTCCCGGCTCCAGCGAACCGACACGATCATCACAGCCGATGATGCGCGCCGCGTTGATCGTGATCATGCGCAAAGCGCGAAGTTCATCCATTCCGGCGCGAACCGCCTCGCCCGTCTGGGTTACAATCATGTACGGCACAAAGCACGGACCATCCGTCATAATCGCGCAGCAGACTCCGCGCCGGTCCAGTTCCGCCAGACATTCAATATCCAGCTTACAGCCTTCGCCGCCAAACAGCGGCGCACCCAACGGACCGTAAATCACGCCGCGGACATGCGGATTTTCAGCGATTTCATCGTAAAAATCACTGGCCCCCAGAGCATGGTCCAGCGTGACGTCAAAATCAAATTCATCCGCCAGCTGCAGCAGCGACATCATATCATGCTGATAACAATGCACTTTCAGAGGAATTTTCTTCTCCAAAACCAACACGCCGTTTTCCAGTCCCGGATCTCTTTTCGGCATGACTTCCGGATTGCTCTTTCCTTCTTCCTTCTTTTTCATATAATCACGGACTTTCAGAAAGTAATCCCGGAACAGATCCGCCACGCCCAGACGCGACATCGGCATGGCTGTCCGCGGTCCATAAACCCCTTTCGGATTCACGCCCATCGCCGCTTTCAGGGCAATCGGATTGCGCAGCGTACGGCTCGCCAGAGAATGCCCGCCGGATTTGACCGCACAGGCCAGTCCGCAGATCACATTGCCGCTGCCCGGGGTAATCGCGCTGGTCGTGATTCCGGCCCGGATCGCTTCGGTAAACGAGCGATCCAGCGGATTGATCGCATCGTAAGCCTGAATTTCCGGCGTAGTCGGCCGGGTCAGTTCGTTCAGATCCTGAACTCCGCTGTCCGTATCAAAACCGCCGATATGGCTGTGGGCATCGACCAATCCCGGCATGACCACCTTGCCGCTGGCATCGATCACCTGTGCACCCTCCGCTGTCAGATTCATCCCGACCGTCATGATCTTGCCGTCATCGCCAATCAGCACATCGGCATTTTCCAAAACGCCCTGCGGCCCCATGGTCAGCACTTTGCCGTTTTTTATAAGAAGCATTTCATCGCATCTCCCTTCGTGTACACTACCTCGCCGTTGATCAGTGTCTTTTCCACTGCCGCCTTGTAGGAGGTCAGCGGATTGGCCGACCAGATCACCAGGTCCGCCCGTTTTCCTTCTTCCAGCGACCCTGTTATCGAATCCATTCCCAGCAGACGGGCGGCATTGAGCGTCAGCATCTGCAGAACCGTTTCTTCATCATGAATCCGCTTCATCATTTCCAGCGCCGACCACAACAGATCTTCACGGCCTCCAAAACCGTTATCCGCGGCGCTGAACGCTACCGTGACTCCCTGTTTCGCCAGCTGGGCAATTCCCGCATAATCGGTATTCCGGGTATATTTGTTAAAGCCATTGGCCGGATTGGCTACGATCAGACCACATTTCCGCTCTGCCAGCTCCGTCAGCGACGCATCGACGCCAAACCCGCCGCAGAACACCAATTTGACCGGCAGATCCTGACAGGCCCGCAGCACGGAGCGGATTTCCGATGGTGTGTTGCAGCTGACAAACAAAGGCATTTCACCGCGGACAACCGGCTGCAGTGCCGCCAGCTTCTCATCCCGTTCCGTTTTCGGATCCTGCGGATCGTAATCCCGCGCTGCCTGCAGCTTTTCCCGCATCATCGAGAAAATACCCATTTTGGTCATCGGAGCCACATTGCGGGCACCATACGCCTCTTTCAGCGCATCGGTCACCGAAGCCTTCATGCCTGCCCGATGACGCAGCACCATCTTCATCGGGTTCACCCCCAGCACCTCAAACGCCGCCATCTGACCGCCGAACAAATTGTTGTTGGACGGCGCGACGCCGACCGCCGTAATCCCGAACGCGTAAATCTGCTGGCGGGAAATGCCGCGGCCGTTGAACGCATACAGCACATCCATCTGCGGAGTAAACACATCCGAACGCTCATCATTATCATTCGCATTGCCGCGGATCTCCCGACCCGGTCCCAGAATTCCCCAGTCGCTCAGCGGATCAATCCAGCCGGGAAAAATCTCCTTGCCCTCAGCATCGAGAATCTCGGCCCCTTCCGCTTCCAGCCCGGTTCCGATCTTGACAATGCGGCCATCCTCAATCAGAATATCCGCTTTTCCAACGCCGCCCTTGCCGTCATGCACACGGCCGTTCCGTAAACAAATCATACACTCATCCCTTTCTCTGTGTTTAATTATACCGGTTTCCTGGCCCTGCCGCCAGCCTCTTGTCGTCATTTCCACATGAATAAAAAAACCTGAAGCACATACTTCAGGCCGATTTACATCTGTTTCAAAATGACGGACAGCTTAGGCATCAGCTGCTGCTTTCGCGAAATGATTTCATGATCATAGCCGGAATGATCGTCAAACTGCGTATCGATGATTTCCCCCATCACATAGGAAAGCGGACCGCTGTAAACAAACATCGTGCCCTCCGCCATGATATGGGAAAACATCATGACCATCAGATCCAGCTGCTTTTCACTCTGCTCCTTTTCCAGATTGTCTCTGAAATCCGGCAGAATGGCCTGGATATCCTCGATATGTTTGTAGTTGGTCTGACCAATCGCAATCCTGTACTTGCCCATTTCATAGGTTTTAAGGTCCCGGTTCAGAATCTGCGTCGGTGTGGACTCCTTCAAAGCAACCGAAGCGCTGAGCATCTGTTCGGCATACGCGTCCAGATCCACCCCGGCAATGTCCGCCAGCCGGTAAGCGATATCCCGATCCAGCGGCGTGGTTGTCGCCGATTTGAAATGCAGCGTATCGGAAATGATCGCGCTCATCATGATTCCCGCCATCTGCGGAGTCGGCTCTACGCCATTTTCCTGATACAGCTGAGCAATAATCGTACAGGTACAGCCGCAGCGCTGATTGCGGTAGAAAATCGGCACTGAAGTTTCAATGTTGCCGATGTGATGATGATCGATGATCTCTTCAATTTCAGCATCCTCAATGTGATCGATCGCCTGATTCTTGGCACTGTGATCGACCAGGATGAATTTCTTCTTCCGGAAATTCAGCAGGTGATAGCGGGAAACCGCCCCCACGACATTGCCTTCCATGTCCAGAACCGGATAACTGCGGTAACGGGTATTGGCCATTTTCTTCGCCGTATCATCCACATATTCATCATCCTGAAAGGTAATGGGATTGCGGCTCATGATACTTTCGATGGGGAACGCCTCGTTGATAACCTTGGCCACCTTCATCGTATCCCATGGCGTCCGGATCACCGCGCAATCCTGCATCCGGGCCAGCTCCAGGTTGTCCGGGCTGAGCTGTTCGCCGCAGGTAATGATCATGCAGCGAGTCCCCAGCTCCAGCAGCTGACGCTGTTTGCGGTTGCCATCGGACAGGATGGTGATGCTCTGACGGAAATCTTGCTCAAACTTGGTACCGTCATTGAGCGTCACAATGAAAACCTTGCCGTTGGTTTTGACATTTTTCGGCCGATAACAGATCTCCCCGTGAATGGTTTCCGCAATGGCATCCAGCGAAGCGCTTTTCATCAGCTTCTGCAGCTGCTCATCACTCATCATCCGCGGCGAGGACAGATTGGAAGTGGAAACGATTCCGGCCAGCTTGTTCTGATCATCCAGCACAAACAGCGATTTGTTGCGCGAATGAAACAACAGATCCCACGCTTCCTTCACGGAAGTCTGCGTGTGCACCAGCGTCGCCTCATCCAGATCGATATCCCGCAGCTGGCTGCGGGCATCTTTCAGTAAAAACGGATTTTCCAGGCCGAACGTTTTCAGCACAAATTTGGTTTCTTCGTTCAACGGTCCCAGCCGGCACGGAATGGCTGGAAAACCCAGCCGCTGTTTCAGCTCGGCATACGCCAGGACAGAACAAATGGAATCGGTATCCGGATTTTTATGACCGACGATATAAAGATATTGCTGCATCATGTTCACCTATTCTTCTTCAGGTCAGCCGCCGAAGCCGTAACGTCTGACTCCTTACGCTTTCTATTGATTTCATTATATCAACAATCGAGGTCAGCGCCAATGCCCGGCTGAAATTTCCTAACGGAAAATCCCGGATCAACCAAACGGGCTGTCAAAATCAGCCGACAACCGAAACGATCTGGTGCTGAACCGTATGCGCCTGCGGCTGTTCATCCGGAACGCCGACAATCAGCGAACCGACGCAAAAATACCCTTCCGGTACTCCCAGCGACCTCTGCAATCCCGCAAACTGAGGATGATTGAAAACATGGCGGCTGTAATCGATCCAGCATGTCCCCAACCCCAGAGACTGCGCCGCCAGCATCATGTTCGCCATCGCCAGTGTGACATCTGTGATTGGCGAATGCGCTTCACGCCGTCCGAAACCGACAATCAGAAGACTGGCGCCATAATACGGATCTTCTCCTGAATCGGCGAGCAGCTGCCCCAGCTGTTCAATCAGTTCTCTTTTCTGAATGGCCACAAAATACCAGGGCTGTTCGTTCATCGCGCTGGGCGCGGCCTGCGCCGCCTGAATCAGACATGTCAGCTGCTCGGCGCTGACCGGTTTCTTTTGAAAACGGCGAACGCTGCGGCGATCATGGATGCACTGCAGCACCTCATTGTTTTCAATCTGGCTCATCCGCAATCCTCCCTTTTTCTTCTTCCGTCACCACGTCAGGATTTCCGGTCCCTCTTCAGTGATCAGAATGGTGTGCTCCCATTGCGCGGACGGTTTGCCATCCTGAGTGTAGACCGTCCAGCCGTTATAGCGATCCAGCTCCACCCCGGGGCCGCCCATGTTGATCATCGGCTCCACCGTCAGTACCATCCCCGGCACCAGCAGCATCCCGGTGTTCTTTTTTCCGACATGAGAAACAAACGGCTCGTCATGGAAAACCAGCCCGACGCCATGTCCCCCCAGCTCGCGCACCACGGAATATCCGCAGCTCTCAGCATATTGCTGAACCGCCGCGCCGATATCTCCCACAAAATGCCATGCCTGCGCCGCCTCAATTCCCCGCTTCAGGCATTCTTTGGTCTGCTCAACCAGACGTTGGACTTCCGGTTTGACCTCACCGATCATGAACATCCGCGAAGCATCTGAGTAAAACCCGTTGAAAATAGTGGAAACATCGACATTCACAATGTCACCGGAACGCAGCTTTCGCCGATGGCTGGGAATGCCATGACAGACTTCATGATTCACGGAAGTGCAGACGCTTTTCGGATATCCCTCATAATTCAGCGGAGCACAGACCGCTCCATGGCTGACCGTATATTCCTGAACCAGAGTGTTGATTTCTTCCGTACTCATCCCCTCGTGAATGTGCGCCGCAACATGATCCAGCACGCCGGTATTGATGGCCGCACTGGCCCGGATTCCTTCAATTTCCTCACGGGTGCGCAAAAGCCGCGGCGGCGGGACGATGTGTCCGCGTTTCTTGTAATAGGCAATTTTCTGATCCGCATGCTGATGACACTCGCCATAAGGAATCCCCGATCCGCACCAGCATGGATCAGTCGGCTTCAAATGAACTCTTTTCATCCCCCTGCTCCTTTCCCATTTACAGAATTACCTGATTGTTGATAATCAGGGAAAACACCAGATTGAGCTTTTCCGCCGCCTTGCGGCACAGCAGCATCCGCTGCATGAAAATCTCAAAGTAATCCATGACCGCGGAAATCTGCGTATCGATCTGCAGCTTCAGCGTAATTTTACGGCGATCCTCGCTGATCGACGTCGTGGAACTGACCACTGCATAATTCACCCGGTCATGAATATCAAACGTGGCAAAATCCCGGTTTCTCACCCGGGAACGACGAACATCCGTTTTGTCAGCCAGAATCAAAGCGGCGGCAACAGGATTTACCGGATACGCCGTGGCTTCATCATGATTGCCAATGGCGCTGATGATGGTTGAAATTTCTTCAGCATCCGCCCCCAGTTTGTCCAGAATACGAAACGCCATCACCGCACCGCTTTGGGCGTGATCCACGCGATTGATGATGTTTCCGATATCATGCAGATAACCGGCAATTTCCGCCAGTTCCGCGTCTCTGGCACTGTAGCCCATCGTCAGCAAAATCTCCCGGGCCTGCTGCGCCACTTTGGAAACATGCGCGAAGCTGTGCTCGGTATAGCCCAACGCCGCCAACGCTTCATCTGCTTTCTCAATGTAAGTCCGGATCTGACGGTTTTCCTTAATCTGCTGAATGGTGATCACAGCCATTCTCCTTTCCGGCCATCTTTTCATCAGACTTCGGCAAAGATTCCTTTTGTACAAGAACGCCATCGGCCATCAGCTCGCGATGCGTACTGTAAAAACGACGAATCGCCCGGACCATGTAATCGCAATCCAGTACCCCGGCAGTTTCATTGGCGGAATGCATTGCCAGCTGCGGCAGGCCGATATCCACCGACGCAATGCTGACCTGCGAAGTGCTGATGCTGCCCAGCGTTCCGCCGCCCTTCAGATCTGAGCGATTGGTAAAAATCTGCACCGGTACTTTCGCTTCCTGACAAAGCTGTTGAAACAGCGCGGCACTGACGGCGTCCGATGTATAGCTTTGATTGGCATTGTATTTGATGACAAGCCCCTGATTCAGATAAACACGGTTGGTAGGATCGGATTTTTCAGGAACATTGGGATGCACCGCATGCGCGTTATCTGCGGAAACCATCAGCGACGAAGCCAATGCCCGAATCAGATCGCTCTCAGGCAATCCCATGGAGCAGTGAATTCGACGCAGCGTATCCAGCAGGAAAGTGGATGCCGCCCCCTGACGTGTACGGCTGCCGACCTCTTCATTGTCAAAACAGCAGTAAACATTAACGGAATGAGCGCTGGATCCCTGCAAAAAGCCCTGCAGGGTAGTATAAGCGCACTGCAGGTCATCCAGCCGGCAGCTGGAAACCAGATCCTCATTGATTCCCCAGACATACCCTTTTTCAAGATTCTTCAGATACAAATCAAAACTCAGTACCGCTTCCGGGGAAACGCCAAGCTCCCTGGCCAGAAACACTTTCAGATCAAACGGTTCCTTACCCAGTCCCATGATCGGAAGCATGTCTTTTTGCGGATTATAGCTGGCATTCGAATTGGCTTCCCGGTTCATATGAATCGCCAGCGAAGGAATGGTCAGAAGCGGACGCTTGCAATCCAGATACCGACTGACAATCCGGTCTTCTTCTCTGACGATCACCCGGCCGGCAAGAGAAAGAGGACGATCCATCCAGGTAGCACAAAGCATTCCGCCATACCCTTCCGTATTCAGTTTCAGATATCCGTTTTCCTGAATTACTGCATTGGGTTTGATTTTAAATGTAGGGCTGTCGCTATGGGAAGCAACAATGTTGTAGCTCAGGCGGGTATAATCCTGTGGCATTTGCCAGGCCAGGATGCTGGAGTGGTTGCGTGTTGTAAAATAAAGCCCCGCCGGCTCCATCTGCCAGATTTCACTTTCTGCAAGCTCGACATAACCTTCTTTTGTCAGAATGGTCTTGATCTGGCTTACCGTCTGAAAAGCAGTAGGGCTGGACTCGATAAAATTCAGCATGTCTGTGATCCATTCTTTATTCATCATTTCACCTCAATATCGTATATGCGATTTTTTTGAAGCAGATTTAGCCTCAGAAAACAGCAGATAATTCAATTATACTCATTTTGCACGAAAGAAACATCGATTTTCATTTTTTATGACGGTTTTTATGTTCACGCTCTATACTCAGATCCGATCCACTGCACTCGGATCCACTCCACGAAAAAACTGCGGCCTCTTATGATTTTCTGCCGCAGTTGTTGTGTTTTCTATTGGTTCGTGCTGCCAAAGCCGCCATTACGAATTTCTGTCACGTTGTCGTCCATCGTAATGCCATATTCCATAAAAATTCCCTGCATAAAACCATCGCCCTGTTTCAGGACTAACGTCTTTCCCTCTCGCGAATCGTTGATCATTTTGCAGAAAATATGTCCTTCATTGTCAGAGTCATAATAATCGGAATCGATAACCCCTACTGTATTATTCAGCTGAAGACGAAATTTAAATCCCAGTCCGCTGCGCGGATAGCACATGAGCACCCAGCCAGGATGAATGTGCACCCGGATTCCTGTAGGAAGGGTTACGGATTCGCCCGGTTTCAAGGATAAATCCACAGGAGAAAAAAAATCATAGCCCGCAGATCCCGAAGTCGCTCTGCGCGGCAACGCGATCTTCTCATAAATGCTTTCCGCCCGTTCCGGTTGGGTGTCCGGCATGGTTTTCATCCAGTCCCGGACAAACTGTTCTTTGCTTACCTTTTCAAATTTTGCCACTCTTTGCATCGTCAGCACCTGCCTTTTCAATCGTTCTTTCATTGTAAAAAGGGAGGGGGTGAATTGTCAACTTCAAATTCATTCCCACTCCCCAATCCCGAAATTCAGTCACGAATCGGGATTCATTCCGGGTTCAAACCTCATAGCGTGTTGTTGATAAGGGAACGCAACTACCCGTCCTGGCACAGAACCTGTAGTTTGCCAGGCTATCCGCTTCGCGAAGAGGCGGATTCAGGTGCGAACGTAATGTTCATAGCACCGATAAGATCACGATGACGCTGAAAACCGCAGGGGCAACAATACCAGCGTCGAGAGGGTGTATTGATCCTTCCACATCGAGGACAACGCCGCGATGTGTTTCGCGGATCAACGAAGACAACACGAATTCCTTTCCGGCGGGCTTTATATCGAATGTTATACACAAGTCGGTAATGAGACCATTGATTCAGATCACGCCTGGCCAAAGAGGAGCTTACCGGTTTGCTGCTTATTCCATGAAGCTGCTCAACGCAGATGACCCCGATATCATTCTTCTCAGCAAATTCTACAATTCTTTTGCTGATAATATGACAAACCGTATATGACCAGCGAAACAACGCGTGATCCAAAGCACGATAAGCTTTTAAATCATTGCTTTTCTGCAGTTTTTTTAATTTGGAATAAAAAGCATTGCGGCGAAAGCGCGCTTCACGTCCATTACCAAAAAAACGGATTTTGCCATCTTCCGTATACGCAACTGCTGGAACCTTGATTCCAAGATCGACCCCCATTCGCTTTTCAGACCGACTCGGTGTTTTTTCCATGACCTCTACATTAATATCCGCAATCCATCGCTTGTTTAATTTTCGAATTGTCATTTTCCCAAGAGGAAATTTCAGGTATCGCTGCTGTAATTCACCGGCATGGTAGCTGATGATCAGATAATCTCCAATACCAAAACGGCCGCCGACCTGAAGATACAGCTGATGATCGCGAAACTTGAAATTAGGCTGATGCCAACAGCATTGAGGAGTTTTCATTCTGAGCCTGGCATTTCCTCCTTGCTGGATCAAAGTCCAAATGCGTTCAGCATCTTTAACAACCATGGATTTGCTCCAAAATGGAATAAAGGAACTGAATTCCGAATATGAGGTTCTGACAATCTGGTTACTTTTTGCATACAGGTTGATCAGACGGTTGACTTCATTCCTGTAAAAGTTAGCCATGATCGAAAGTATCCGGCTGCTGTTTTCATCCGTTTTCAGTACTATTCGACATGTTAAATACATGCATCCTCCTTTCTCCCGCAATCATGATATACGCTTTTTTCATCAGTTTCCCACTCTAATCTGAAAAAGCAGCATATTTGGAAAGGAAAAAACAGGTCGAAGAATGGTGTTATTATTGCGGTGCATCGAAAGCACGTGGCTTGAGAATTCAGAGAAGGTCAATTTACCGGCAATCAATACGCCAGTTTCGGAGAATGCACGCTGATCTTGGGTATCTGGTTTGTAATAAAGCCGGATATCCCATATCGTGTCAAATCTGAGAAATCTATTTTATCTGGGAGAAGATGGCACAATAGTGCCAAAATCATGCCACGCAATAAAAAAGCCCTTTGTTAAGGGCTTAAATCGCTATGGAGCAGATGAAGGGAATCGAACCCTCGTGTCAACCATGGCAAGGTTGCGTTCTACCATTGAACTACATCTGCGACTAAGTGGCGGTCCGGACGGGACTTGAACCCGCGATCTCCTCCGTGACAGGGAGGCATGTTAACCACTACACCACCGGACCGGGACGTTTTTGCCTTTGTTGCGGCGCGCTATAATGGCGAAGAAGGCGGGATTTGAACCCGCGCGCCGCTTTCACGACCTATGCCCTTAGCAGGGGCACCTCTTCAGCCTCTTGAGTACTTCTTCACTTTGTAACTCACAGCGCTTTTATATATTATCATGGGCAATCTGTTTTGACAAGTACTTTTTCAAAAAAAATTTTACGAGTTGAAAAAAAGTGACGGCATGGCAAAAACCCGGAATCTTTGCCCCTGTCGCTCACGATCCCGGGTCTCTGACCATAAAATACCGCGAATCAAAATTTTTTGAATGATTCAAACCCGCTCATCCCAAACACTAAATTTCTCCGCTCTAACACCACACATTCCAATCACCGTTCTCACTGCTGATATCAGCACCTCAGGATATATCCAGTCCCAAGCTTACACGCAATGCCTGATCTATTTGTTCCAGGGTTTTTCTGTCCAATGTGCATACCCACTGTCCCAAGCGCTGCTTATCAATGGTACGAATCTGTTCCAGCAGTACGATAGAAACCTTTTCCAGCGAATGTGTCGGCAATATCACATGCGTGGGAATCGGCGGTTTCCCCAGCCGGCTGGAAATAGGGGCTACAATCAGTGTAGGCGAAAACCGGTTCCCCTTATCATTTTGTATGACCACCACCGGACGTGTTCCCCCCTGCTCACTGCCAAGACTTCCGGCCAGATCTGCATAATACACATCTCCTCTTCTTACCATCATTATTTCATAACCGAAACCTGCATGCTTTCAACCACCTGCATCATTTCCTGCGGCGTCAAATCTTCCGAATATACAGAATATTCCACCTGATTGTTCGTAATCGTCAGACGGCTGCCGTCATAATACCCGACCAGACCAAGTCCCTCGATCAATTCTCCGGTCACATCCGTAATCTGCAACTCCTGGCTCGGCTGCTTTTCCGTCTGCACAACCGTAAAATCCTTTTCACCGCTGAACTCAAGAATATGCTGCGATTCCCCATTCACCGATGAGACCGTCGAAGCCACCAGCTTGGAATCGAACACCATCATCGGATATAACGGTAATTCAACAAGACTGTCATAACCGCTCGTC
>CAJFOC010000014.1 GCA_904395815.1 uncultured Holdemania sp.
AAGTTGATTGAACCGCCGTGTACGGAACCGTACGCACGGTGGTGTGAGAGGTCGGGAAAATTGATTAATTTTCCCTCCTACTCGATTTGTTCATCCTGTGGTACAACGATGGAAAAGGGGAGAGAGACATGGAGTTCAGAACCATGAACAGAGCCGATCTGCCGCAGGTGATGGAAATCATCGCCCAGGCGCAGCGCGGGCTGCGCTTACAGGGGATTGATCAGTGGCAGGATGGATATCCTGACGTGCCGACGCTGGAGGCGGACATCCAGGCGCACAACGCCTGGGTTGCAGAAGAGGCGGGGCAGGTGGCTGGCTGTGTGGTGATCAGCTTTGACGGAGAACCGAATTATGATTCGATGGTAGAAGGCCGCTGGAAAGAGGAGGGCGCTTATGCGGTGATTCACCGTATTGCCGTCTGTGAACGATGGAAGGGACAGGGTGTGGCCGGACAGATGCTGCGTCTGGCAGAAAGACTGTGCGCGCAACGGCAGGTAGAGATCATCCGGGTGGATACTCACCGCGACAACCGGCCCATGCGGCGTTTACTGGAAAAAAACGGGTATCATTACCGCGGCGTGATCCGGCTGAGCCGGGATCAGTCGCTGCGGGTTGCCTATGAAAAGAACAGGAGGGAAACGATGGATCGGGCAGAAAGAGAATGGGAACTGCTGAACCGGATCGGATTTGAGCGGGTCGGCGGAACGGAACAGGAAGAGAAAGCGGCTGAAATTCTGAGACAGGAAGCGCAGCGTATTGGCGCCAGGACGGTGGTGGAGGCGTTTGAGGTTCAGGACCAGATCGTGCACCGGGTGGAATGCCGGACGCCGGACAGAACCTTTCCGGCCACGGCGTATGGCTGCGGGGGAGTAACGGGCGAGGAAGGGCTGACGGCCGGGTTCAGTTATATGGAATATCCGGATGCGGTCAGCCGGGCGGATGCCAAAGGAAAGATCGTGCTGGTCAACGGCTATCTGAGCTACAAGCTGTATCAGGAAATCGTTTCTGCCGGGGCGGTCGGTTTCATCACTTACAGCGGAGAGATGCGGGATCGTGACGAGGATACGGATCTGGTCAGCCGTGAGATGCGTCCGCAGCTGGCTGAACTGGCGCAGCTGCCGGGGGTGCATCTGCGCATTCAGGATGCCTTTGACCTGGTCAGGGACAATCCGGAAACGGTCACGCTGACAGTCTGTCAGACGAAAACGACAGGCCGCTCTCACAATGTCATCGCACAGCTGGATGGCAGCGACCGCGCGGATGAGGTGATCGTGCTGACCGCTCATTACGATTCGGTACAGACCAGCACCGGTGTGTATGACAATGGCGCCGGTTCCGTTATTCTGATGGAACTGCTGCGCAGCTTTGCGCTTCATCGCTCGCGCCGGACGCTGCGCTTTATCTGGTGCGGCAGCGAGGAACGGGGATTGCTGGGATCCCATGCCTATGTTCAGCAGCATCGCGAACAGCTGGATGCGGTCCGGCTGAACATCAACGTGGATGTGGCCGGCGCGGTGCTGGGACATGATTCGGCCTGGTGTCTGGGAGAGGATGACTTGCCGGCCATGGTCCGCTCTTTGGCCAGGGAATGCGGCTTTGTTGTGGAAGTGAAGCGCGATGTGTATTCCAGCGACGAGGTGCCGTTCTCCGATCTGGGCATTCCTTCGGTCAGCTTCATGCGTTTTGGTGAACGGGGAGCCAACTACATTCATAACCGCCACGATGTTCTTCGCTATCTCAGTCCGCAGAGCCTGGCGCGCACGACGGATTTCATCGAACAGTTTCTGCGCCGCATCGATCAGGCGGAGGTTTTCCCGCTTGAGCGCAGCGTGCCGCAGGATCAGAAAGAAAAAATTGATCTGTATCTGAATCGGAAAACAAAGGAGGACCAATCATGCTGATGCTTTGCTATCCCAAATGCAGTACCTGCAAAAAAGCGATTCGACATCTGGAAGAAAAAGGACTGAAACCGCAGATTCGGGATATTTCCCGGGAAAATCCGACCGCCGAAGAACTGCGCGGCTGGATCGCTCAAAGCGGTTTGCCGATCAAACGGTTTTTCAACACTTCCGGCAATCTTTACAAGGCCATGCATCTGAAGGATCGACTGGAAACGATGAGCGATGAGGAAAAGATCGCGTTGCTGGCCAGCGACGGCATGCTGGTGAAAAGACCGCTTCTGATCGACGGGGATCAGGTGCTGGTCGGTTACCGGCCGCAACAGTACGATCAGCTTGGATAAACAATAAAATAGCAGCGCGGTCTTTTGGACAAGGCCGCGCTGCTGTGCTGAATGATAATCGGTTACAGGCCGCTGATCTGATCGAACAGCTCGGAATTGAAAAATTCATGGACCGAAATGCCGATGCCGCCGCAGATTCTGTAGATGGTACTCAGACGGATGTCGTGATAATAGCCGCGCATAAACTGCCGCAAGGTCGCTTCCGGAACATCGCTGATCTGGCAAAGCGCAAACAGCGTAAGATCATACTGCGCACATATTTCTCGGATCCGTTCTCTTACCGCGTCGCTAAATCTCATGAGCTTCTCCTGCCTGTTTCTACTTTGCATTATAGTGACTGGGGAAAAGTTAAACAGACTGGTAATGGCTGAAAACAAAACCGTGTTAAACCACGGTTTTGTGCTATACTTGAAGAGGAAGGAAGAACCGGATGGGATGAGGGGAATGGCGGAAAGCGGAAGTCTGTCCGCTTTAAAAACAGGGCGGCCGGATTGTCGAAGCGGCGGCGGCTTCTGCTTTGCGACGGGGCGGATCGATTCTTAAGAGGTGGATCATGAATCAACTTGCCGAACTGATCATGAATAGGTGGAAAAGGCTGGACTGGGTCCAAACGCTGCTGAGGCAATCATGGCGATCGCAAACCGGATGAAACGGGAAAAGATGTCAGAACGGGGTGAAACGGCGCAAGAGCTGAAAGAAATGACAGCGTATCTGCACCGGGCCATGGGACGGATACGGCGTGGTCATCCGCAGCAGGCGGAAGCGGTGCTGAGAATGCTGATCCTTCGCTTTCCGATCAACTCCGATCTGGACAGCCTGATGGCTGTGCTGACCAGTTCGACACTGCAGCCGGACGGGCTGACGGTACAGGATCTGGCGCGGCTGGTTCAGAAAGAAGCGCAGAGCCGAAAACAGCGCGAAAGAATGCATTCGGCTATTGACATTCCCTTTCGTCGATGATAAGATGATGCCATAAGTTAGTTATAACTAACTTTAGAGGAAAGGCAAACCCCTATTGCCTGGATTCCTCATCATTGCTTCCGAAAGAACGACGGGAATCTCCTTCTGCCGCACACAGAATTATCCCGACGGACTTTCCGCCGTAATCGTATCCGAAAAAACCTCTGATTTTCCTAACTATTTTCCACTGATAAAAACATCACGGACGATTGCGGACAACAAGTCTTCCCTTTGCTGGCGGAAGACTTTTTTGTAAGATTACCCGCTGTATTTCAAAATAACAGGACATCCGCGCAAGACGGCGGCTCTTTGCGGCAGTACGATTGTTTGCGGTTGATTTGTTGACATCATCCCCGCTCGTGACTAAAATTGTCTTGTAAAAAAGTGAAAGATGGAAACGAGGGGATACCATGACAACTTTGTCTGACTGCCGGCCGAAGGAGTCGGCCGTTGTGCTGGGCGTCAGCGGCGAGAGGGCAGTCCGCCGCCGCCTGATTGATATGGGCATCACAACGGGAACGGAGCTGTATGTACGCAAGGTGGCGCCGCTGGGCGATCCTATGGAAATCCGCTGCCGCGGCTATGAGCTGTCATTGAGAAAAGATGAGGCCTGCAAGATCGAGGTCCGGAAGGTGACGCGATGAATTTCAAGGTCGCGCTGGCAGGCAATCCCAACTCCGGCAAAACGACGCTGTTCAACCGGCTGACCGGTTCCCGGCAGCATGTCGGCAACTGGCCGGGAGTAACGATTGAGAAAAAAGAAGGAACCTTTGTCGTTGAGGAACACGAGATCACGCTGGTGGATCTGCCGGGCATTTATTCGATGTCGGTGTACAGCATGGAGGAAATCGTTGCTCGCGATTTCATCATGAACGATCATCCGGATCTGATTCTGAATATCGTGGATGGGACCAATATCGAACGCAATCTGTACCTCAGCCTGCAGCTGAAGGAGCTGGGCATTCCGATGGTCATCGCGGTCAACATGCTGGATGAGCTGAAGCTGAAAGGCATTGCGATCGATCTTTCGCGGCTGTCGCAGCGGCTGGATACACCGGTTGTCGCCATCAGCGCCAAAAGCGGCAGCGGGATGGAAGAGCTGATTCATCAGCTGGTTCACAACACGAAAAGCTCGGTACTGTGCTATGATGATCAGACGGAAGACATCGTGCGTCAGATCAGCGATATCCGTGAGGAATGCGACCACGATCATGTCCATGATAAATTTTATGCGATGAAAATGCTGGAGGACGATGAGGCAATTGTCCGCGATCTGAAGCTCAGCGCAAACCAGCAAACCCGCCTGCAGCAGCTGCAGCAAGAGTTCTGCCGGCAAAGAGGACAGACGGAAATCGACATGGCGGTGGCGGATATGCGCTATTCGGTCATTGAACAGGTTGTCCGGGAGTGCGTCAGCGCCAAAACAACGCTGACAACGCTTTCCGATCGGATCGACGCTGTCGTTACCCACCGCTTTTTCGGCATTCCTGTTTTCTTTCTGATTTTGTTTGTGATGTTCATCGTGACCTTCGGCCCGCTGGGAGAAGGCCTCAAGGGCATCGTGGAAACGCTGATCAACGATGTGCTGGCGGTGGGCGTGGAAAATCTTTTGCATCAGATGCAGGTTTCCGCCTGGCTGATCGATCTGGTCGATACGGTGATCGGCGGGGTAGGCTCGGTGCTTTCGTTCATGCCGCAGATTCTTCTGCTGTTTCTGTTTCTGTCGGTATTGGAAGACAGCGGCTACATGTCGCGGGCCGCGTTTCTGATGGATGGCATGCTGCGGAAAATCGGGCTGAACGGCAAGGCGTTCATTCCGATGCTGATGGGATTTGGCTGCACGGTGCCGGCGGTGATGGCTTCGCGGGTTTTGGAACATGAAAAAGACCGGCGTATGACGATTCTTCTGATTCCGTTTATGTCCTGCGGCGCCAAGCTGCCGGTATATGCGCTGTTTGCCGGGGTCTTCTTTCCGGAGCATGCCGGCATCGCTCTTTTCTGCATGTATGTGCTGGGGATTGTGGTGGCGATCGGCTGCGGTTTTCTGCTTCGCCATACGGTGTTCAAAGATGCCGGCTCCACCTTTATCCTGGAGCTGCCGCCATACCGGATTCCTTCCTTTCAGGTGACGATGAATCACATGTGGCAGAAGGCCAAAGGCTTTCTGATCAAGGCGGGAACCATCATTTTCTCGATGACGGTGCTGCTGTGGCTTTTAACGACGCTGACCTTCACGCTGCAAAGAGCCTTGGATCCGGCTCAGAGCATTCTGGGACAGATTGGGCAATGGATCGCGCCGCTTCTGACGCCGCTGGGTTTTGGCAACTGGCAATCGGCCATCGCGCTGATTTCCGGTCTGATCGCGAAAGAAAGCGTTGTCTCCTCGATGGCGGTGATGGTCAGTGCCGACAGCACCGAAGCGCTGGCCGGTGTGCTGCAGACGATGTTTACGCCGGCTTCGGCGGCGGCGTTTATGACCTTTGTGCTGCTGTATGTTCCCTGCGTTGCGGCATTGTCGGTGATCCGCTCGGAAACCGGCAGCTGGAAATTCACGCTGAAATCGATGGGCTTTCAGATCGCTGTCGCCTACATCGGGGCTTTTCTCGTCTACCATCTGGGATTGCTGCTGTTCTGACGTTGAAGCGGGAAAGCAAGATAGCTGCCAGCGGGATGCAAAATTTGCTATAATAGAATCAGAAAGCGAGGTCGGAATCAATATGATGAAAATCAACGAATCGTCGGAAAATTATCTGGAAAGCATACTGATTCTGGAACAGCGCAATCCTGTTGTCCGTATGAGCGATATCGCGACGCTGCTGCAGGTCAGCAAGCCTTCCGTCAACAAGGCGATGGGCGTGCTGAAGGAAGCGGGGTATATTCGCCAGGAGGTCTACGGCACGATTCATCTGACGCCATCGGGCCGCGAATACGCGGAAAAGGTGTACAGCCGCCATGTGCTGTTCAAGCGTTTCTTTGTCGAGGTGCTCGGGATTGATGAACAAACGGCGGAAGAGGATGCCTGTCACATGGAGCACTGCGTCAGCGACAAGACCATGAGCAAGCTCCGTGTTTTTCTGAACGATGCGCTGAGGAAAAACCGGCAGAAGACGGAAGATCTGCCCCGGGAAGAATAAGCGCCGCGCCGCAGCGAAAGCGCTGCCTGCCGCGGCTTTTTCTTTGCCTCAAAAACAGGATTTCGGCGCCGGTCAGGGCTTTTTTCAGGGCCTGAAGAGAGAAAATGAAAAAATAAAGAAACCGATGTTATTTTGTCGTTGACAATTATCGGATTATCCTATAGAATAGTCTTCGCTTAGCAGCTAATAAGGGTTTCCTGCGCGGAAACTTATATTTATGCCGAGAAATGGCACGCTTGGAAGTGTGTGCTTAGAAACTGAAAGGAGAAAAACTATGCCAACGATTAACCAGTTAGTACTTAAAGGCCGTAAAAACAAGGTCTGGAAGTCCAAATCTCCGGCTCTGAACAGAGGTTACAACAGCCTGCAGCGGCAGGCTACCTCGATCTCTTCGCCGCAGAAGAGAGGAGTCTGCACCCGTGTCGGCACGATGACGCCGAAAAAACCGAACTCCGCGCTGCGTAAATACGCGCGTGTCCGTCTGAGCAACGGCATGGAAGTGACTGCCTATATCCCAGGTATCGGCCACAACCTGCAGGAACACAGCGTCGTTCTGATTCGCGGCGGCCGTGTTAAGGACCTCCCGGGTGTTCGTTATCATATCATCCGCGGCACGCTGGACTGCGCCGGCGTAGCGAACCGGAATCAGAGCCGTTCGCTGTACGGGGCCAAGAAGCCGAAAGCGAAGAAATAAGGAGGGGAAAGAACATGCCAAGAAAAGGATATATTGCGAAAAGAGACGTTCTGGCGGATCCGATTTACAATTCCAAGCTGGTTACACGTCTGATCAATAAGCTGATGCTGGACGGTAAGAAAAGCGTTGCGCAGGACATCCTGTACAATGCGTTTGACATCGTTGAGGCCAAGACCGGCCGTCAGCCGATGGAAGTGTTCGAGCAGGCGCTGTCCAACATCATGCCGCTGCTGGAACTGAAGGTTCGCCGTGTTGGCGGAGCCAACTACCAGGTACCGGTGGAAGTATCTTCGGAAAGAAGACTGACGCTGGGTCTGCGCTGGCTGGTCAACTACAGCCGTCTGCGTCATGAAAAAACCATGGAGCAGCGTCTTGCGGCTGAGATCATGGACGCGGCCAACGGTACCGGCGCTTCCGTGAAGAAGAAAGACGATACCCACAAAATGGCTGAAGCGAATAAGGCTTTCGCTCATTACCGCTGGTAATTCTCTGCTTAGCTGCAGATTGTGACGAAAGGAGAAATTTATGGCTCGTGAATTTTCGCTGGAAAATACCCGCAATATCGGTATCATGGCCCACATTGACGCCGGTAAGACGACCACGACAGAGCGAATTCTTTATTACACCGGAAAAACGCATAAAATCGGAGAAACGCATGACGGCGCTTCCCAGATGGACTGGATGGCGCAGGAACAGGAACGTGGCATCACGATCACTTCAGCGGCGACGACAGCTCAGTGGAAGGGATACCGCATCAACATCATCGATACTCCGGGTCACGTGGACTTCACCGTTGAGGTAGAACGTTCGCTGCGCGTTCTGGATGGCGCGGTGACCGTGCTGGATGCCAAGGCCGGTGTTGAACCGCAGACGGAAACGGTCTGGAGACAGGCGACAACTTACCGTGTTCCGCGTATCGTATTCTGCAACAAGATGGACGCGACCGGCGCGGACTTCATGATGTCTGTCCGCAGCATCGGCGAACGTCTGGGCGCCAAGGCGGCGGCGATTCAGCTGCCGATCGGTGTGGAGAATACGTTCCGCGGCATCATCGACCTGATCGAGATGCATGCCATTTATTATGCCGATGATCTGGGAACCAAGATGGAAATCAAGGAAATCCCGGATGATATGCGAGAAGAGGCGGAAATGCTGCGTGCGGAACTGATCGAAAAGGCGGCGGATTACGACGACGATCTGATGATGAAGGTTCTGGAAGGCGAAGAGCCGACCAAGGAAGAACTGAAGGCGGCTATCCGTAAGGGCGTCTGCTCCTCGGAATTCTTCCCGGTTCTGTGCGGCTCCGCTTACAAGAATAAAGGCGTTCAGCTGATGCTGGATGCGGTTATCGATTATCTGCCGTCCCCGCTGGATGTCGAATCGATCAAAGGGCATCTGGAAGACGGAACGGAAGAGGCTCGTCATCCAAGCGACAGCGAACCGTTTGCGGCGCTGGCGTTCAAGGTCATGACCGACCCGTTTGTCGGCCGTCTGACTTACTTCCGTGTCTATTCCGGAACGGCGACGGCCGGCTCCTATGTTCTCAACGCGACCAAGGATACCCGCGAACGTTTCGGTCGTCTGGTTCAGATGCATGCCAATCACCGCGCTGAAATCACGGAAGTTTATGCCGGTGATATCGCGGCGGCGGTCGGTCTGAAAGCGACGACGACCGGTGATACGCTGTGTGATGAAAAGGCGCCGATCATTCTGGAATCGATGGTCTTCCCTGAGCCGGTTATTCAGATGTCGGTAGAACCGAAGACCAAGGCGGACTCGGATAAGATGGGCCTGGCGCTGGCGAAGCTGGCGGAAGAAGACCCGACGTTCAAAACGTATACCGATGAGGAAACCGGACAGACGATCATCGCCGGTATGGGCGAGCTGCATCTGGATATCATCGTTGACCGTATGCGCCGTGAGTTCAAGGTAGAATGCAACGTCGGCGCGCCGCAGGTTGCCTACCGCGAGACGATCCGGCAGGCGGCGGAGTGCGAAGGCAAATTTGTCCGTCAGTCAGGCGGCCGTGGTCAGTATGGTCATGTCTGGATTCGCTTTGAACCGAATGAAGAAGGCAAGGGCTTCGAATTCATCGACGCGATTGTCGGCGGAACGGTTCCGCGCGAATACATCAAGCCGACTCAGGAAGGGCTGGAGGCTGCACTGAACAACGGTCTGGTAGCCGGTTATCCGGTTGTCGACATCAAGGCGACGCTGTTTGACGGATCCTACCATGAAGTAGACTCCTCGGAAATGGCGTTTAAGATTGCCGCTTCGATGGCGCTGAAAGAAGCTGCCAAGAAATGCAAACCGGTTCTGCTGGAGCCGATCATGTCCGTTGAAGTGACGGCGCCAAGCGAATACCTGGGCAGCGTCATGGGCGATATCACCAAGCGCCGCGGACAGATCCGTGAACAGGAAGAACGCCACAACGCGATCGTGGTTCGTGCTTTCGTTCCGCTGTCCGAAATGTTCGGCTATTCGACCGATCTGCGCTCGTTCACACAGGGACGCGGCAACTACGTCATGCAGATGGATCACTACTCTGAAGTGCCGAAGAGCATCGCTGAAAAAATCGCCAAGAAAAACGCTTCCGCTGAATAATCACCTTGATTTTATCGGGCGTTTATCTTAAAATAAACTTGGCAAAATGAAATTGAGAAATTAGGAGGAATTTGCAAAATGGCAAAAGCAAAATTTGACAGATCTAAAGAGCATGTCAATATTGGCACCATCGGTCACGTTGACCATGGCAAAACAACATTGACGGCGGCAATTACAAGCTACCTGTCCAAGAAGGGCATGGCTGAAGCCAAGGCGTATGATCAGATTGACGGCGCGCCGGAAGAAAAGGCTCGTGGTATCACGATCAACACCGCTCACGTTGAATATGAAACTGACAAACGTCACTATGCGCACGTAGACTGCCCGGGTCATGCGGACTACATTAAGAACATGATCACCGGTGCGGCTCAGATGGACGGCGCGATCCTGGTTGTTGCTGCAACGGATGGACCGATGCCTCAGACTCGTGAGCACATCCTGCTGGCTCGTCAGGTAGGTGTTCCTGCAATCGTTGTCTTCCTGAACAAGTGCGATATGGTTGATGATGAAGAACTGATCGATCTGGTTGAAATGGAAGTTCGCGAACTGCTGAACGAATATGGCTTTGATGGCGACAACGCTCCGGTTATCCGCGGCTCCGCGCTGATGGCGCTGCAGGGTGATGCGAAGTGGGAAGAAAAGATCGCTGAGCTGATGGATGCGGTTGATTCCTACATTCCGACTCCGACTCGTGATGCGGACAAGCCGTTCCTGATGGCTGTCGAAGATGTCTTCACGATTACTGGCCGTGGTACGGTTGCGACAGGCCGTGTTGAGCGTGGTATCCTGAAGCTGGGCGAAGAAGTTGAAATCGTTGGTCTGCATGAGCCGAAGAAGACAGTCGTTACCGGTATCGAAATGTTCCGTAAGCTGCTGGACTTCGCTGAAGCGGGCGATAACATCGGCGCTCTGCTGCGTGGTGTTAACCGTGATGAAGTACAGCGTGGACAGGTTCTGGCGAAGCCGGGAAGCGTTCATCCGCATACGGAATTCAAGGCTCAGGTTTACGTTCTGACCAAGGAAGAAGGCGGACGTCATACCCCGTTTGTCAGCAACTATCGTCCTCAGTTCTACTTCCGTACAACGGACGTTACCGGTGTTATCAAGCTGCCGGAAGGCACAGATATGGTTATGCCGGGCGACAACGTTGAAATGACAGTCGACCTGATCGCTCCGATCGCTATCGAACAGGGAACAAAGTTCTCTATCCGTGAAGGCGGACGTACGGTTGGTTCTGGAAACGTTATCGAAATCATTAAATAAGGTTTGCCTGTTGATGAATTCAAAGAGATCCCGCGGGGATCTCTTTTTTTCTGTTTGCGGGCAGGCTTTGACTTCTCATTGCAGAGCGGATCGTGTAGAATAAAGAACGGAAGGAAAGGTTGTGTTTTGTCAGAAGAGAGCGGGAAAACAAGGCTCAAAGCGGTATCGGAACAAAAGGACGGTGCGTCGGTTTCGCTCATCTTTGTCAGGATGAGGTTCGGACTCAGCCTGAGGTAAACGAAGAAAACACCATGGAGGAGAAAAGAATGAACAGGATACAGGGAATTTTGTTTGATCTGGACAACACGCTGATCGACCGGCAGGCGGCGGCGGAAGCCAAAATCCGGGATTGGGTTAAAACCTGGCTGCCTCAGCTGCCGCAGGGCAGCATGGAACAGGAAAACGCAGTTCAGCGGCTGCTGACGTGGGATGAGTATGGGTCGATTGAGAAGCAGCACGTGGCTCGCATGATGGTCAGAGAATATGACTTGCCTGAGGAGCTGGTGGAGAAACTGGTTCGTGACTGGGCGGAAACGTTCGGCGATTACACCGTTCCTTTTCCGCAATCGCGCCAGGTTGTTCAGACTCTTTCCCGCACGATGAAGGTGGGGGTGGTGACCAATGGCGGCAGTGCGATGCAGCGGCGCAAACTGGAACTGTGCGGATTTGCGGATCTGTTTGAACACATCGTCGTTTCCGGGGAATTGGGACATGCGAAGCCGGAACCGGAAATCTTTCTGGAAGGCGCCCGGCTTCTGGGATTGTCGCCGCAGCAGATTGCCTTTGTCGGCGATACGTTTGCAACCGATATTATCGGCGCCAGCCGGGTAGGAATGCTGCCAATCTGGATTTTTCCGGATCCATCCCGGCGTACTCCGGACAATGTGCTGCGGATTTTCCGGATTGAGGAATTGCCGTCGCTGCTGCAGTCGATGATGGCGGCTGGCTGAAAACGAAAATCAAAAGAAACGCGGACGGGATAATCCCGATCTGTATCTGTTGATAATGAAAAAAAGACAGAAGGGATGACGGCAACGCCGGCATTCTTTCTGCCTTTTTATATTCCTGAAGGGAAAAAAGAGAATCATCGGGTCTGTCGATGAATACAGATGGAAAATACCGTAAAAAAGGAT
>CAJFOC010000015.1 GCA_904395815.1 uncultured Holdemania sp.
ATGAAAAAAGCAACCTCTTTTGTTAATCAGCATTTTTGGTAATTTTCTAATTAACATTTTTGGTTACTTTTACATTAGCATTAACAAAATGAACGCAAAATGATCCGGCAGCGGCAGGCGGAAGGAATCCGGATTGCCCGGGAGAAAGGGGTTCATCTCGGCCGGCCAAGACAGCCGGTGCCGGAAGAATTCCGTCCGATTTACGAACAATGGAAGCGTCGCGAGTATCCATCCAAAACGCTGATTGAAAAAAGCGGGTATTCCTATCAGAAGTTTTATCGCTATTGCCGGCGGCTCAGCAAGGAAAACTCGGCGACAGGGTGCTGAAACAGACCCTTTTTTTCGTGGGATGGTTGCCATCAGCGGCGGAAGAAGTCATTGGTAAAGCCGGGGCGTTCATGGTAGAATGATACAAAAGATCAGGAGGGGCCGGCATGAGAATTGCGAAAGTCTGGATCGAGCATCCGGTGTTGAAATTGGATCAGGTATACAGTTATGACGCTCTGGATCTGCCGGCGCAGCGGGGCCGGCGGGTAGCGATCGATTTCAATGGCCGGCAGCGGATCGGCTTTGTTGATTCCGTGGAGGAGAACGGGCTGTCGCTGCAGGAAACCGAACGTCAGCTGGGATATGCGCTGAAGCCGTTGCTGCGGGTGATCGATGATCAGCCGCTGATGACGCCGGAGCTGTTTGCGCTGGCAAAATGGATGGCAAAGGAAACGCTGTCGCCGGTGATCTCGTGTTTTCAGGCCATGCTGCCATCCCGACTGAAACCGCGCTCCGGCAGAGAAAAGCTCAAAATGGAACGGGTAGTTTTTTATTGCGGGGAAAGCGAAACGCTGACTCCAAGACAGAAAGAGGTACTGCAGTGGCTGAAAAATCATGACGGAGCGCTGCTGAAGCTGTGGCGGCAGCAGTCGCCTTCCATTACCCGCTATCTGGAAAAGGAAGGCTACGCAAGGATACAACAGCGTCCGGTACGGGCATCCTTAAAGGAACCAGGCCGGCAGGATGATTTTCTGCCGCTGACCGAAGCTCAGCAGCAGGCGATGCGTCAGATTCAGCAGAGCACTCAGCCGGTAGTTTTGCTTCACGGCGTGACCGGCAGCGGAAAAACGGAGATCTATCTTCACCTGGCTCAACAGGTGTTGAACCAGGGTCGGCAGGTGCTGATTCTGGTACCGGAAATCGCATTGACTCCGCAGATGGTGGCGCGGGTGAAAGGCCGGTTTGGCAGCCGTGTGGCGATCTATCATTCCGGACTGAACGATCAGGAAAAATATGAACAGTATGAACAGGTCTTTCAGCGCCAGGCCGAGGTGGTGGTCGGCACCCGTTCGGCGGTGTTCATGCCGTTTGAGGATCTGGGGCTGATCGTCGTGGATGAAGAACATGAGCCCAGCTACAAACAGGAATCTCTACCGCGCTATCATTGCCGGGATATCGCCATTCAGCGGGCGCAGTCTTTCGGCTGCCGGGTGATTCTGGGCAGCGCGACGCCATCGCTGGAATCGTATGCGCGGGCGCTGAAAGGGGTGTATGGCCTGGCGGAGCTGAAGGAACGGGTTAACCGGCAGTTGCCGGTATGCACGATTGTGGACATGAAAAAACAGGGCCGGTCCCGGTCGGGAATTCTTTCGGAAATGCTGTGCGAGAAGATTGAGGACCGGCTGCGGCAGGGACAGCAGGTGATTCTGCTGCTGAACCGGCGCGGATACAGTCCGGTGGTGCGCTGTACCCAATGCTCGCACACGATCCAGTGTCCGCATTGCGATATTGCCATGTCTTACCACAAGTCCATCCGCAGGATGAAATGTCATCTGTGCGGCGCGGAAATGCCGGTGGTGACGGTCTGTCCGCAATGCGGGTCCAGGACGTTTGCCGCCAGCGGGTATGGAACTCAGAAACTGCAGGAAGAAGTTGAACGGCTGTTTCCTGAAGCCCGGGTTTTGAGGATGGACGCGGATACAACCTCGCGCAAAAACGCGCATCAGCAGCTGCTGCAGCAGTTTGCTAAGCGTCAGGCGCAGATTCTGGTCGGAACCCAGATGATCGCCAAGGGACTGGATTTCCCGATGGTGACGCTGGTTGGAATTCTGAACGCGGATGCCGGGACAGCCCGCCCGGATTTTCGCAGCGTTGAGATGACCTTTGATCTGATCATGCAGGCCGCCGGCCGCAGCGGCCGTTCCCGGCAGCCGGGTGAAGTAATCATTCAGGCGTTTGACGCCGATCATTATGCGGTTCGTGCCGGAGCCCGGCAGGATTACCTTGGCTTTTTCGCGCAGGAGATGCGATACCGGCATCTGGGCGGATATCCGCCTTACAGCTATCTGATCTCGCTGGTTTTTTCCGATAGGCAGCTGACGCGGGCGATGCAGGCGGCCCGGCAGCTGGCTGAAGAGCTGAAGCGGCAGGACAGTTTCAAGGTATTGGGACCGACGGAGATGGCCCGCCTGCAGGACCGTTATCGGGTGCGGCTGGTGATGAAAGGCAAGGATCTGAAAAAAATGAAGACGGCGCTGGCCGCGCAGCTGCCCTTGTTTCGCTGCGGCTCCTGTTTGCTGGCGGTCGATGTCAATCCGCTGATGCTGGATTAAACGAAAACAGAAGGAGACAGAGATGGATAAGGTACGGGAAAGAGTATGGCTGGGATTGCAGGCTGTGATGCTGAACGGGCAATATGCCAGCCTGTGGATGAGAAACAATCTGAACGGTCTGAGTCGTGATCAGCGCCGCTGGGTAACGCAGGTGCTGTATGGGGTGCTGCGTTATCGTGAACCGGTGCGCTATCAGTGGAGTGATCTGGTTCGCCGTCCTCCGGCGGACAGAATTGCGTTATTGCTGGATATGAGCGTGTATCAGCTGTTCTGGCTGGATCAGAGCGCTGATTACGCGGTGGTCAACGAGATGGTTCAGCTCTGTCCGAAAGCGCAGAAAGGACTGGTCAACGCGGTATTGCATCGGGTTATCGCACGGGGGCGTCGCCCGCAGCCGGAAGGCGATGCGATGGAGGATCTGGCTTTGCGCACCAGCCATCCGCAATGGCTTCTGAAGATGTGGGCAGCGCAGTATTCGCCGGAAACGATGCGCCGGATTGCGCTGGCGGATCTGCAGCCGGGCAGCGTCGCTGTCCGCATCAATCCGCTGAAGCTGAGCGCGGAACAGCTGGCTCAGCGACCGGAGGTCACGCTGGATGAAAACGGCTGGACGCTGAAAATGACAGGTAATCCGCTGCATGATCCCTGGTTTGAACAGGGGCGGATCGTCGTTCAGGATCCTTCCTCTCAACAGGCGGCGCTGTGGCTGGATCCGAAACCCGGGGAAAGAGTGCTGGATGTCTGCAGCGCGCCGGGAACCAAGACGACCCAGATGGCGGCGATGATGAACAACCGCGGGACGATTCTGGCCTGCGATCTGTACGAGCACCGGCTGCGCCTGGTAGAACAGGCGGCGCAGAAACAGGGAGCGACGATCATCACCACCCGGCAGATGGACGCACTCAAGGCGGATCAGATGCTGGCGGCAGATCAGTTTGACAAGGTGCTGATGGACGTGCCTTGCAGCGGGCTTGGCGTATTGCGGCACAAGCCGGAAATTCTGTGCCATCTGCATCCGGAAGATCTCGATCAGATCATCCTGCTTCAGCGGCAGATTCTGGATCATGTCAGCGGGCTGGTGAAGCCGGGCGGTTCTTTTGTGTACAGTACGTGTACGCTGAACCGCAAGGAAAATGAAAAACAGATTGAGGCGTTTCTGCGCGATCATCCGGATTTTTCTCTGGTCCGTCAGCAGACCCGCTTTCCTTTTGAGGCGGATCAGGATGGCTTTTATATCGCGAAAGTCATTCGAAAGCCGTAAAAATATGATAAAATGAGACACGGTGATACGATGAAGACAATCTATGATTACAGTTATCCTCAGCTGGAAGAACTGGTTCTTTCGCTGGGGTGGAAAAAATACCGGGCGGATCAGATCTTTCAGGGACTGTACCGCCGCCGGGTTACGGATTTTGATCAGATGACCGATCTGAGCAAGGAAATGATTGCGCAGCTGAAGGAAAACTTCTGCCTCAATCCGATTCAGATCGTTGAACGGCAGCGTTCCAGGGACGGAACGATCAAATATCTGTTTGAACTGAGCGATGGCGCGCTGGTGGAATGCGTGCTGATGACGTACAATTACGGCCGGTCGCTGTGCGTCAGTTCGCAGATCGGCTGCAACATGGGCTGTACGTTCTGCGCCAGCGGACTGCTGAAAAAACAGCGGGATCTGACCAGCGGAGAGATGGTGGCGCAGGTGATGACCGTACAGCAGGAGCTGGATCAGCAGCAGGATCGGGTTTCTCATGTCGTAGTGATGGGGACGGGCGAGCCGTTTGACAATTACGATCATGTGCTGAACTTCTGCAACACGATCAATCATGATAAGGGACTGGCGATCGGAGCCCGGCACATCACGATATCCACCTGCGGTCTGATTCCGGCAATCGACCGGTTTGCGGCCGAACACAAACAATACAATCTGGCGATTTCACTGCACGCGCCGACAGACGAGCTGCGTTCCCGAATCATGCCGGTCAACAAAGCCTGGCCGCTGCAGCCGCTGATGGACAGCCTGCGGCGTTATTCGGTAGAAAACAACCGCCGGCTGACGTTTGAATACATCCTGCTGAAAGGGGTCAACGATTCGGAGGCGATGGCAGATAAGCTGGCAGCGCTGATCCGCGGCATGAACGCCTACGTCAATCTGATTCCTTATAATGAGGTAGACGAAAACGGCTATCGCAGCACGGATTTTGCCGCGGCGATGAAGTTTTATGACGCGCTGATGAAGCGGGGGATCAAGGCGACGCTGCGGCAGGAACATGGCGGGGATATCGACGCTGCCTGTGGTCAGCTGCGGGCCAAACACGAAAGGATGCGGCAGGCATGAAATGCTACGGAGCGACGGACATCGGACTGGTTCGTTCTTCCAATCAGGACAGTTATGTCATCGCGACCAATGAGGCCGGCGATGTGTTCGCGCTGGTGTGCGACGGCATTGGCGGCGGTAATTCAGGAGATGTCGCTTCGCAGACGGCCATTCATTATTTCAGCGAGGTGTTCAGCAGCAATCGCGGATTTCGCGACGAACAGGAGGCGCTGACCTGGATTCGCTATCAGGTTCGCAAGGCCAACGATGAGATTTTTTCTCTGGCCTCCACCAAAAAAGAATATCAGGGCATGGGCACCACCCTGACCGGCGTGTTGCTGATCCCGCAGGGAAGTTATGTCGTCAACATCGGCGACAGCCGGGTTTATGCGGTGTTTGCCGATCAGCAGTTTCGCTGCCTGACTCAGGATCATACGCTGGTACAGGACCTGGTCAATCATGGTGAACTGGCCCCGGAACAGGTAAAGAATCATCCTCAGCGCAATATGCTGACCAACGCGCTGGGAATCTGGTCCAACATCCGGGTGGATATCAGCCGGATAGAAGATCCGGTGCGGCTGTTTCTGATCTGTTCGGATGGCCTGCATGGTTATGTGCCGGACTCGGTAATCGGCCGGATTCTGACGGATGAACGGCTGCCGCTGCAGTCGCGCTGCAAGCAGCTGATGAATCTGGCGCTGCAGCAGGGAGGATACGATAATATCACGATCATCCTGATTCAGAAGGAAGAAGGTGATCGCCGGTGAACCGAATGATTGCGCGCCGCTACATGCTGGTGAAACATATTGGGCAGGGCGGCATGGCCGACGTTTATGTCGCGGTGGATACGCTGCTGAACCGGGAAGTGGCGGTGAAAATTCTGCGCGGCGAGCTGAGCAACGATCCGGTGGCGCTGCTGCGGTTTCAGAGGGAGGCCAACGCTTCGACGGCGCTGTCCCATCCCAATATCGTGGATATCTATGATGTCGGAGAGGACGAGGGCCATCACTTCATCGTGATGGAATATGTCCGGGGCCGGGATCTGAAACAGCTGATTGCCCAGCGCGGCGCCTTGTGCAAGGAAGAAGCGGTGGCGATTATGAAACAGCTGGTCAGCGCGGTAGCAGAGGCACACCGGCGCAACATCATCCACCGCGACATCAAGCCGCAGAATGTGCTGATCAAGGATGACGGCACGCTGAAAGTCGTGGATTTCGGCATTGCGCTGGCTCAGGATGCGCTGCAGCTGACGCAGTCTGATTCCGTGATGGGATCGGTGCATTATCTGGCGCCGGAAATTGCCCGTGGGGAAGCGGCGACAGTTCAGAGTGATATCTATTCGCTGGGAATCGTATTCTATGAGCTGCTCAGCGGCGAGGTGCCTTTTCGTGGCGAAGCGGCCGTGCAGATTGCCATGATGCATATGCGGGAGCCGATGCCTTCCATACGGCAGCTGAATCCATCGCTGCCTCAATCCGTTGAAAACATCATCCTGCGCGCCACGGCCAAGAATAAAAACAACCGCTATGCCAGCTGCGAGGTCATGCTTCAGGATCTGATGACCTGCCTGGATCCTTCCCGCGCCCATGAGCCGAAACTGGTTTTCAAAACGCCCAGCGAGGGCAGCCGGACTATTGCGGTGTCGGCGGTAAAGCCATCCGGTTCAAAAAAAACCGGGAAGCCCTCCGCCGGCAGAAAAACCAGAAAAAAGAAACGCAATCCGGCCTGGATGAATCTGCTTCTGATCGGTCTGGTGATGCTTTCACTGACGGCGGTGGTGTTCCTTCTGTTGCTTAGCGGCGTGCTGGGCGGACGCTCGACGATGAGCGTGGTTCCGCAGCTGCGCAATCTGACGGTGGAACAGGCAGCCTCCGCCCTGGCGGATGCCGGACTGGAACTGAACCGGGCGGAAATCACCTATACGCTGACCGATTCTGTGGAACAGAATCTGGTGTTTGAAAGTGAACCGGAAGCCGGCAGCGAGCTGGCACAGG
Organism: uncultured Holdemania sp.; assembly: GCA_904395815.1. Classification (GTDB taxonomy): domain Bacteria; phylum Bacillota_I; class Bacilli_A; order Erysipelotrichales; family Erysipelotrichaceae; genus Holdemania. The sequence continues at coordinate 6,909 of CAJFOC010000015.1, forward strand.
GATCGCAGGTGAAAATCAAGGTATCGCTGGGAACCTGGCAGGTGATTGAGAATTACGTCGGCATGACGATTTCCCAGGCTCGCAGTGAGCTGGAGCCTTATGGCAACATCCGCATTCAGCAGGTTCAGGAAAGCAGCGACAGTCCGGCCGGCACCATTATCCGTCAGGAAGGGCTGGCGCCGGGCGACAAGGTGGATCCGCAAAGCAACGCGACGATCCGGCTTGTTATTTCCGCTTATCCGACGTTTCAGATTGACTGGGCTTATCGGGGCATGGATGTTTACGAAGCCAAGGAACGGCTGGAAGCGCAGGGCGCGGTGGTCGTGCTGTCCGCGTTGAGTACGGAAGGGATGAGCGAGGAGGAAATCGCTGTTTTGAGCCGAGGCGTGGTTGTCCGCTGTTCGCCGGATTTCGGAACGGTCTATGAACAGAATGAGGACAGCTATATCACGCTGTATTACTATTAGAGAAGGAGAAGTATGCGGGGAAGAATTATCAAAATCATTTCCAATCAGTATACGGTAGCGGATCCGCAGGGGGTTCGATTTGACTGCGTTGCCCGCGGCAAGGTCCGGCTGCAGGATCGTCCGCTGACCGGAGACTGGGTTGAATTTGAGGAATTTGCCGGCCAGTACGGCATTGAACGGATTTTGCCGCGGCGTAATTTTCTGCGAAGACCGGCAGTGGCCAATGTGGATCAGGCGCTGATCGTCATGTCGGCCAGGGAACCGGATTTTTCCTGTACGCTGGTAGATCGGATTCTGTTTCTGGTCGTTCATGCCGCGATCAAGCCGGTGCTGTGCATAACCAAGATGGATCTGGTGCCGCCGCAGGATCCGGTGCATGCGATGATTGAGGATTATCGCCGCAGCGGTTATCCGGTTGTGCTCAGCGGCAGCCAGCAGCTGGATGAAAAGCTGTCTTCCGTACTCAGCGGCAAGGTGACGGTCCTGACCGGACAAAGCGGCGTCGGCAAATCAAGTCTGCTGAACAAGCTGAATCCTTCTTTTCAGCTGCAGACTCAGCAGATTTCCAAAGCGCTGGGTCGGGGCAAGCATACGACCCGTCATGTGGAACTGCATGAAGTCGCCGGCGGCTGGGTAGCGGATACGCCGGGCTTTTCCTCGCTGGATTTCAGTGTGCTGAGCGCATCTGATCTGGCGCAGGCCGTTCCGGATTTTACACCGTTTCTGGGACAGTGCCGTTTTCGTGACTGCCTGCATCAGAACGAGCCGGACTGCGCGGTAAAACAGGCTGTGGAGCAGGGGAAGGTTTCCGCTGTCCGCTATGCCGATTACCTGGATTGTCTGGCTTTGATACAAGGACGAAAGGAGAAATATGGATGACGATCATAGCCCCTTCAGTTTTATCTCTGGATTTTTCCCGGCTTGCCTCGCAGATGAGCGAGCTGAACGCTTCCGGTGCGCAATGGCTGCATTTTGATGTGATGGACGGCCATTTTGTACCGAATCTGACTTTTGGCCCGGATCTTCTCAAAGCGATGAGAAAGATGACAGAGCTGCAGCTGGACGTGCATCTGATGATCAGCGAACCGCAGCGGTATGCAAAACGGTTTGTCGAAGCCGGTGCGGATTGGGTCACTTTTCATTATGAGGCCATGGCTGATGAGCAGGCCTGTCTGCAGCTGATTGATCAGCTGCATCGAATGGGAGTTAAGGCGGGAATGTCGATCAAGCCGAAAACGCCGGCAGAGGTGCTCAGACCGCTGTTATCGCATTTGGATCTGGTACTGGTGATGTCAGTGGAACCGGGATTTGGCGGTCAGACGTTTGATCCGTCCGCACTGGATAAGATCGCTCAGCTGGAGGAGTGGAAACGGCAGGAAAACGCTTCGTATCTGATCGAGGTGGACGGCGGCATCAATGCGCAGACCGGCCTGCAGTGCCGTGAAAAAGGCGCTGAGGTTCTGGTGGCCGGCAGCTATGTGTTCAAACAGGACATTGCGGCGGCCGTGGCATCCCTGAGATGAAAACCTGCACGATTGTTCTGGGGCTGGCGCAGGATCTGTCGCTGTGCGAAGGGGATCTGATTGGCGCTGACCGCGGTGCGCTGGTGTGCGCCCGTCAGCAGCGGCGGATGGTGCTGGCAATTGGTGATTTTGATTCCGTTACGTCCCCTGAACTGGCGCTGATCCGGCGTTATGCCGATCAGATCCGTGTTCTGCCGGTCATGAAAGATGAAACGGATGCGCTCTCCGCGCTGCGCTGGGCGGAAGAGCAGGGGTATCAGTCCGTTGTGATGACTGGCGGACTGGGCGGCCGGCAGGATCATCAGATGGCCAACCTGCTTTTGATGATGTATCGGAAAACCTCGTTGATCTTACGGGAAAAGGATAACGAGCTGACCTGTCTGGATCCGGGACGGTATGTTTTTCATCCCGGCCGGTTTCGGTTTGTATCGTTTTTTGCGGTGGAGCCTTCCGTTATGACACTGAGCGGGTTTCTGTATCCGCTGGAGCGATATACGATGGAATGCGGAGATACGATCGGCATTTCCAATGAAATTGTCGGCGAGGAAGCGGTGCTGACGCTGCAGAAGGGAAGAGTGATGGTGATCCGCTGCAATGACGGCTGAAAACGGTCGTGAGCCAGAGGAGGAACGCGATGGAAAAAAGACAGAGAGTTTCAGTTTACGGAAAACGGATTGTTGCCGGTATTGTAGTGACGCTGGCGACGCTGGCCGGCATCATTTGGACGGTTGGGACCGGGTATCTTGGCTCGAGGGGCTGGCAATGGATCGGTGACGCACTGTATCCGTTAGGCATGACGGTGGTGGCCGTGGTGATGGCGGCAGGCTGGAAAACGCTGGTTCGCTCTTCGGCGCTGCGCCGCTATGGCCGGGGAATTCTGTTGGGGATCAGCGGTTTTTTTCTGGCTTTGACACTGCAGAACATGGTACGTTTTCCGTTGACTGTTTCTCAATCGGAAAACGGGCGCTTTCAGGTGCTGGTGCGGGTGGATCGCCGCAGCAATGAGGCGATTCTGTACCGGCCGCGATATGGCCTTTTCCGTCATGAACAGGCTCGCTTTGCCTATCCGGTAAAAGGTTCGCTGAAGCTGCGGTGGCTGACTGGCGATGTCTGCACGATGACTTATCGGACGGTGGATGGCAGCGTTCATCAGAGTGTAGCGACATTTGGAGACCGCGGGGATCCGATCAGCTATCACAACATGATTTCCGCCATCAGCGGACAGTGGCAGCAGGATCCGCTGACCGACGGCGCCTGGCGAATCCGGGTGGACAGCGAGGGAATCCGACTGGAAAACGGGGATCAGAGTGAGCTGTACGCTTTTGACGATTGTGTTCCATTCGGTACGCTGGCACTGGTATTGTGTCGTGACGGATTGCCGCAATGGACGCTGGTGCTGGCGGAGGACGGCGTTATTGACGAGCGGGATCTGTTTGTCGGCGGTCATCTGATTCTCTGTGAGGTAGCGATGGAATCCATGCCGGTGATCGAACTGCAGCGCAGCCAGGAGATCTGAACGCTGTAGTGATGAAGTGAAAGGAAATACCATCGGAAAAAATAAACGATCGAGACGGAGAGAATCCCGCTGCTCAGATACATGAAATCAACAAGCGTGTGTCTGAGGAGGTGGGATTTTTCTATGGGGAGAAAACTACATGATCTGCTGAACAAAAAGGGAATGTATTGGAAAAAATAAAAAGCCGGAACACTGTCCGGCTGCATGAAAAAAGGAGCGTCTGCTCCTTTGGATTAACCGTTTTTCTGCTGAGCTTTCAGAGTTTTTAAAGCACGGGCGGAAATACGGATGCGCTGCGGCTTACCATCGATTACCACTTTTACTTTCTGCAAATTGACGTTCCATTTACGACGGGACGCATGCATGGAATGAGAACGTTTATTTCCTGATAAAGCCTTCTTACCGGTTATGGCACATACTCTTGACATTGACCGTAACCCCCCTTTCCTGTCACAATTCGCTTGTAAACTATAACATGATCGTCGATAAAAAGCAAGAATAAACTGAAAAGTTACATCAAAAGAACAAAAAACGGGCTGTGATGAAGGCAGGAAAGATCAGGAAATCTGACAGAATCGGGCTTGCCTCGGCAGGAAGCGACGGGATCTGCGGGCTTTTTTCAGGTTGTGAAAACGAAACCAAATTGTTGGAAAAATTCTTTTGTCCGTATCTGATTTATGATATAGTATATATGTGGTGCTCAGGGGGTCGAAGAGGTCATGGACAAGCAGATATTCGCCGCGCTGGAGCTGGCAGATTATGAAGTGAAATTGCTGGTGGGCGAGTTCTTCAATACTCGTTTTAATATAATCAAGGTTGAACGCGTGGCTGTGGCAGGAATTCAGCAGCTGGAGCTGGTGGATGCCGATGCGATGGCCAGGGCAATCCGTAAGGCGGCGGACAACGCTTCCAGGATGATCGGCGCCCGGATTGAACGGGTGCTGCTTTGTATTCCGTCGCGGGATATGGTGCGCAAGTCATTGAAAGTGACGGTGCCGGTGTCTTCTTTTGATCGCCGGGTGACAGTCATGGATATTCGTGCCGCAGTGCACAATGCCATGCAGACGAAGATTGAGAAAGGACTGGCGCTGATCAGCGCTGTCTGTGTACGCTATACATGCAACGGGATTGCGACGCGCAGGATGCCGTTAGGCGAGCTATGTGATGAACTGACGGTGGATGTAGACCTGCTGTGTGCAAATCAGAAAATCGCTTTCGATTATGTCAGCTGTGTTGAAAAGGCGGGGCTGAAGGTGCTGGATATCAGTCTGGACAGTTTTGCGATAGCCAAGGAAGCGGCGTTGTTTGAACAGACAATGGATCAGAATCTGATTCTGATCCGGCTGGAACGGCAGACGACGACGCTGGCTCTGCTGAGCAGGGGCAAACTGGCCAGCTGCGAAGTGCTGGATCACGGGATGGATCAATGGAGCCGGGCTTTGGCGGAAAAGTATGAACTGCCCGACAGAGAAGCGATCCGGCTGGTCAAATACAATACCCGGCTGAATCAGAAACGACCGCCGCAGACTCCGGTGTACATCTGGTCCAAGGGCGGCAAATCCTACACGCTGTCGGAAAAGGAACTGAGCGATGCGGTGCGGGAACCGCTGGGAAAGTGGCTGAGCGAGGTTGAAATGACATGTCGGCCGATACTGCAGGCGTCAGCGACCCGTGTGGTGATCAGCGGCGAGGGCGGCGAAATTCAGGAAATCGCCGAGGCAGTCTCGGAATTTCTGAAAGTGGATGCCCGGGTGTATTATCCGGAAACGCTGGGAGTCAGAGACAGCTCTCTGACAGCCTGTCTCGGTCTGTTTTATGCCTACAAAGATCAGATGGATCTGCAGCAGGACAGTCAGATGAGCATTGATCCGGATCAGTTTGAAAAAGCAGTGTCTGTCGGGACGATGAAAAAAGAAAAAAACAGTATCGACGATTCGATTACCAAACGGCTGCGGGAGCTGTTGTTTGAAGCGAAACAGAAATAGAAAAACGAGAGGATGAAAAAAATGGATTTGGAATACAATCAGGTTGCGAAAATCAAGGTCTTTGGAATCGGAGGCGCCGGCTGCAATGCGGTAAACCGCATGGTTGAGGATGGCGTGCAGGGCGTGGAATTCTACGTGGCCAACACGGATATCCAGGATCTCAACAAATCACCGGTAGAAAACAAGATTATACTGGGTCGGGAAACGACTCGCGGACTGGGCGCCGGAGCGAATCCGGAAATCGGACGCAAAGCGGCCATGGAAAACGAAGAGGAAATCCGGGAAGCGATGAAAGGCGCGGATATGGTGTTCATTACCGCCGGTATGGGCGGCGGTACGGGAACCGGCGCGTCTCCGCTGTTTGCCAAGATTGCCAAGGAGATCGGCGCGCTGACGGTGGGAATTGTCACCAAACCATTTTCGTTTGAAGGACCGCGCCGAAATGCTCAGGCGGAACAGGGACTGGCTCAGCTGAGCGAATTCATTGATTCTCTGATTGTGGTTTCCAACAATCAATTGCTGCAGGTAATTGGCCGCATTCCGTTTGTGGAAGCGTTCAAGGAAGCGGATAACGTGCTGCGCCAGGGTGTGCAGACGATCACGGATCTGATCGCGGTGCCGGCTCTGATCAACCTGGATTTTGCGGATGTCCGGTCGGTTATGGAAGGACAAGGCAGCGCTCTGATCGGTATCGGTATTTCTCAAAGTGACAACAAAGCGCAGGAGGCGGCGCAGAAGGCTATTCAGTGTCCGCTTCTGGAGGCACAGATCAGCGGTGCAAAAAAGGCGATCGTCAATGTTACCGGAGGTGCGGGCATTACCGTGTTTGACGGCAATGATGCGGCAGAGTACATTCGGGAAGCGGCAGGCAATGATATCGATATCATTTTCGGCGTAGCGATCAACGAGAAGCTGGGTGAGTCGATTATCGTCACGGTAATTGCGACCGGATTTGATCTGCCGAAGATCAAGGCTCCGGCTTCCGGCAAACCTTCGGTGAAAACCGCCAGCAAGATGACGGAAAGCGTCAGCCGGGAAAGAGAGGTTGCGGAAGAGGAGTCCGATATCAACGAGATTCCGGATTTTTTCGCTCATCGCGGCGGCAATAAATAACATCGTTGTTTCGACAGGCGGAAGAGGCTGTGATGGACGGCCTCTTTTTTTCGTAAAACGAACAATTCCTGCCGATTCACTGGCTGAAAGCGCTTTATTTGTGGTAAAATAAAACTAAACAGAAGAAAGGAGTGAGCGGAATGGAAGTCGTTTTGCTGGATGGCACCATGTTTTCGGACAGCTATGAATCCAGGCTCACTCTGAAGCGGTTTGTCCGTTATGCCCGGTTACATGAACCGCAGATGATTGCGGTCAGTCATCTGGACAAGCGGAACGCGGCGGCCTGGGATCATATGAAAGTGGGGTTTTCGTCAGCGGTACGGTACATGGAGACGAGGGATCTGACGGAAAAAGTGGGCGAGTGGACAGCGACGCTGACAGAACAGGGATTGCAGATTGCGGATCGGCTGGTTCTTTCCCACCCGGGAGCGGCGGCGTGGATCAGGCTGCGTCCGCAGATCAGCTGGCGGTATATTGTTTTTGATATGATGAGCAGTCCGGCGTTTGCCCTGTATCATCATTGCCGGACTTTCCCGGATCACCATTCCATTTTTATTTTTATTCGTGTTCGCAATGACGGACAGAGAATTTTCAATTAAAAAAATTAATTTTTTCATTCATAAAATCAAACTTGCAGTTGAAAAAATAACAGAAGAAGATATAATGAATTCAGGAGGGATCCTGTATGGCCAATAAGATTAAGATTCTTGTCGAATCGAAAGATCAGTGTGTCAATCTTCCGGCAATTCCGCTGAAAGTGGCGTATTTTACGTTGAAAACCGGGATCTGGAGCATGCGTTTTATTCCTGAACAGGATCGCGATCCCCAGCTGCAGCAACTGGCAAAACACCGGGATTGTCTCTGTGCGATGCTTCGTACCATGATCCGGGATCTCAAACCGATGGAACCGTTTCGGATGATTGAAGTGGAAACCGAAACGGAACGGGTCACAATTGATCTGCTTTGACAAGGAGGTGGATGGATGCGCAATGAGGTATTTGGAACATGTCCGGTATGCGGACATCAGCTGCTGGCAACAAGACTGACCTGTTCGTGCTGTCATACGGAAATTACCGGTGAGTTTGCCCTGTCGCGTTTCAGTTATCTGAATCGGGATGAGCTGCAGTTTGTGGAAACCTTTATCCGGGTTCAGGGCAACATCAAGGAAATGGAAAAGGAGTTTAATATCTCCTATCCGACGGTGAAGAAGATGCTGGAATCCATTATTCAGAAAATGGGTTTTTCCTCGGCGCAAAAGGAAGAACCGGCGGCGGATGCGGAAGATATTCTGACGCAGCTGCAGCAGGGCAGGATTTCAGCGGATGAAGCGATTGCGCTGCTGAAGAAATAGGAGGCGTTCATGAATTCCAGAGAAAAAGTGATGGAAATGGTTCGCGACGGGACGCTGAGCGTGGAAGAAGGATTGCGTCTTCTGGAGGCCATTGAAGAAAGTGAGAAAAAGAAGAAGAGACCGGAACCGGCCCCTGAGCCGCTGATCAGATCTTCCTCGCTGTCCCGTCCGCGCATGCTCAAGGTGTTTGTGGAAGCGGCCAATGGCGATAAGGTGCGGGTAAATGTTCCGACAGCTCTGATTCGGGCGGGTCTGGATTTTAGCCGTCAGATGGAGCTGAGCGGGATTCATTCCAAGCTGGAAGGCGTAGATCTGGAGCTGATTCTGAAGATGGTGGAAGAAGGACAGATCGGTGAGCTGGTTGACATCGTTTCCGCTCAGGGAGATAAGGTTCGCATTGTTGTGGAGTAGGAAGCCGGGGGCTTCCTTTTTCCTGAGATCTGATATAATGAGAAAGAGGTGTTGCGGATGTTTCTGGAAGATAGCCGTCAGCTGCAGAAAGAGTGGCTGAATCTGGCTGAAAACGGAATGGATGAGCTGATTGAACTGGGCCGTGCTCTGGCGGAAACGCTGAAGAAACGCCGGCGGGTGTTCGCTTTTGGTATCGGGCTGGATCATTTGTTTGCGGAGGAGCTGACCGCCCGGCTGGGTGGACATGAAGCGATCGCAGGCTTATTTCCAAGCGAACTGATGAGCTATGACCGGCGGATGCCGTGGATCGCTCAGTGCGCTGATTACAGTACTGTGCTGATGAAAGGGTGGGGACTGCAGCGCGAGGACGGGGTTCTTTCCTTTTCCTCTTCTGACAGCGCTCTGGCTCAGGCAATGCAGAAAAACTGCCGCCGCAGCGGGGTGCAGTGGCTGGCGCTGGGAGCGAAGAGCTGGCCTCTGTCTTCGCCGTTTCTGCCGGTGTTTCAGGTTTACGCCGCTCAGGCTGTCAACGCGGTCAGCTTTGCGACGCTGGCTGAAGAAGACGCGGTGGAAACCATGCACCGGCTGAACAAGGAAGTGCTGGCGGTGCTGGAACATCTGGAAAAGACGCAGCAGGGCAATGTGATGAAGGTCGTGGAAACGATGCGCCGTCATCGCGGAAGGCTGTTCATTCTGGGCAGCGGCCATTCGCACATGCTGCAGGATGTGGCGGCAGCCATGGATTGTCCGTCAGTTGTGCCGGTTCTGGAGCCGGAACTGATGGTGTTTGATCCTCAGAAAACGGCGCGGACGCAGAAACAGCGTGATTATGCGTCATCGATTATCGAGCAGTTTCAGATCACGGATCAGGATGTAGTTCTGCTGCCATCAAATACCGGCAATGGCATCATGAATATTGAGCTGGCTTATCAGCTGTGGCAGAATCGGACTACGGTGGCGGTTTTCACCAACATGCGCCAGTCGCCGGTCATCCGTTCCCTGCATCCCAGCGGCCGGCGGTTGTTTGAGACGGCGGACATTGTCATCGACAACGGCTGCGTCAACCGGGATCTGAGCCTGACGATCGGCGGCCAGCGGCGTTGTCCGCTGTCTTCTCTGGCGTTATTGAGCTGCGGAATTCTGCTGTTGCGCCAGCTGAAGGAAGTGCTGCAGGAGGAGGAAGATGAAGAAGAGCGTCCATAAGCGCTTTTTCTGGTCCTGGCTGATGGCGTTGTTGCTGGCGCTGGGGATGGTGGTACCGGTTCAGGCGGAAGCGACGCCTCTGGCCGGGGCCAGTTTTGCGAGTGTGTACCGGCATGTGATGCCCTTTCAGGCAGAAGAGGTCGTTCACTGGCAGCAGCAGACGCTGAGCGAAACGGTGTGGCGCAATGACGTGCTGGAGGCCAAGGTCGCTGTCTGGGCCAGAGAGGATCTGACTCAGGTTACCGTCAGCACGCAGGGGCTGGATGGCCTGGGTCCGGCAGACATTCGCTGGCTGCAGTCAACCAGAGCCAACATCGGCAACGCGGATCCGGAGGCGCCGGTACTCAGCTTCCCGGACATCATCGGGCAATCGGGCGCCACTCAGATTGAGGCAGGCCATTTTCAATGCGCATGGATTTCCATTCCCATTCCGGCGCAGGCAAAGCCGGGCAAGATCACAGGCAGCATTGTGATTGAAGCAGAGCCGCTGGCGCAGCCGCTGCGTCTGCAGCTTCAGCTGGAAGTGCTGGATTTGGAGGTCCCTTCACCACAGCAGACGGGGATGCAGATTGAATTCTGGCAGCATCCCTATACCAGCGCCCGTTATTATGGGGTAGAACCTTTCAGCATCGAACATGCCGCTTTTCTTTTGCCGCAGCTGAGAGAATACGCGCAGATGGGCGGCAGCAGCGTGATTGCCAACATCGTTGAGGAAGCGTGGAATCATCAGTCCTATGATTCAGACCCGTCCATGATCCGCTGGATTCGTCAGCCGGATGGAACCATTGGCTTTGATTATACGGAATTTGATCGCTGGATTGAACTGGCAATCACCGCCGGCGTTCTGGATCCGGATGCCGGGGCCGGACAGATCAAGGCCTACAGCGTGGCACCCTGGGGCAACATCGTCACGCTGATCAACGAGGAAGACGGCAGCCGTCAGCGGCTGATGCTGGAGGTGGGGAGCGAATCATGGCGGTCGATGTGGACGGTATTTCTGGAAGACTTCATGCGTCATACCAAGCAGAAAGGCTGGTTTGAGCTGATCGCTCTTTCGATGGATGAACGGGATGAGGAATCAATGCGGCTGTGCATCGAGCTGATTCATAGTATCCGCGATGATCAGGGACAGTCGTTCAGAATTGCAGCACAGATCAACGACGTTATGGCAAACAGGGATCTTCTCGATCAGATTGACGATCTTTCCATCGGACTGTCGCAGATCGATGACCGTTCGGATTCCCTGCGACAGCTATGTCAAAGGCGTCGTCAGCAAGGTCAGATCACAACGCTGTACACCTGCACCGGGCACTATCCCAGCGCCTACACGATTTCCGATATGGCGGATCCGGTCTGGGTGATGTGGTATACGATGAAACAGGGAACTGACGGCTTTCTGCGCTGGTCATGGGATGGCTGGGTGGAGGATCCTTTACAAGAGGTCACTTACCGGACCTTTGAACCGGGAGATCCGTGGCTGATTTATCCGGCGCCCCGGAATACCCGGGATGAGGTTTTCTATTCTTCGCCCCGTTATCAGATGCTGAAGCAGGGGATCCGGGATGTCAGCAAAGCCAGGCTGCTGCGGTCGCTGTCGTTATCGATGCAGCAGCAGGTGGATGAACTGGTTGTTTCGTTAAGGCGGCCGCAGGGAATGATCGACCGCTATGGCAGTGCGGTGTACGCCAGCGAGGCGGACCGGGAGCTGACTCAGCAGGAAGTCATCCGCATGAGAGAGGGAATTCATGAGCTGAGCCGGCAGGCACTGGCGGCAGGGCTGAGCGCCGGCGGCGCAGCGAAAACCATCTCTTCAGAGCGGATCGTTGTCAAAGCGGATCAGAGCTGGCAGCCTACCATGCCTTTGAAACGGTTATGGATGCTTTCCACAGCCGGCTGATCATAGACAAAAAGCGCGTTAACGCGCTTTTTGTCTGGCTTTGCGGCGTAAAGCTGCAGGGGAAGAAGTTCTAAGCTGACACAAGGACAGATATAGATGGAAGTAGAAAAGGAGACGTGCCATCATGCCCTATCGTCAGACAATCAAGGAACTGGAAGACGCCGTCCTGTGCAGCGCACGCGACGGTCTGAGCAGCGAAGAAGCTGCGGCCCGGCTGCAGCGTTTCGGCGCTAACGAACTGGTAAAACAAAAAGAAGATTCGCTGTTGAGAAAACTGATCGAACAGCTGAATGATCCGATGATCATCATTTTGATTTTCGGAGCGCTGATTTCCGTTTTTCTGCGGGAAGTCATGGATGCGATCATCATCCTGGCCGTGATTACGATCAACGCGCTGATCGGGGTCATTCAGGAGTGGAAGGCGGAAAAGGCGCTGCATGCGCTGCAGAAGATGACCGCCATGAAAGCGCGGGTTCGCCGGGATGGCCGGGTGATGGAGGTGGACACAACGCAGCTGGTGCTGGGCGATCTGGTTTTTCTTCAGGCTGGCGATGTGGTTCCGGCCGATCTGAGACTGGTTGAAACCGTACATCTGAAGGTAGAGGAATCCAGTCTGACCGGGGAATCGGTTCCGGTAGACAAAGACGCGCAGCTTCTGTTTCCGCGGCAGAGAGAGCTGCCGCTGCCGGAACGGAAAAACATGGCGTTTTCTTCTACCATTGTGCTGGATGGCAAGGCGGCAGGTCTGGTGGTGGCGGTGGGAATGGACAGTGAAATCGGCCGGATTGCCGATTTGCTGCAGCATCGCCAGAAAATCCAGACGCCGCTGCAGCAGCGGCTGGCAGAATTGTCCAAGGTGCTGGGGACGCTGGCGATTGCGATCTGCACATTGCTGTTTCTGATTGCCGTTGTGCAGCATCGCAATCTGTTTGAAATGCTGATGACATCGATTTCGCTGGCAGTGGCAGCCATTCCGGAAGGGTTGCCGGCGGTGGTGACGATCGCTCTGGCGCTGGGAGTGCAGAAGATGAGCGAGCGGCATGCGATCGCCCGCAAGCTGCATGCCGTGGAAACGCTGGGACAGGTGTCGGTGATCTGTACGGACAAAACCGGAACGCTGACGCAGAATCAGATGACGGTGACGGCCTGGTATCAGAACGAGCTGCATTCTTCTGACAAACGGGTCACAGACCGGCGCTTAAAGGAAGGATTTCTGCTTTGCAGCAACGTTCAGATCAACGGTTCGCAAGCGCTGGGAGATCCGACGGAAATTGCGCTGGTGCGCTGGGCCATGGACAACGGGGTGGATCCGCAGGCGGTAACCCGGCAGTTTCCGCGCATTGCCGAGCTGCCTTTTGATTCTCAGCGCAAGCGGATGAGCACGGTTCATCAGACCGGGCTGGAAAAGATCGTTTATGTCAAGGGCGCTCTGGAAAGCGTTTTGCCGCAATGTGTGGCGCTGTGGGAGAATGGACGGCGGCGGCAGATGAGTGTTTCGGACCGCCGCCGCATAGAACAGGCCGGGGCGCAGATGGCCGCTCAGGCGCTGCGGGTACTGGTATTGGCCACCCGCACGGTGTCCTCGCTGCAGGAAAGTCAGTTTGAATCCCGGCTTTGTTTTCTGGGGATGGCCGGTCTGATCGATCCGCCCCGGCAGGGGGCAAAAGAAGCGGTGACACGGGCCCGGCAGGCCGGGATTGACGTGGTGATGATCACCGGCGATCATCCGCAGACCGCCCTGGCCATCGGACAACAGCTGGGCATCGCTCAGACGATGGAACAGGTCATGCCGGCCGATCACATGCAGCAGCTCAGCGACATTGAACTGCAGCAGCAATGCACGCAGATTCGGATTTTTGCCCGTGCCACGCCGCAGGATAAGGTTCGCATTGTCCGGGCTTACCGGCAAAACGGCCAGGTGGTGGCGATGACCGGCGATGGGGTGAACGATGCGCCTTCGCTGAAACAGGCGGACGTCGGTGTGGCGATGGGCAGCGGAACGGAAGTCTGCCGCCAGTCTTCGGATCTGATTCTGACTGACGATCATTTTGCGACGATGATCGACGCCGTGCAGGAGGGCCGCAACATTTATCTGAACATCCGCAAGGCGGTGCTGTATCTTCTTTCCTGCAATCTGGGCGAAATCGCGACGCTGTTTCTGGCCATTGTGCTGATGCCCTCTGCGCCCTCGCCGCTGTCCGCCATTCAGATTTTGTGGGTCAATCTGGTTACCGACGCGTTTCCGGCGCTGGCGCTGGCAGCGGATCCTCAGGATCCTGATGTGATGCGTCAGCCGCCGCGCAGCCGCAGTGAAAGTCTGTTCGCGCACGGCGGCTGGGCTTTCATGGTACTCAACGGTCTGTATATCGGAACGATTTCGCTGGTTGCCTTCCGTTTTGGCTCGGCGGTTGATCCTGCGGTGGCGCACACGATGACCTTCATGGTGCTGTCCATATCGCAGCTGTTTCACTGTCTGAACTGCCGCAGTCTGCAGCGGTCGATATTTCATGGGAAAATCCGGCAGAACCGGCTGCTGATACTGACGCTGGCTGCCGGGGTGGCACTGCAGTGTGCGGTGGCCTGGTTTACTCCGCTGCAGCAGCTGCTGAAGACAGCGTCGCTGAACGTTTCATGCTGGATTGTGGTTCTGGCTCTTTCCGGCAGCGTGGTGGTCATCAATGAATTTTCCAAGCTGTTCAATCCGATCAACCGACGGTAAACTTTTCAAAATTCTTACAAGTTGAACAGAAAGGGTGCGTCCTGTTTCTCTCTGTGCTACAATAAGACCCGGAATCTTTGAGAAAACAAAAGCTTTCCGGCTTCAGAAGGAGAGACAGGAATGATAGACAGAACGGAACAAAAACGGAAGAAAAGAAGGAATCTGACGCTGATCAGCCGCTTCAGCGCGCTGGCAGCGCTAGTTGCCGAGGTGCTGCTGTGTCTGACGCTGCTGGGACTGACCCGTTTCAGCAGTCTGAGCCGCGATTTGTTTCTGCGTCTCAATCTGGTAGCGCTGTTGGTGATGCTGGGAGTGAATCTGCTGATCATGCTGGCCATCAGCCGGCGCAGCGCGGGATTGCTGAAATTGCTGCTGTGTCTGACGCTGCTGCTGAGTCTGGCCGGCGCCGGGGCGCTGGCGTTAGAACGAAAACTGAGCGGAACGCTGGATAAGATTACCGCTCAGCCGCAGGAATCCGAACTGCTGGAATCGGTTTTCGTCGTCGCTCAGAAAGAAGCCGGCTCAGTGAGCACGGTGCAGCAGCTGGATGGCAAAACGGTCGGTATTCTGGCGGATGATCAGTCGCTGCAGGGTTCGGTGATGCCGCAGCGGGAAGTGGACAATCTGGACCTGGAGGTTCAGTTTGTCCGCTATGACGATTATGCCGCGATGATTAAGGCGCTGAGCAATCAGGAGATTGACGCGGCGGCTTTGCCGCAGGAATATGCGCAGATGTTTGAAAATACCGAGGATATCGCGCCGCTGTTGTCCTCGCTGAGCGTTGTGCATCGCTATTCCCGGCAGCTGCTTGTTCAGACTGAGGCCGGCAGCGACAAGGATGTCACTTCGCAGCCGTTTACGGTATTGATTATCGGTGTGGATGACAATCGTTCCGACGCCCTGATTCTGGCTACCGTCAATCCGCTCAGCATGGATGTGCTGCTGACGTCCATTCCGCGCGACAGCTATGTGTCGATCGCCTGCGGCAGCGGGAAAGCGAACAAGATCAACGCGGCCCGCACCTATGGCCGTCAGTGCACGATCGATACGGTGGAAGCGCTGCTGGATGTGAATGTGGACTTTTTCTTTGAAAGTAATTTTGAGGGAATCATCGATATTGTGGATGCGCTGGGCGGGGTCATCATCACCAATCCGAAAGAATTTGTCGGCCAGGATGCTTCCGAGGAACGCGGTCATCAGACCGTCTGGGTTCCGGAGGGAACCAACCGGCTCAATGGCGAACAGGCGCTGGCTTTCGCCCGCGAGCGGCATACGTGGCAATCCGGCGATTTTCAGCGCCAGAGCAATCAGCAGCAGGTGATTCAGGCTATTTTGACTGAGGCGGTGCGGTTACGGGATGTCGATAAGGCGCTGAAAGTTCTGGATGCGGCAGGCGAGAACGTTACGACCAATTTCAGCATTGAACAGCTGATCAGTCTGTTCAATCTGACGATGCAGAAGATGGATCGCAGCTATGTTCAGAATCAGAATGTCGTGAATCTGATCAGCTCACGGCTCAGCGGCGTCAACGGTCGCTCATCGGAGGGATTGTCGGTGGTATGGCTGTATCAGGGATCGGTGGACGATTGCCGGCAGGCAATCCATCGCAAGCTGAATCTGCAGTCTGAAGTCGGCGCCGCGAAGTCGCTGTCCTTCAGTATCAACTGGGTATATACCCCGCCGGTCATCAGCGCGGAAACCTATGATAATGATTTTGTGTCGCCGCAGGATTCTACCGTGCTGACAATGCCCAATTTTGTCGGCCGGCCACTGTCGGAAGCCCGCCAGTGGGCGCAGAATCATGATATTGAACTGAATGTGCGCTGGGTGGAAAAGGGAGATCGCCTGTATGATGAACAGGCGCAGGCCAACACGGTGCTGACACAGAGTGTCAGCGCGGGGGCGGAGGCTTACGGACTTTCCCAGCTGACGCTCAACGTTCAGGCCGAAGAAGAGTGAATAACAACAAAAGGGGCTGTGTAAAAACCGATGATTTATGATCCGGGTTTTCACAGCTCCTTTTTTGTTATGGTCTGAGCAGGCCGAAATGCTGCAGCGCCTTTTCAATTCCGTTTTGATCCACGCTGTCGGTGATGAAGTCGGCCACCTCCTTGACAGCCTGACATCCCTGACCCATGGCGACGCCGATGCCGGCTTCCCGGATCATCTGCAGATCATTGATGCCATCGCCAAACGCCATTGTGGCGCTCATCGGAATGTTCAGATGGTCGCACAGCCGGCGCATCCCGGTGCTTTTATCAATACCGCGGATCACCAGATCCGCATAGTGGAATCGGGTAGGCAGCACGGTCAGTGAATCAATGGCGGCATACTCCTGGTAGTCGTCGCCGGCATCCCCAAAGGCCAGCGCCATGGTGACCTGATCGCTGTCGGTGGTGGGACGGACAGGAATCTGATCCGGCAGGCGATGAAAGAAGGTGCAGGCTTTTCGGAAATCATCATTGGGCGGCAGATTGCTCCACTCCTGATAACCCATGTACAGAATCGGCCGGTTCAGCCGGTGAGACAGCGCTTCCAGCTGGCAGAGCGCGGAGGGCTTGAAAAAAGCCCTGAACAGTTCGTGATGATCGCGATCCGCAACGACGCTGCCGTTACGGCAGATGTATCCATCCCAGTCAATGGCCACCAGCTCAGGCATCGTCGCAATGGTATCGATATCCCGGCCGGAACTGATGACGATTCGCTGTCCCTGCCGCTGCAGCTGCCGCAGGCAGCGCAGTGTGGACGGACTGATGCGATGATGACGGTTGTCCAGCAGTGTTCCGTCTACATCAAAGAAAAACAATTGTGGTACAGACATGACTATCCCCTCGTTTCGTCATGTTCAATTATATCGTATTCAGACTGGAAAATCATACCACGATTGAATTTTATCCCTTTGGATTCGTGTTGTGATTTAGGGGAAAACCAAGTATAATGAATTCGGTTCCGCGACGTCCGCGCCGCTTTTTAATTGTGCGGACAACAGGGAAGAAGGAGGATGCACATCATGGAGAATCAGAAATTGCAGCAGTTGTGCGAGCAATTTTTAACAGTCAATCAGGGCCGGGCGATGAGCGTCTGCATCATGCAGAACTCAGAGGTCCTGTTTTCCTGCCGCCTGGGCACAACGGGGGCGCAGGGACGGCCCGTCAGTGAAAAATCGCTGTTTTCGATCGGTTCGGTCAGTAAGATGCTGACGACCACAGCGGTGATGATGCTGATCGAGCGGGGGCAGCTGCAGCTGGATGAGCCGATCTGGAAAAAGCTGCCGATGTTCAAAATGCCGGATCCGCGTTATCGCCAGATTACGGTCCGCATGCTGCTCAACCACAGCAGCGGCCTGCCGGGCAACTGTTTTCGCGGCAAGTACACTAACATCCGCAACCGGAATCATCTGCGCGAGGAAATCGAATATGCC
Source organism: uncultured Holdemania sp. (assembly GCA_904395815.1). GTDB lineage: Bacteria > Bacillota_I > Bacilli_A > Erysipelotrichales > Erysipelotrichaceae > Holdemania. The sequence goes on from CAJFOC010000015.1 coordinate 24,515, forward strand.
GCGATGAGCAGACTGAAGGATGAGCCGGGCAAGTTCAGCGTTTACTGCAACGACGGCTTTTCTCTGGCGGAGCTGTTGATCGAGGTGGTCAGCGGTCAGAGCTATTCCTCCTTTATCACAGAGAACATTCTGCAGCCCTGCGGGATGGAACATACGGACTTTCCGATTCATGAACTGGCTGAAGACAAGGTTATTTTCGCTGCCTCGCCCTGGGGGCTGGATTTCCCGCAGGAATATGTCAACGGCATCGGCTCCGGCGGTATTTACAGTACGGCGCAGGATCTGTGCCGCTTCTTCGATGCTTTGCAGTCAGGCCAATTGCTGAAGGAAACTTCGCTGGCGGAAATGAACCGGGATCAGCGGCCTGAGGGGCTGGTAGTTGCGGACAACACCGAGGAACGCTATGGACTGGGCTGGGATTGCGTGGCGATGCGGCTGTTTGAGGGAATGCAGCTGAAAGCGCTGGGCAAGTCCGGTTCCACGTTCGGCTTTGAATCTCATGCGCTGATCATTCCGCAGCTGCAGCTGAGCGCGGCGGTGGTGGTGTGTGCGGATCAGGGCAGCCCGGCGGCGCTGAATCAGCAGCTGTGCTACGAACTGCTTCGCAACCGATATCCGTTTACGGCTCAGCCGCTGCCTTCAATGCATTGTGAAATCCGCCCGGAAAAGATCAGCGGCCTGTATGGCAATAAGGATCAGGTGCTGAAGGTCTGGTTCCATCAGGGAGAGATGATGCTGGAAAAGCGATCGCCGCAGGGAGAGTGGAGCGTTGTGGCCAGCGGTCTGACGCGCAGTGGCGATGGATTCTGTGCCCAGCAGCCTCTGTTTGGAGCGCAAGCGGTTGAGATCCGTTTCGTTTCGGCTAACGAAACGCTGTATCTGGTCATAGATAAGGCCGGACCGGTGATGGCGGAGCAAAGAGAACGACGTGTGCTGTTTCAGCAGCTGCCTCCTTCTTCCAAAGTCAGCGACTGGCACCGTCTGCAGGGTCAGTGCTGGCTGATGGACAATGAGTTTGTCATGCAGCGGACGCTGGGCAACGTACCGATGACATTCAGTGTACAGATGGAACAGGGATATGGCGATCTGTTACTGGCACCGTATCCGCTGCGCATTGTCAGCGACAGCGAAGCGGTAGCGGCGATTGAAATTCCCGGCAACGATTCCCGCGAGATGAGCACGCTGCGCCGCAACAGCGACGGATCGCTTCAGCTGGGCCAGTATCACTACCGACTTCAGCATGATCTGCCGCGGTTACAGGTCAGGGAGATTCTGTTCCGCGATCACAACACGCACTGGTTTATCGCCGATCGGGAACTGGATACGATGCAGATCGATGGAACTGCCCGCTGTGTGATTCTGGACGAGCAGGGACAGGTGGAATTTGACAGCCTGCTGAGCGCGGCCATGCCGGATTCCATCCGGGGTAAGCGGATCGGCTTCCTCGGTCAGCTGGGCAGCCGGATCAGTCTGCAGTATGCCCCTGAGGAGAAACAATGAATCTGATCGATCTGCATACTCATACGCTGGCCAGCGGTCATGCCTACAGCACGCTGAGTGAAAACGCGGCGGCGGCAAAATGTCACGGATTGAAAATTCTGGGCGTCAGCGATCATGCGCCGCAGATGCCGGGCGCCGCGCACCTGTTCTATTTCCGCAATCTGCACGTGATTCCCGAAACGCTGCAGGGAGTTCGTATTCTGAAAGGGGCAGAGCTGAACATTCTTGATTGTGAGGGACAGGTGGATCTCGATGAGAAGACGCTGGAACAGCTGGACTACGCGATTGCCTCGCTGCATGTTCCCTGCTACAGTCCGCAGCATTCCTGTCAGCAGAACACCGCGGCGCTGATTGCGGCGGCGCATCATCCGCGCGTGAAAATTCTGGGTCATCCGGATGATTCCCGGTTCCCGATTGATCAGCGCGCGGTGGCGGAAGCCTGTCTGCAAACCCGAACGCTGATTGAAGTCAACAATTCCTCGCTCAGTCCTCACAGCAGCCGCAGCGGCGGCTGGGAAAACATGCGTTCGATGCTGCAACACTGCGCTGAGCTGAAAGTACCGGTGCTTTTTGGCAGCGACGCTCATTTCTGCGAACAGATCGGCCGTTTTGATCTGTGCCGGCAGCTTTGCGCGGAAGTCGGGTTTCCTGGCGAGCTGATTGTGAATGATCAGCCGGAGCGGATCCAGGAATTTTTCGGTCTGATGATCCGCTGACCGGTGCCGCTGTTTTTTGAAAAAGGGGCTTGACGGCGACGGACAAGTGGCCTATAATTCATACCATAAGCAAAGGCTGAGAAGAGAAAAGTAACTTCGACGGAAGCTTGACAGAGAGTCCGGATGCTGGAAAAGGACAGGGGAAGTCGATGTGAAAATGGTCTTGGAGCTGCATACCGAGGGAAACTTAGGCTATGACGGATTCACCCGTTAACGTGATAGAGTATAACATCCGATCTGGATGCGTACTTGAAGAGGCAGTTTCAGTGATGAAGCTGTAAATGAAGGTGGTAACACGGGAATCTGATCTCGTCCTTGTACAAGGACGGGATTTTTTTTAGGAAGGAAGTAGAGACATGATCGAACTGAGAGGGGTCAGCAAGACCTTTGTTACCGGGGATCAGCGGATAGAGGCCTGCCGGAATGTCAATCTGACTATTGAGGACGGGGAAATCTTCGGTATTATCGGCTTCAGCGGCGCAGGGAAATCAACGCTGATCCGCTGCATCAATCTTCTGGAGCGACCGACTTCCGGTTCTGTCTGGATTGACGGCAGAGAAATCAGCGGACTGCGTGAAGCAGAGCTGCGTCGGGAACGGAAGAAAATCGGCATGATTTTTCAGCATTTCAATCTGATGCGCTCACGGACGATTTTCGACAACGTGGCTTATCCGCTCAAGGGCAGCGGGATGAGCCGGGATCAGATCGGCAAAAAGGTCGGGGAACTGCTGAAGCTGGTGGAACTGGAAGACAAGGCGCAGGCTTATCCGTCGCAGCTGTCCGGCGGTCAGAAGCAGCGGGTGGCGATTGCCCGGGCTCTGGCCAACGATCCGAAGGTGTTATTGTGCGATGAGGCGACCAGCGCGCTGGATCCGCAAACCACTCAATCCATTCTGAAGCTGCTGAAACAGGTAAATCATCAGCTGGGCATTACGATTGTACTGATCACTCACCAGATGAGCGTGATCAAGGAAATCTGTGATCGTGTCGCGGTGATGGAAGAGGGGGAAATCCGGGAAACCGGTCGGGTTATCGATCTGTTTGCCCATCCGCAGCAGGCCATCACCCGCAGTTTTATCGCTACGACCAGCAACATTTCCCGTATCGATGATCTGATCCGGGAAGGGGCTTCGATTACTCGTCTTCAAAGCGGAGAGACGATGGCGTTGCTTTCCTATAACACGGTCAACACCAATCAGGCGCTGATTTCCCGCATTTCCCGTGATTATCAGGTGGACGCCAATATCATTTTCGGCAACATCGAAGTGATTCAGAATCAGCCGCTGGGCCGGCTGGTGGTGATCTTCAGCGGTGAAAAAGAGAAGGTAGAACAGGCGATGGCCGAGCTGACGAAAGCTCAGGTCAAGGTGGAGGTGATTCAGTCATGCTGAACATTCTGATTCAGATCTTTCCGAATTTTGACCGGTTGTGGGGTGAATTCGTCGGTTCGATTGGCGATACGCTGCAGATGGTCGGCATTTCCGGCGGCATTTCCTTTGTGCTGGGGACTTTTTTCGGAGTGCTGTTAGTGGTGACCCGGCGGGGTGGGATTCTGGAAAACCGGCTGGTTTACAATGTGATTGACAAGGTGATCAACGTGATCCGTTCCATTCCGTTTCTGATTCTGATCATCATGATCTTCCCGCTCAGCCGGATGATCGTTGGGACTTCCATCGGCGTAAGAGGAGCGATCATCCCGCTGATCATCGGAACGGTTCCGTTTTTCTCACGCCAGATTGAAACGGCGGTGGCCGAAGTGGACCGGGGGCTGATCGAAGCTTCCCAGGCCATGGGAGACAGTCCGATGCAGACGATTTTCCGGGTGTACCTGCGGGAAAGCATTCCCAGCATCGCCCGGGTTACGATGGTTACCGCCGTCAATCTGATCGGTCTGACCGCCATGGCAGGCGCGGTGGGCGCTGGCGGATTGGGCGATTTTGCGATTCGTTACGGGCATCAGCGAGGCATGACGGATATGATTTACGCATCGGTCATTGTTATTCTGATTCTGGTTTCCATCATCCAGATGATCGGTAATCTGATCATCCACAAAACATCTCATTAAATACAGGAGGGAAAGAACAATGAGAACATTACTGAAAACCGTACTGGCGCTGGGACTGGCGCTGAGCGTTGCCGGCTGTTCCGCAAACGAAGCGGCCGATTCCGGTCAGGGAGAGGTGACGGTCGTGAAGGTGGGGGTTGTCGGCGCCTACAACGATCAGTGGGACACGGTCAACGAGCTGTTAAAGGATGATAACATTCAGGTGGAACTGGTGTACTTCAGCGATTATGCGCTGCCGAACAAGGCGCTGGACAGCGGCGATATCGATCTGAACGCGTTCCAGCATCACGCATATCTGGAAAATGAAGTGGCTGAATACGGCTACGATATTGTCGCCATTGGCGATACGATCATCGCGCCGCTGGGATTGTTCAACAACAAGGATAAGATTACGTCAGTAGATCAGATTCAGGATGGCGACCAGATCGGAATTCCATCCGATGCCACTAACGGCGGCCGGGCGTTAAAGATTCTGGAAGAGCTGGGACTCATTGTCTGTGATCCGCAGGCTGGCGAGATGCCGACAGTCGGGGACATCACGGAAAAGATCGTGGATATCGACATTGTCGAACTGGAATCCGGTATGCTGGCCAGCGCTTTGCCGGATCTGACGGCGGCGCTGATCAACGGCGGCAACGCGATCACGGCCGGATTGAATCCGACGACGGATGCGATTTATGTGGAAACGATCGGCGAGAATGTGGATCGTCTGAAAAATGTCATCGCTGCCCGCACAGAGGATCAGGACAACGAGATCTATCGTAAGGTTGTTGAGGCCTATCAGACTGACGAAGTGGCTCAGACGCTGCAGGACTCCTATCAGGGCGCATTTCTGCCGGCGTGGCAGTAACCGTGATGAACGCGGAAGGCGGGGAAAACCCTGCCTTTTCTTTTGGAAAACAGAATTTTCAGTTGACACCGGCCGGTGGATGGCTTAGTCTGAAAAACAGAAACCGAAGAAAGGGGGAAGGGTGATGAATGCGGATGAAACCTGGGCGCAGATTCAGCGTCAGGAGAGGCAGCTGTGCGACAGCTGGCGAAAGATCCATCTGCGTGTGCTGATGCTTTTATCAGCTGGGGCGGTGGTCGTGGAACTGCTGCTGTTTTTCCTCTGGCAGCCGGCAGGGCTGATTCTCAGCCGGCCTTCGGTCTATGTGATGAAATATCTTCTGTTTCCGCTGCTGTGCAACGGGGCGGCGATTGCGCTGTGTCTGATCGGTTTAAGATGTCGCCGGCTGATGAGCGTTATCGCGTTGCTGTCGCTGATTTCCTGCCTGTTCAGCGCGTTTGTCATCGATTGGGATCCTGGAAAAATCCGTACCGTGTATTATACAAGCGATATTGCCCTGGCTTTGATTCTTCAGGTGTCCGCTTATGTGGCCGGAATGATGATCCTGGAATTTGAAAACAAGAAGCGCAGCATCGCCCGGCACAAGGATCAGGAGCGGCTGACGTTAAAAAATGAGCTTGGCGTGGATTCGCTGACCGGCGTAGGCAGCCGGCGGGCCATGCAGCAGTGTTTTAAACAGCTGAGCGAACGCCAGGATTATCAGTTTGTGATTCTGGATATCGACCATTTCAAGCAGGTGAACGATCAGCATGGGCATTTGATCGGTGATGAAGTGCTGAAAATTCTGGGGCAGGTGCTTTCCGGTGTCGATCAGGAAGCGGCTGCGTTTCGTTATGGCGGTGACGAATTCTGTCTTGTCTTTTTTCATACGGACGATGCGGCCGCCCGTCAGGTTATCCGTCATGTCAGTGAGGAATTCAGTGCGCAGGTGCGGCGCCGCTTTTCATGGCTGTCGCTGACGCTGAGCACCGGATACAGCGCGTCTTATGCACAGCAGACTCCGCTTCAGACTTTTCAGCAGGCGGATCAGGCGCTTTATCGAGCCAAACGGAATGAACGGAAGATAAGATAATAAAAAATCCCAAGAACAATCAAATCAGCAGAGTCAAAAGGCGATAGGATAAAGGGGAAGAAGGGAGGAAATGACATGGAAGAAAGCATACAGACGCTTTGCGGCTGGATTGACCGTCATCTGGATCAGCCGCTGACGCTGGATCTTCTCGCTTCCCGCTGCGGGTATTCGCCTTATCATTTTTCCGTATTGTTTCATCAGCGCTGCGGGATCTCAGTCAAAAGTTATGTGACTCACCGGCGGATGCAGCAGGCTGCCCGGCATCTGATGGAATCAGATCAGCGCATTCTGGATATTGCCATGGAAGCGGGCTATTCTTCGCAGGCGGCGTTTTCCCGGGCGTTCTGGCGATGGTCCGGAATGACGCCGGGAGAATATCGCCGTCATGGGGGCGCACCGGAAACGACGCTGGAATACCGGCAGATGCATAGCCGGCTGCGGCAGAGCTATCCGGTGCGGACGCTGCATGTGGTCAGCGGCGAATGCATGCGGGAGGAGTTTGTCGGGCAGGGGATGCATCACGATCAAAGCGTTGTCGTCGCCATGAACGAAGCGATGTGCTGGGGAGAAACCGATCCCCGGATTTTCTCCGATGCCTTTGTTGCCGTGCGTGCCCGTCAGCTGCGCAGTACGGAAGAAGAGTATCGCCGCAAGGTGATCGCTTCACTGAAACCGCTGCTGCGGGAAGAGTTTGCGATTCTTGTTTTGTGGTTTGGCGAGGATCTGTTCTGTCAGATGAATCTATTGACGCTGCTGGGGTGGCTGGATCAGCAGCACTGCACTGCGGATCTGTTGCTGTGTACCGCACTGGAGCGGCAGAAGAAAAGCGTTGCCGAGTGGACCGGTATCGATGAAAGCGGATATGCGCAGGCATACTGCCAGCTGCTTTGTGAGCACAGGATGCCTCAAGGCACTCTGCCCCGGGCAATGGAACAAGCGGCCCGACTGCAGCTGAGCTATCGGAAGCCGGACAGTCCGCTGATGCGGTTTCTGCGCGAACATCAGCACGATCCGCAGGTGATTCCTCAGGCGTTGTCCCGTTTTGTCCAGCTGGGACTGGGCGATTTGCAGATTCAGTGGCTGCTGGAAGAAATCCGGCAAGAAACCGGCTTGGAATCCCTCTGCCTGTCAGATTCGGGGCGGTAAGTGTTTACGACTTGATTATTTCGCGTGAAGGGATATCCTTATCTTGGGAAGGAGCGGGAGGAATGTGCAAAACTGAATTAGACTTTGCTTTAGGGTATTTTACAGTGTTCCGCAAAGAGAATCTTTTTATCAGTGACGACTGTCCGGAAGAGATCAGAGCCAGGATTCTTGAGCTTTGGCCGAAAATCAAAGAAGAAACGGAAGAACGGCATAGAAACGGTCATTTTTCTTCGCAAGATTTTTTTTGGAGTTGATTTATTACTTCTATTATCAATGCACGGTCAGAGGATCGTACTTTGGCCTGGTGTTGAACGGATAAAAAAAGACATCTTCATCGATAAAGTGAACCCAATTATTTGGACACTTATCTATTCTAAATTTGAAGGGATTGATTCCTGTATTCTACAGGGGTTAGTCC
>CAJFOC010000016.1 GCA_904395815.1 uncultured Holdemania sp.
CGTCCTCTGAGTTGGCTCTCTCCGAAAGAAAAACTTGCCGCTTTCTTCGATTCTCTTACTGTACAAGATGTTTGACAAACCTACAAACCCTGTTTTTAAGCTTCACTCTTTGAGGCGGCAATCATCCTGTCTCAAACAATCCCAAAGGAAAATGCTGCGCTTATCCAGAATCTTCAGGAAAGCAAGATCTGTTTTCAAAAGAAATTCTGACAATGACCATGCGATGATAATCGGAATTTCTTCTTTCACAGTAACACATTTTTTATCAATCGATTACTTTCTGCGGTTCAGCGCTTCGCAAATAGCCTGCATTCCCTGTTTCTGATTTTTAATTTTCGCCGTAATGGTATTGTTCACCAGCGACAGCTTGATTCGGGTTTCTCCGCTTTTCGCTTTGATGATACGCTGCGAAGGGATGAGACCTCTTTTTATCTTCACTTCATCCAATTTATCAAAGGGAATGCAGATTTGACCGCGAAGATGGGAAATATCCAGCGTATCCAATACGGCAATCACCAGCGTCTTCTCCGTTACGCCAACATAACAGGAAACATTGCTCAACGCTCCCAGCGCCAGCATTGCAGCGGTACCCGACATCAGAGTTCCCCAGGCTTTACCCTGATAACTTTCTTCCGCCGGACAAATCTTCTTTAACATGTCATCCATATCTTGATCATTCATTAACCAAGCCATATGCTTCACCTCGCCAACCTTTCCCTGACCTCTTTCATACTATACAGATTTCAGGTAGGATTCATCACAATTGGGTAAAATCTTCGTCAAGATTCGGATAATTTTTTCTCTCTCATTTTTTCCTGCAGACTGACAAACGTCCGTAAAGATCATCGATTTCCTGAAGCGTTGTCTCCCATATGGATATCCAGCACCTCTCTGGCTGGCTGTATCAATGCTTCCTCATAATGACATTTCCACTGGACATTGCGACTCATCTGTCCGTTCTGCACGCCATCCACCGTTTCCCCATCCAAAATGGGATTATCATGAGCCAGAATATATGAGGCCAGATTGCGGGCGTGATTTACCACCCAGTTAGGATTTATGCCATGAAAATGGTACTGAAGGTCCGGCAGAAACAGCGTGCTCATGCCTATCGTATCAATAATCATGTCTTCGCTGTCCTGAATACGAAAGAAGCGAACGTTCACGCCAAAGCGGATGAAGCGGTCCGTGCCTTCAATCTGATGAGTACGCACATCTTCTGCCAGCAACAGCTTGCCGCAGTTCTGAAAATAAAACGCTTCACAATCCGGATACAGTTCTGCCAGCGCATCCAGAAAATCCGCATCCAGATTAGCCCGCTGCCGGGATGCAAGCGCAGAGGCCAGCATATCGGCCGCGACAACCTGATACGAACACTCCTGGACAATCCGTTCCCTGTCCTGACGGCATTCCCACATCTGACTCATCAGAAATTCATCGAAGCCCTCCCCTTCAAAGCGGGTGCAGCCCATGATCAGAAACTGTACCGGAACCTGACCATCCTGAAACGACGCGATGTGATCCCACGCGGCCAATCCCGCGGTCTTTTCATCATGGCAGAAGCATTCTGTTCTGCCTGTGTGCCGTTCCATTACCGCGATCATTTTTTCTTTGTCCGGCATGGCCGCCGGTTCCTTAAACAACAGCTGGATCAGAAAAGGCCCGCCGACAGCCGCACTTTCCCCATGCAAGTCCTGCCGGAATTCCTGTTTCTTCATGGCTTTCACACTCGCTATTCGATGACGCTGACCGTTTTGCCATCCTGGCCCGTGATCGTTGTGGGCGTCAGCTCCACGATCAGCGGAAACGACGACAGGGAATAAACGCCCGCATGCGGTTCAAGTACGGCGCACAATTCTTCCAGCGCTTCCTGTGGCAGAACCACCGTGGTCATCTGATCTTTCTCACGCACTTCCCCCTGTTTTCCCGGACAAAACAGCACCGCCTGACTGCGGTTTTGAAGAGTAAGGGTACGTCCCTTTCCTACTCTGGCCCGAAGCATGCGTTTCAAGGTCTCCTGATGCCCTGCCCCCAGACAAAGGATCGCATGACCGTTTTCCTGCCGGATCTGCAGTTTGTCCATGTAAAGAAAAGCGGTAGAAGAACCATCCCGCTCCACTCCTGCCTGCCAGGTTTTACGGAAGGACGGGTTTTCCATGATGGAACAGCGGGCCAGATCGGTAACGCATAACGGAAAATAACACTGGAATTCTGTCAGAAATGATACGCCATTCCAGCACATCAGCGCTTCCCTTTCATCCTCCGTCAGTCCCACCACCTGCAAAAAGACGCAATGACCGTTGGGCGTATCCATTTGGTTTAACTCCGGATCGATACAAAATCCCAGCGCTGTGAGTTGGGTATCGGTATTCAGCGCAATCGGACCGTTGGCATTCATGTGATGGCCGGCAGCAAAGCCATGACCGCTGGAAAAAACATAACGGGCCAGATTCTGCAGCAGATTGACAGGCCAGAGAGGAGGCTGCTGCTCCTCGCCCCGTTTCAGCCGGAAGGTCAGCTCAAAACCATAACCGCTGACCTGCGGATCTTCGCTTTCTTTTTCGTAGAGTTCACTGAAGCCGTACGTCACATAGTGCCAGTGAGGGATTCCGTGCTCGCTTTTCCAGATCTCCACTCCATCCAGAGGATCTTTACCACCCAGCATATAGGGAATGAGAGTACCGTAATACAGTCCCTGCTGATCGGGATAAAGATGGTGCATGGCCTCTGCAATCGCATCAAAGCCAGCCTGATTCATTTCATTTTCTTCGCTCATCTGATTTTCCTCCTTACTTTATCGAAAATACAGAAATCGCAGCGGCAGTTTCTTTATCCTGTGACGGATGTTTTGATTGTCTTTCCTGTTTGTGATGGTGTTGTCGGCGATGCGATATTCAGCCGCTTCATCATGCCGTAGTTTTTTTCTTTCTGTCATCTTTCTCTTCTCTGTGATGCTATTTCCCTAACAATATTGTTGATTCCAGTATAATCAATCTCTTCTTTGTTCACAAGATACATCCCCGTAAGGATAGATGAAAACATCAATACCATGTTCGATTCGATCAACAAGACTGTGTGATTTTTCCGGCAGTCCTCTTTTTCATCCCTTTTTTCCCACTTCAGGTTACAATACATGTAAGGAATACAAAGAAGAAGACAAAGAAAGGAGATGTACAATGAATCCTCAATCAAAGTATCAGATCGATACGCCGGAAAACAGAGCGTTTCTGGAAGAATGCCGTCAGGACCTGCTGCGTTTTGGTCACCAGTTTCCTTCTCCCAGCGGAAGTTCCTATTACCTGTCCGACGATGGATCGCCATGGCCTGATCGTCCTTGCGAAACATGGATTACCAGCCGGATGGTCCATGTCTACAGCCTGGGCATTCTTTTGGGGCATGAAGGCAGCGAAGCGCTGGTCGACGCCGGTCTGAAAGGACTGATAACTGAACTGCGCGATCATCACCACGACGGCTGGTTTTCCGGAGTCACTTCCGATCACCGGATTCTGCCGGACAAACAATGTTATGCTCACGCCTTTGTCATTCTGGCAGCCTGTTCCGCTCTGTTGGCCGGAAAAAAACAGGCGGAAGAATTACTTCATGATGCGTTACGCTGCTTTGACCGCTTCTTCTGGGATAAACAGGAAGGACTTTGCCGGGATAGCTGGAATACGGAATTCACCGTACTGGACGAATACCGCGGACTCAACGCCAACATGCATACCGTAGAAGCGTTTCTGGCGGTTGCCGATGTGCTCAACGACGAACGATACCGTCAACGCTGCGAACGAATTATCCGTCGTGTCGTTCAATGGGCAGAGACAAACCATTGGCGCATTCCCGAGCATTTTTCCAGCGACTGGAAACCGGATCTGCAGCGAAATGCTGACAGGCCTGACGATCCGTTCAAGCCTTACGGCGCAACCTGCGGGCATGGAATCGAATGGGCGCGCCTGATCATCCAGTGGGCGCTCTGTGCTGCCATACCGGACAAACAGAGACAGGAAATGATAGAAGCCGCCGAACACCTTTATCAGCGGGCGATGAGCGATGGATGGTGCGCCGATGGCGCGGAAGGCATCGTTTACACGACCGACTGGAACGGCAAACCGGTCGTTCATGACCGGATGCACTGGACGCTGGCGGAAGCGATCAATACGTCAGCCTGCCTGTGGCATCTGACCAAAAAGCCCGCTTATGCCAAAGATGCTGAAAAACTGATGCGGTATCTGGATGAAAAGGTCATAGATCCTGTTCATGGATCCTGGTTTCATCAGCTTGATCGTCACAATCAGGTAATCGGCACGGTCTGGCCGGGAAAACCGGATCTGTATCATGCGGTTCAGGCAACGCTGATTCCTTATGCGCCGCCGCATCTTTCCATCGCTGTGGCGGTAAAAAACAAAGTTCTGTTTTGAAAAACACCCCTTCCTGGAAATCAGGAAGGGGCAGGGAATTCGGGCAAAGAGAAAAGGCGAACGTTGCGGGGTTCGCCTTTTCCAAAGAGAGATTAAAGAGATTAAAGAGAAATTGGATTGAATCTGGAAGCTCAGAATGCGGCGAAGCGTTCGCCGAAACTGCGGCACTCAGCCTTGCCTTCTTCATCCGGCATGCCGTTGATGATCAGTCCCTGTTCAAACAGAACGCCGCCGTCCTGTTCAACCCGGTCCTGCCAGTCACGCATCCACTGGCCGTCACCCCAGCCATAGGATCCAAACAGGGCAATTTTCTTACCCTGGAGCTGGTTTTCGATAGCCGAGAAAAACGGTTCAAAAACCGATTCTTCCAGCACTTCAGCGCCCATCGCCGGACTTCCCAGCGCGATTTTATCAAAGTCTGCGACGGAAGGATTCATGCAGGCGTCAATGCAGTCTGCTTCTGCGCCTGCCGCCCGGATTCCCTCTGCCACAGCTTCCGCCATCGCCTGAGTGTTTCCGGTTGTTGAGGTGTAAACGACAAGAATTTTTTCCATACCGATCTCCTTTACATGCTGACAATCAGCTGAGAAATGGATTTGCCGCTGAACAGATGATGACGCAAAGCCGACACGCATCGGCGAAAACAGGAAAATCGCTGCCGGGCGCCATCAGGATCATGATAGACTTTCCACATGCCGATGAATTGACAATGTTGCCCATGACAGCGGATAAACTCCATCACATCCTCCAGCGGGTAATCGAGAAAAATGCCGATTTCATGAGGAAAATCCTCATGAAGCAGACGCTGCGACAAAACTGGCAGCCAATCCTGTTCTTTGATGGAATATCCCATGCCATCCAGAAAATCAATGACCTCCGGCCGACTTAAAATAACGTCGATCATCGCCGGCCGGTAACAGTACACCAGCAGATAATCCTGTTTATCAGCCAGAACGCACAGCCGGACTCCTTTTTCACAGGCGATCCGGTCAACATCGCGGATCAGCTGCTGAGCGTCGGGAAACTGACGCCGAAAGCAGGTAAAGCAGCTTCCAGCCTTCAGTCCGGCCAGTGTCGGGCCGCAGTATTCAATCACGTTTTCCTCAAAAGAACCGATCATGCTGCACTCCTTTGTTAGTTTTAGCTAACTTATTAAAGTAAAGAACAGGTCATGACTGACCTTGTTGTTCTTTTTTTGTTAGCTTGATCTAACTGTTATCAGTGTACAGGGATTTTCACCGGATGTCAACCCCCAACCGTTTCTCTTGTTGTCTGATGGGTCAGTTCATAATGGTTCAGCGCTTTAGCCAGACCATCCTGATCAACAGGATCCGTAACCCATTCCATCTCATGACGCAAAGAAGGATCTCCATTTCCCATCAGTACGCTGTGACCGTCATATCGTAGCATGGGCAGATCATTGACGCTGTCGCCAAACGCGTAACAGTGATGTTGATCTGTCTTCAGCCGATCGCAGAGCATTGCCATTGCCGAAGCCTTGCTGCAGCAGGCAGGCATGATTTCCGCAAAGCCCGGACTGCGGTCAATCCACTGAAAGCCCTGTTGTTCACAGAAGCGGACCAGTTCCGGCAGATCGCTGTGCTGATCGTATTCAATGCAGAATTTGCGGAAAACCGTCCTGTGATCCTGCCAGGGTACGATGGTATGAAAACCTTGTTTTTCCAACACGTGCAGCGGTTTTTCAAAGCTGTTTTTGATCTGACCGTTCGCCAGCGCGCTAAAAGGAATGCGGGCGGTTTTCTCATTCACCAATGTTCCGTCAATATCAAAGAAAAGGCAGGATTTTTTTATTCGCTTTCTCCATCAGTCTGCAAGCCATAGTATTCCTCTACCGTCAGACCGCTTTCCTGAATTTTAGCCGCTTCTTCAATGCCGAAATAACGATAGTGCCACGGTTCAAAAATATACCCGGTGATGTCCTCTTTCCCTTCCGGATAACGCAGAATAAATCCGTATTTCCAGGCGTTGTCCTTCAGCCAGAGACCTTCTTCTGTTTCCTTGAAGCATTCTTTCAGATAACATTCGCCATTGCTGCCGGACAGATCGACGGCCAGCCCGGTCTGATGTTCGCTCATTCCCGGTTTGGCGGAATAACGGCTGGCCTGCTGCTCCCCATCCCGCTCCACATAGTTGTTGTACAGATTTTTCTGATATTCATAGGAGCGATACCCACTGCCGATCATCAGAGAAATTCCTTCTTCCTCCGCCGCGTCAAACATGACCCGGATCGCTTCCGCCGCCTGAGCACGCAGCGTAATGGAAGATTTGGCCAGCGTCACCTCCGGGGTCACCAGATCCTGCGGTTCATAATCTTCCGGTAAACCGTGTTGTTTGTTAACGATCAGCGTTATGCTGTCAAGACTGGTCAGATCCGGCACATCCATGATCCATTCCTCCTGAGGGACTGCGGTTTGCTCATCTGCAGTCGACGTTTCATTTTCTTCGCTGGCTGGCCTGTCGCCCACTGCCGGCAAATCAGATTCAGGTGAAGAAGTCTGCGTACCCGTACATCCGACCAGCATCATCAGCATGATCAGCCAGCTGCATCGACGAATCATTTTCATCATCTCACCTCCTGCTGACGATTGATTTCCATGATCCTGCGCAGAGCGTCCGCAACCGTTTTGACGACTGCGCCGGCTTTTTCTTTCAACAAAGGATGACTGTTTTCCATGGCGTAGCTTTGTTCAATCAGATCAAACATTTCCAGATCATTTTTAGAGTCTCCCAGAACCGCGATCTCATTCAGCGCAATTTTCCGCTTTTCCGCCAGAAGACGGATACCGTAAGCTTTGTTGACTCCCTTTTTCATCAGAGAATAACCGTCTGGCCGGGTCATGACCGGATCCAGTCCGCTCAGCTGCGCACAGCGCTGCGCCAGCCTTTCCAGCCGCTGCGGATCATGACAGAGAACAACCAGCGAAACAAACGACAGCTCAGAAGACTGCTGCGCAACCTGTTTTAATGTAGCGTCAATCAGATCGCGATGGTCCCTGACCGTCGTCGCCGGATCCAGAAATTCCGCCATGTATTGCTGGCGGCGTCCGGCAAACACATAATCGTTATCACGGCTAATGCACAGAAGTTCCGCGTCTTCCTTTTCCACAAGACGGTAAATTGTTAATGCCTGCTGCAGTGTAAAAGAGCTTTCATAGAGCATCTGGCCTTCCGCATCCTGAACCATCGCCCCGGAGTAAGCGACCGTATCCAGCGTGAATTCCTTACCATAGCGTTCCGGCACAAAATTGGCCGGGCGCCCTGTCGCCAGAGCAAAACGAATCCCGTTATGAATGGCGGTGCGGATCATCTGCCGGTTGTCGTCCGATATCGTGTATTCTTCCTGCTCGTTGTACTGAACCAGTGTTCCGTCCACATCGCAGAAAATCATTTTGATCATTCCGTTGTCCTCTCTTCCTTCCCCGTTAATAATACTATCATGGCCGGTCTGTGAAAAAAATGAAGATTTCCACACAAATCAGCAAAGAACAAGGCTGTCCTACTCTCCTATGAACTTTTTCATGTGATCCCCGTTTTTGTTATCAACATGCTTTCCTCATTCCACAATCATCATTTTTCCACCGTTGTGGAAAAATGTGGATTTCTCATTAAAGCCTTTTGTAGAAGGGTAAAACGATATGGATAAATCATGGATAACGAAAAACAGATCCCGTTTTTTCCCCATTATCCCCATTTTTGTGACGGGGATAACCTTTTCCACAGATTATCCACAACGTAAAAGTTGTGGGAATATGTGGAAAACAGAAGCAGAAACAGCCTAGGTACTGGAAAATCGCCTGTTTTTTCTGTGGAAAACTTTTTCTATAAGCAAATCCTCGTGGAAAATCCACAGTAAATCCGATACACTTAGTAGTACTGAGGAATATGTTTTATGAATGGAGTTGGACTGACATGACCGTAATGGATTCCTATCTTTCGGATATATGGAAACGGACGCTGAAATTGATTCTGGAACGGGGAAAACAGAAAGAGCTGCTTGACGATCTGATTTTTAATCAGTTTTTTTCGCAATCCCGGCTGGTAGATCTGAATGAGAGCAAGGCGCTGATTGCTGCGCCGGGTTTTCTGGAATGTTCAATCATGCTGCAGAACAAGAATATCGTTGAAGAAGCCATCAGCGAGGTACAGGAACGGCAAATCACCTGTGACATCGTCACAGAAGACAATCTGGAAAAGATGCGCCCGGTTGTCAAAACAAGAAAAACGCCGTCGATCACCGGATTGAATACCACCAACCTGATCGCGGATTACACCTTCGACAACTTTGTCGTCGGCTCCAGCAACCGGGAAAGCCATTCCGCGGCGCTGGCCTGCGCGTACAATCCAGGTCAGTTTTTCAACCCGCTGTTTATTTTCGGCAATTCCGGTCTGGGCAAAACGCATCTGCTGAATGCGATCGGCAATTACGTGGCGGAGCATTCTCCGGATAAAAAAGTGTACTACACCTCCAGCGAAGATTTTGTCAACGCGGTGGTCAATTCCATCAAAAACGGTCAGATTCAGGAATTCAAAGAAGAAATGAACGATCTGGACGTACTCCTGGTGGATGATATCCAGTTTCTGGCGGGAAAGGAAAAAAGCCACGAAACGTTCTTTTACATCTTCAATGAACTCGTCAATAACAAAAAACAGATCTGCCTGACCTCTGACCGACAGCCCTCTGAAATCAAAGGACTGGAAGACCGGCTGATCAGCCGGTTTTCTTCAGGTCTGTCCGTAGGCGTCGATTCGCCGGAATTTGAGACCTCTGTCGCCATTTTGAAAGTCAAACTGGAAAAACAGAGCGTGGATCCGTCCATGGTAGACGATGATGTGCTCGCTTACATCGCTTCCAATTTCTCCCAGGATGTCCGCAAGCTGGAAGGCGCGCTGAACCGGCTTTTATTTTATTCGATCAACTTTGCCAGCACCAATCGCATCGATCTCAAAACGGCTGTCGCCGCTTTCAAAGGTCAGGCTCAGACCATTGATAAAAACGATCTGACCGCTTCCAAAATCATCCGTGCCGTCGCCGATTATTACGGTCTGACCCGGCAGCAGCTGATTTCCAAAACAAGAACCAAAAACATCGCGACTGCCCGGCATATGGCCATGTATCTGTGCCGTAAACATCTGGATATGCCCTTTGTCAAAATCGGCGATGAATTCGGCAAGCGGGATCATTCCACGGTGATGAGCGCCTGTGAAAAGGTAGAGAAAGGACTGAAGAACAGCGATACCTACCGGCAGGCGATCAGCGAGCTTGAGAAGATGATCAAGGTCAGCTAGTTATCCCCGGTCTTCCACTTTATTTCCGCATCAAAAAGTGTTAAAATATAGCGGTAAATAAAGGGGAAACGCATGTTTTTCCACTTTTCCACAGTCCTGATAATGGTAATCCAGACTAAAAAGAATAGATACAGAGGAGGCCCTTCATGAACTTCAAAATCTCAAAGCGAGCATTCCAGTCCGCACTGAATATCGTTGCCCGTGCCATTTCATCCAATTCTCCGCTGCCGGCGCTGTCCGGGATTAAAATGGAAGTCGAACACGATTCCATCACTCTGACCGGCAGTGACTCGGATATTTCCATTCAGACAGTATTGCACGGCAGCGACGAAGACTGCGGTCTGATTGTCAAGGAAGCCGGTTCCATTGTGATTGAAGCCAAATACATTCTGGAAATTGTCCGAAAAATTGATGCGGATGAGATCGAACTGGAAATTGTCGACGGTTCTTTGACCCGCATCAGCGGTATGTCGGCGGAATTCCGTATCAACGGCATGCGGGCGATGGATTATCCGGCCATTGATTTTACCCGACCGAGTCAGCAGCTGCAGATGGACGCTGATCTTCTGCTGAAGATTATCAGCCAGACGACATTTGCCACCAGCGATCGTGAAACCCGTCCGGTACTGACCGGCGTCAATATGAAATGCAACGGCAGTCATCTGGAATGTGTCGCGACCGACAGCTATCGGCTGGCTAAAAAAACGGTAGAACTGGATTCGGAAAATCATTTCAACATTACCATTCCGGCCCGCAGTCTGAATGAAGTGGCGAGAACGATCGACAGCGATGGGAAAATTCAGATCGCGGTTTCCGATAAGAAAGCGCAGTTCTGGATTGGCGATACTGTGATTCAGACCCGTCTGATCGACGGCGCTTATCCGGAAACAGAACGGCTGATTCCAACCGAATTCCAGCATGAGCTGACTGTGGATTCGCGCGATATGCTCAGTGCGATTGACCGGGCTTCCTTCATTAAAAACGAAGGAATTTCGATTGTGAAGATGAGCGCCAACAGCGAAGAAGTGGTGATTTCCAGCAAGTCTCAGGAAGTCGGATCTTCCGTTGAAAATCTGAATATCATTCAGTATGAGGGCAATCCGCTGGAAATCTCATTCAGCGGCAAATACGTCTTTGAAGCAATCCGGGTTCTTTCAGCCACGACGATTAAGATTTTCTTCAGCGGAGAAATGAAACCGTTCATCATTCGCAACGTCGATGATGATTCCATTCTTCAGCTGGTTCTTCCGGTAAGAACTTATTCCTGACAGACGACAGGCGGCAGGGCAGCCTGCCGTTTTTTTATCGTCAGCGTGTTCAGGTCAGGCTGTTCGAGGAAAGAACGGTGATCCATGGGGTTGTCTTCCTTATTTTATAGGGAAATTGTGATTTTTCGTTAATTTTGTGGTATAATTCTTTTGATAGGCCGCAGGCGGGAAAGGACTCTGACGATGATTAAGATTAATACTGAATTCATTACGCTGGGACAGCTGCTGAAAATGACCGACTGGATTGCGTCCGGCGGCGAAGCGAAGGTTGCGGTCAAACAGCTTCGCATCACAGTGAACGATGAGCCGGAAAACCGCCGGGGCCGCAAGCTTTATCCGGGGGATCACATCTGCATTGAAAACCGGCAGTACACGATTGGACGATGAGAATCGCGCAGCTCCGCCTCAGGAATTTTCGCAATCTTGATTCCTGTCAGCTGTTTCCGGATCCGGGAATCAATGTGATTGTCGGCAGAAATGCGCAGGGGAAGACCAATCTTCTGGAAAGCATTGTGCTGCTTTCGACAACCCGTTCGCATCGCGCTGTCCGGGATCAGGATATGATTCGGGAACATGAGCCCTTCTGTCGGGCTGAATGTCATCTGGATTCGTCGCCGCCGACCGTGCTGACAGCTGTGATTCATGAGCGGGGAAAGACACTGATGATTCAGCAGCATCCCGTATCCCGTTCTACCGAATTCATCGGCAGGCTGAACGCGGTGCTGTTTGCCCCGTCAGATCTTGAAGTGTTTGAAGCGCCGCCGAAAGTCCGAAGGCGTTGGATGGATGTGGAAATCGGCAAGGTTT
The DNA here is from genome assembly GCA_904395815.1 of uncultured Holdemania sp. Classification (GTDB taxonomy): domain Bacteria; phylum Bacillota_I; class Bacilli_A; order Erysipelotrichales; family Erysipelotrichaceae; genus Holdemania. The sequence goes on from CAJFOC010000016.1 coordinate 11,801, forward strand.
CCAGCCGGTACATGCAGCTGTTGTCGGTCTACATGAAGCTGTTAAGGGAGCGCAACAGTCTGCTGAAGCGGGAAAAGACGGATCCGGCGATGCTGGAAGTGCTGGAATCGCAGATGATTGACCATCAGGTGCAGATTATCGGTTTTCGGCGTCATTTCATTGCGGAAATGAACGAAAATCTGAGTCGCGTTTACAGCGGATTGTCAGAAGAACAGGCTCAGATCAGCGTTCGTTATCGAACGCTGAGTGAGGAAACGGATCCGCAGCGGCTGCGTGAGCAGATAAAGCAGAAAATCATCGAAAACCGGGAACGGGACAGGATTTTGAAGACGACCGGCTTCGGCGTTCATCGGGATGATCTCAGTTTTTTTCTGAATGATCATGATGTTGTCAGCTATGCTTCCCAGGGACAGCGCCGGATGGTGGTGCTGGCATGGAAGCTGTCTCTGATTGATTTCATCAGGAAGAATCAGAATGAGGTGCCGGTGCTGTTATTGGATGATGTGCTTTCCGAGCTGGACCGGCAAAAAAGAATCAATCTTTTTTCTTTCATCCCGGAAGAAGTGCAAACCTGGATCACAGCGACGGATATTCATGAAATTCTGGATTTTCTGACGCGAAGACCGCGTTTGATTGAAGTAAGTCACGGCCGGATACGGCCCTGGAAGGAGGATTTGAGTTCAGTATGGAACAAAAGGTAGAGCATTCTTATACTTCTCAGGATATTCAGGTACTTGAAGGATTGGAAGCCGTAAGAAAGCGGCCGGGCATGTATATTGGATCGACTTCGGAGAAAGGGCTGCATCATCTGGTATGGGAAATCGTCGATAATTCCATCGATGAAGCGCTGGCCGGATATGCGACGCATATTGAAGTTACTGTGGATCAGAATGATGTCGTCACGGTTGTGGATAATGGCCGGGGAATGCCGGTGGAAGTGCATGCGAAGACCGGGATTTCCACGGTGGAAACCATTTTTACCGTGCTGCATGCCGGCGGAAAATTCGGCGGCGGCGCCTATAAGGTTTCCGGCGGTCTGCATGGTGTGGGAGCTTCAGTCGTCAACGCTCTGTCGCAATGGCTGGAAGTGACGGTGTACAAGGAAGGAAAGATTTATTTTATCCGCTTTGAAAACGGCGGTACCGCTGTAGCTCCGCTGAAACAGATCGGAGAATGCGCTATGGATCAGCATGGCAGCATGGTGCGCTTCAAGGCGGATCCTCTGATTTTTACGGAATCCACTTCCTACAACCATGATACGCTTTACGAGCGGCTGCGGCAGATCGCCTTTCTGAACAAGGGAATCAAGCTGACTTTTACCGATGAACGAATGGAAGAGGAAAGCAAGCGCCGTCATGTTTTCCTGTATGAGGGCGGACTGAAGCAGTATATCGAATTTCTGAACCGTAACAAAACCCCGATTCATGAGGAAATCATCTATGTGGAAGGGGAACAGGAGAATGTTCAGGTCGAGATCGCGATGCAGTACAACGACGGATATGTGCCGAACATTTACTCTTTCTGCAATAATATCAATACCGGCGAGGGCGGAACGCATGAGGAAGGGTTCCGTCTGGCGCTGAATCGGGTTCTCAATGCCTATGCCAGGGAGAACGGCTTACTGAAAAAGGACGAGGAAGCGCTGCAGGGTGATGATCTGCGGGAAGGACTGACCGCCATCATTTCCGTTAAGCACCCGGATCCGCAATATGAAGGACAGACAAAAACCAAGCTGGGAAACGCGGAGGTCAGAAAGATCGTATCCAACATTCTCGGCGAGCAGCTGGAACGATTTCTGATGGAGCATCCCAATTCAGCCAAGCTGATTATTGAAAAGGCGCAGCTGGCTTCCAAAGCCCGACTGGCTGCCAAAAAAGCCCGTGAACTGACGCGCCGCAAAAGCGCGCTGGAAATCACTTCGCTGCCGGGAAAACTGGCTGACTGTTCCAGTAAAAATGCGGAGATCTGTGAAATCTACCTGGTCGAGGGCGATTCGGCGGGCGGCAGCGCCAAGCAGGGACGCAATTCCAAGTTTCAGGCCATCTTGCCGCTGCGCGGCAAGATTCTGAACGTGGAAAAGGCCCGCCTGCACCGGATTTTCGATAACGCGGAAATTCGATCCATGATCACGGCTTTTGGCGCCGGGGTCGGGGATGAAGTGGACGTGACCAAGCTGCGTTATCATAAGATTGTCATCATGACCGATGCGGATGTGGACGGCGCTCATATCCGGACGCTGTTACTGACATTTTTGTACCGCTATCTGCGGCCGGTGATTGAAGGCGGTTATGTGTACATCGCTCAGCCGCCGCTGTATAAGATTCAGAAGGGTCAGCAGATTCGATATGCTTACAGTGATGATGAACTGACGGAAGTCAAAAAGGAAATGGGTGACCGGCTGAACATACAGCGTTACAAAGGTCTGGGTGAAATGAATCCGGAACAGCTCTGGGAAACGACGATGGATCCTGAATTCCGGACTTTGATTCAGGTGACAATTGAAGATGCGATGGATGCTGACGCGGTGTTTTCCATGCTGATGGGAGATGAAGTGGAACCGCGGCGCAATTTCATTCAGGAAAATGCTCATTTTGTTAAAAATCTGGATATTTAAGGAGGAAGCTGCATGGAAGAGAACTTCAATCATGGAAATATAAAAACAACGAATATTTCCACTGAAATGCGGACATCCTTTCTTGATTATTCGATGTCTGTCATTGTGGCCCGCGCCTTGCCGGATGTGCGGGATGGCATGAAGCCGGTTCATCGCCGCATTCTGTATGCGATGAACGATCTGGGGATTGTTGCGGATAAACCGCATAAAAAATCAGCCCGTATCGTAGGTGAGGTCATTGGTAAATACCATCCGCATGGCGATACGGCGGTATATGAAACCATGGTCAGAATGGCGCAGGATTTCAGCTACCGGTATCCGCTGGTGGATGGTCATGGTAATTTTGGCTCCGTCGATGGCGATGGAGCGGCGGCGATGCGATATACAGAGGCCCGGATGTCCAAAATCGCGATGGAGTTGCTGAAGGATATTCAGAAGGAAACTGTGGACTGGATGGACAACTATGACGGTGAGGAAAAAGAGCCGGTAGTTTTGCCATGCCGTTTTCCAAATCTTCTGGTCAACGGCACGACGGGAATCGCGGTGGGTATGGCGACCAACATTCCGCCGCACAATCTGGGAGAAACGATCGACGCGGTATTTGCGCTGATGGATAATCCGGATATTACAGTTGTAGAACTGATGGATGTAATCAAAGGTCCTGATTTTCCAACCGGCGGTATTATTCTCGGCCGGGCTGGAATCAAGCAGGCTTATGAAACAGGCCGCGGTTCCATCATGATCCGCTCCAAAGTACAGGTTGAGGAAATGGCCAACGGCAAAAAACAGATCATCGTTACGGAAATTCCTTACATGGTTAACAAATCCGTACTGGTGGAGAAAATTGCCAGTCTGGTCAGAGAAAAAGTGATCGATGGTATTACGGATTTAAGAGATGAATCCAACATGAACGGCATCCGGATTGTCATGGAATTGCGACGGGACGTGCAGAGCGATGTCATTTTGAATCAGCTGTACCGGATGACCTCGATGCAGACCTCGTTTGGCGTCAACATGATTGTGCTGGTGAACAATGCACCGCGGCAGCTGGGATTAAAAGATGTGCTGCAGTGTTATCTTGATCATCAGATTGATGTCACTGTGCGCAGAACGCGCTATGATCTGAAAAAAGCGGAAGACAGGGCTCATATTCTGGAAGGTCTGAAAATCGCGCTGGATCACATTGACGCCATTATTTCTCTGATTCGCGGATCCAAGGACACCGCGGCGGCTATGGATGGTCTGATGGAACAGTTTGGACTGTCGGAAATTCAGGCAAGAGCCATCCTGGAGATGCAGTTCCGCCGTCTTACCGGTCTGGAGCGTCAGAAAATCGATGAAGAATACAATGGTTTGATGGTTCAGATCGCCGATCTGAAGGACATTCTGGCTAATCACAGCCGGGTGCTGGAAATTATCCGCAAAGAACTGACGGAAATCAAGGAAAAATATGGCGATCAGCGGCGTTCAGAGATCAATGACGCCAACCTGGATGTGGAAGATGAAGATCTGATTCCGCAGGAAGAGATTGTCGTCACAATGACCGTCAACGGTTATATCAAGCGTATTTCATTGGATACTTACCGAACGCAGAATCGCGGCGGCAAGGGAATCAAGGGAATGAGTATGCATGAAGACGATCTGATTGATCAGTTTTTGATGATGGTGACGCATGATTATCTGTTGTTGTTTACCAATCTTGGGAAAGTTTATCGGATCAAAGGATATCAGGTACCGGTTGCGTCACGGACATCCAAAGGCATTCCGATTGTCAATCTGCTGCAGCTGGATAAAGAGGAAAAAGTTCTGGCGATGGTGCCGGTTGAACGGGAAAACAGCAAGGCCAGATATCTGTTCTTTGTAACGGCGCAGGGAACAGTCAAACGTGTGCCAATTGAAGAATTTGAGAATATCCGCCAGTCCGGAAAAATTGCGATCAGTCTGAGAGAAGGAGACAGCCTGGTCAGCGTCAAACCAACAACAGGAAAAGACCAGATTCTGATTGCGGCTGCCAATGGACAGGCAATTCGTTTTGAAGAATCGGATGTTCGTCCAATGGGGCGGACAGCTTCCGGAGTAAAAGGCTTCAACGTAAATGGAAGTCATGTGGTCGGCATGTCGACAAGCTTTGAAGGTCGTTATATTCTTGTCGTTACGGAAAAGGGATACGGTAAGAAATCAGAAATTGAAGATTATCGTATGACCAATCGCGGCGGTAAGGGAGTTAAGACCGTTCAGATTACGGAAAAGAACGGACCGCTTGTTTATCTGAGAGCGGTGAATGGGGATGAGGATTGTCTGATCATGACCAACGAAGGAATTGTTATACGGATCAGCCTGAAGAACGTTTCCGTTTATGGACGAAATACACAGGGCGTAAAACTGATTTCGCTGGACGAGAGTCAGACGGTATCTACTGTCGAGGTTGTCTATAAACCGGAAGAAGATCAGGATGAAGAAAATGATTCTTCTCCATCCGCTGAAAAAGATTCACAGGCAGAATAACGAAGAAAAGAAAAAGCTTTAATTGAGCTGGTTCAATCCGAATTTCTTATTGAGGAATCCATCAGATGTGATATCTGATGGATTTTTTCGTACGACGGGCATGCCGTCAGTCTGTGGTGAAAGTCCACAAGGGGCGTAGTTGCCGACGAACCCCAAAGCGACTACCAA